>NZ_JBEPOZ010000007.1:0-185664 GCF_040547005.1 Arthrobacter sp. UYCu712
ACCCCCGCAAACGGTTCAAAAGCGTTTGCAACCAGGGGCGGTACAAAGAAACAAGACTGCTTGCGTCCACTATGTGGTTCCCAAACAACAAACCCGTTGCTTGAGAACACAACAAAATAAACAACACCACAGTTGTAACACCAGATTTCCCGCCCCCCCAAGGGGGCGCGGAGCAAGGGTTACGGCGGTCATAGCGTGGGGGAAACGCCCGGTCCCATTCCGAACCCGGAAGCTAAGACCCACAGCGCCGATGGTACTGCACCCGGGAGGGTGTGGGAGAGTAGGTCACCGCCGGAACATCATTAAAACGGTCGAGAGCCTCCAGACACACGTCTGGAGGCTCTCCCGCATTTAACCCCCCAAACCACAAAACAGCCGGCCTTCCGCCGGGCCCATCAGGGCCGGAACCTGGGCAGGCAGCCGGGACTGGCGCGGGTAGAGTAAATGCCCATGGACAACCTCTTCAGCCACGCTCCCCTTGACCAGCCTGATGGCCCCGAACCCGTGGCAACAGACGGCCTGGAGCCGGTGGTCTTCACCGTGGTGGTACCCGGCGCCGTCGCCCGGGCCTTTGTGGGGTTCACCGAGCACACGCACCTGTGGTGGCCGCTCGAGGACCACAGCGTCTACGGCGCCGGCTCCTATGTGGAGTTCGAAGAGAACCTGATTCTGGAGACTGCGGACGACGGCCGGACGGCGATCTGGGGTTCGATTGATGACTGGCAGCCACCGCTGTCCTTCCACGCCAGCTGGCACCCGGGAAGTACTGCCGTGTGGTCCACGGAACTCCGGGTCGCTTTCCGGGCCGTCGAAGGCGGCACCGAGCTCCGGCTGGTGCACAGCGGCTGGGAAGGCGCCGAGGACCCGGCCGCCATCCGCGCGGACTACGTCGCCGGCTGGCCCGGAGTCCTGGACCGCTTCCTCCGGTTCATGGGCGGTGGCGATGACTGATGGGCCGCAGGCCATAATCCGTCGGCTGCAGGCCGACGAGTGGAAGAAGATGCTCCGGCAGCACGTGAGGCCAGCAAGATGCGAGGCGTAGCTGGCTAGGCCTGCAGCGCCACCGTCTCGGCCGGCGGCACGGCCGTACTGGACCGGATGACGAGACTCGTCGGGTACTCGGTGTCCTCTGCCGCGGTGTTCGCACCGTCCTCCAGCCCCGCCAGCAGTCGACGCACCGCCAGCGCGCCCTGGCCGCGGGCGTCCTGGTCGATCGTTGTCAGCCCGAACACCTCGCCGAGCTCGTGGCCGTCGATGCCGATGACGGACAGGTCCTGCGGGATCCGGAGGCCGAAATCGCGGGCGGCCAGGATGGTTCCGATCGCCATCTCATCGGAGGCCGCGAAGACCGCCGTCGGGCGCTCCACGGAGCCGCCCAGCAGCCGCCGGGCACTGGCGTAGGCGCCCTGGATGGTGAAGTCGGCGCAGACCTGCCACTCGGGCCGGACCGCCAGTCCCGCGTCCCTCATGGCTTCCTTGAAGCCGCCCTGGCGGGTACCGGGAAGCCTGAAGTCCTTGTCATAGGCTGCATCGCCGGTCATGTGCGCGATCTTGCTATGGCCCAGCTGGATGAGGTGCCGGCCGGCCGCCTCGGCGATCCCCGAATCATCGATCCGGATGGTCGAGGCCCCCGGCAGCGGCCCGCCGATCCCCACGATGGGACGGTGGATTGCCAGCAGTTGCTGGATCTCCGCCGTACTGAGCTCCAGAGACACGGCGATGACCGCGTCCACGCGCTTGCGCAGCAGGAAGTCGTTCAGCACACTGTGCCTGCGCTCCTCGCCCCCGCTCACGTTGTACAGGGTGAGGTCGTAGCCGGCGTCGAGCAGGGTCGCGGACACGCCTTCGACCACGGAGGAGAAGAACCAGCGGTGGACGGAGGGAACCACGACGCCGACATTGTGGTTCCGCCCGGAGGCCAGGCTGGACGCGTGGTAAGAGGGCACGAAGCCCAGATCCGCGGCGGCGGTCTGCGCCCGCTGTTTGCTGCGCACCGAAACATTTCCCTTGCCGCTCAGGGCCCGCGAAACGGTGGCGATGGAAAGGCCGGCCCG
This sequence comes from Arthrobacter sp. UYCu712, assembly GCF_040547005.1. NCBI lineage: Bacteria > Bacillati > Actinomycetota > Actinomycetes > Micrococcales > Micrococcaceae > Arthrobacter > Arthrobacter sp. UYCu712. Next base: position 2,055 of record NZ_JBEPOZ010000007.1, read on the forward strand.
TTCTGCGACGTCCTTGATGCCGGGCATTGTCAGCTCTCCGTGTCCCCGAGGTAGATTTCCAGCCAGACCGTTTCACCCGAGCCTAACCGATGCCCGCTTTCGGCCGCGCCAGCCCAGTCCCAGCCTGTTTCGACGGATCCGGCTGTCCCGGCCGAGCTGCGCAGCAGGACCCTCCCCGCGGGCAGCTCCACCGGCCCGTGGCCCACGTTCAGCAACACGAGGGTGGTGCCGTTGAGGTAGGCGAGGCAGGTGTCCGTGCACCAGTCCTCGAGCCAGGACAGTGATCCGCTGCCGAGCCCCAGGTCGCGCCGGAGAGCCAACATGCGCCGGTACAGGTTGAGGTGCGACGACGGCGAGGCGTCCTGCGCGTCCCGCGCCAGTCCGTCGAAGCTCGCCGGCTGCGGCAGCCAGGGGTTCTCGCCGGAGCCGAAGCCAGCGTGGAGCTCGCCGCTGCGCCACGGCAGCGGTACGCGGCAGCCGTCCCGGCCCAACCGCTCGCCGCCGGTGCGGCCAAACGTCGGATCCTGCCGCTGGCCGTCCGGAATGTCGATGCCGTCCGGCAGGCCCAGTTCTTCGCCCTGGTAAAGGTAGGCGCCGCCCGGAAGCCCGAGCATGAACATCGAGGCGGCTGCCGCCCGGGCACGGCCGAGAGCCTCGTCCGGCTGCGGATCGTGGCTGCCGATCCCGTCGCCGTCGCGCGGTGCCTGGCCGTTGTACCCGAAGCGGGTGGCGTGCCGGACGACGTCGTGGTTGGAGAGGACCCAGGTGCTGGGCGCTCCGACGGAATCCAGCGACGTCAGCGACTCGGTGATCACATGGCGCATCCGGCGCACGTCCAGGCCGGCGTGGAGGTACGGGAAGTTGAAGGCCTGGTGCATCTCGTCCGGACGGACCCAGTCGGCCAGCCGGGGAAGCGGGTCCACGTTGGCCTCGGCGCAGAGGATGCGGTCCGGGCCGTACTCGGCAAGGATCCGCCGCCACTTGCGGTAGATGTCGTGCAGGGCCGGCTGGCCGAACATGGGGGCGTCCTGGCCCGCGTAGCCGTCGGAGCTGGCACCGTCGGCGCGGCCGCCCCATTCCGGAAGTCCCGGAGCCTTGACCAGGGCGTGGGCCACGTCCACACGGAATCCGGTGACCCCGCGGTCCAGCCAGAAGCGCAGTACGCGCTCGAACTCTGCGTGTACGGCGTCGTTATCCCAGTTGAAGTCCGGCTGGGAAGTGTCAAAGAGGTGCAGGTACCACTGGCCCGGGGTGCCGTCGGGCTCCGTGATGCGGGTCCACGCCGGGCCGCCGAAGTGGGACTGCCAGTTGTTCGGCGGTTCCTCGCCGTAGGCTCCCCGCCCGTCGCGGAAGATGAACAGGTCCCGTTCCGGGCTGCCGGCCGGGGCCGCGAGGGCGGTCTGGAAAGCCTGGTGCTGGTCCGAGCAGTGGTTGGGAACAAGGTCCACGATCATGCGCAGGCTGAGGCGGGTGGCCTCGGCGATCATGGCGTCGAAGTCCGCAAGGGTGCCGAATAGGGGGTCGACGTCGCAGTAGTCGCTGACGTCGTACCCGGCGTCACGCTGCGGGGAACGGTAGAACGGCGAGAGCCACACGGCGTCGATGTCCAGTTCCGCGAGCTTCGGCAGTTCGGCGGTGATGCCGGCGAGGTCGCCAATGCCGTCGCCATCCAGGTCGCGGAAGGACCGCGGATAGACCTGGTAGATGACGGCGGAGCGCCACCAGCCGGGCATGTGGTCTGCGGCGTGCACCGGTGTCAACGGGCCGGTCAGGGGAACCCGGCCGGCGGGGGCGGTGAGGACTGTATCAACGGACATGCCGGTAATCGTAAATCCGAATCGGTGAATTTGAAAACGCTTCCAGTCGAAATTCAACGCACCCGGTCCCTGCCAATGTCCGGAATGGGATGTGGGATAGGTCCTGAACAGCGCGCTGAAGTGGGGGTTTGCCCCGAACGGTCGGGAATCCAGGGCGGGGCCGAACGCCCGCGTTACCCGTCGGTAATGTGACGTACCGGAGTCATGTTGTGCCAGCAGCTTGGAAGCGCTTGCAATTGTGAGTCACATCACCTACCGGGCGAAAGCCCGCGGAGGATCCGGCCCTCGGCGCGGGGCGGCGCCAAGCGCCCTGATCTGCACCCGAGGCCCGCTGGCGCCGTCTGCCCGGAACCACGCCCTAATCCGGGCGTCCGTCTTCGCGCCTTAGACTGAGAGTCGGATTCGAAGAACTGGAGACCGCATGAGCATCATTGACGAGCTCACCTCTGCCCTGGGCCCCGGGAAAGTCACCGTGGACGCCACCACCCTGGCCGCGTATGCCGTGGACCAGGCACCCGTGCTGGACTACCAGCTGCCGCAGGCGGTGGTCCTCGCTGAGTCTGTTGCAGACGTCCAGGCCACCGTCAGCGCGTGCGCGGCCCGCGGCATCCCGCTGGTGGCCCGCGGGGCGGGCACCGGCGTCTCCGGCGGCGCCCACGCGAGCAAGAGTTGCGTTGTGCTGAGCCTCGAGCGGATGAACCGCATCCTGGACCTCAACCCGGACGACGAGACCGCCGTCGTCGAGCCCGGCGTCGTCAACGCGGACCTCAACGCGGCCGCGGCCGTCCACGGACTGATGTTCGCCCCGGACCCGGCCAGTTTCAAGATGTCGACCATCGGCGGCAACGTCGCCACGAACGCCGGCGGCCTGCGCTGCGCGAAGTACGGGGTGACCCGGGACTCCGTGCTGGCCCTCGACGTCGTGCTCGCGGACGGCTCACTGATCCACACCGGACACCAGACCTTCAAAGGGGTCGCCGGCTACGACCTCACCGGGCTCTTTGTGGGCTCCGAGGGGACCCTGGGGATCGTGGTCGGCATCACGGTCCGGCTCAAATACCTCCCGCGGGAAGTGCACACCATCGCGGCGTTCTACCCGGACTTCCGCAGCGCCGCGGCGGGCGTCCTCGCCGTCGGCAAGGCCCGCGTTCAACCGGCCATTATGGAACTGCTGGACAGTGGATCGCTCGCGCAGCTCGATGACATCCACGGCTCGGACCTGGCCGCGCGCGGCGCGTCCCTGCTGCTGATCCAGACCGACGGGTTCGGCGCCGAGGCGGAGGCTGCTGCCATCCGGCCGCTGCTGACAGCCGGCGGGGCAGTGGTGACCATGGAGGCCAATGCCGAGGCCGAGCACCTCGTGGAGCTGCGGCGCAACAGCCGGGGCGTGGAGGTCGACGACGAATACCGGGTGGGCGAGGACGTCGCCGTGCCCCGCTCGCGTCTGGTGGACTACGTCGCGGAGCTGGAGGCGATGGCGGCGGCGTTCGGGGTCCAGCTCAAGGTTGTGGCGCACGCCGGCGACGGAAACCTGCACCCGACCTTCTGGGTGGACCGGGTGGGCAGCGCCGTCGACGCCGACGCCATGGAACGACTGGGCGCGGCCCTGGACAAGTCCATCACGGTCGCTCTCGCGATGGGCGGCACCATCACGGGCGAGCACGGGATCGGCCAGTTCAAGCTGCGCTGGCTCGGGCTGGAACAGAAGGAGCCCGTGCGTGAACTGCAACGCCGGATCAAGGAACTGTTCGACCCGGCGGGCATCCTGAACCCCGGCAAGGCGATTTAACCCAGCCGGGCGGTCCAGGCTCCGGCGGCTCCTAGTCGTCGGAGTCGGGGTATTCATCGATCGATTCGTCGGCGCCGTAACGCGATTCCTCGGTTTCGACCTCCAGGATCTTCAGCAGTCCGGTATCCGGGTTCAGCATGATGGCGGCCTCGTCGCGGCGGTGGCGCAGCTCGGAGTCGATGTAGGACTGCACGGCCTCGGCCAGCGGGATGTGCCGGTTCTCCTTTTCGGACATGTACCAGCGGTGTTCCAGGATTTCGTGCACGGCCTCCGCGGGCTCCAGCTTCCCGGACAGGTCGCGGGGGATGGACCGGACGATCGGTTCGAAGATCTGGCTGACCCAGAGGTGCGCGCTGTATTCCTCGTCCATGCCGGGGTTGTTGTCCGCCCGGAAGGAGTCCATGTCGTTCAGGAGCCGCCGGGCCTGGTTCTCCTGGGCGTCCAGGCCGGTCAGGCGCAGCAGCCGGCGCTGGTGGTGCCCGGCGTCCACCACCTTCGGCTGGAGCTGGATGGTGGAACCGTTCTGGGTGGTCTTGATCGCGTATTCCTCGACGTCGAACCCGAGCTCGTTCAGCTTGCGGATCCGGGCGGCCACGCGCCAGCGTTCGCCGATCTCGAAGGACTCCTTTTCGGTCAGCTCCGTCCACAGGCGGCGGTAGCTGTCCATGATCAGCTCGCTGGTGGCCACCGGGTCCACCTTCTCCTCGATCAGGCCGCCGTCGAGCAGGTCCATGAGCTCGCCGGCGATGTTGACCCGGGCGATTTCCAGATCGTACTCTCGCTGGCCCGTGGAGAGGTCCGGGTACAGCTCGCCGGTCTCGGCGTCCACGAGGTACGCGGCGAACGCGCCGGCGTCGCGGCGGAACAGCGTATTGGAGAGCGAGACGTCGCCCCAGTAGAAGCCGATCAGGTGCAGCCGGACCAGGAGCAGAGCCTGGGCGTCGATCAGGCGGGTCAGGGTGTCCTTGCGCAGCATCTGGGAGAAGAGCGCGCGGTAGGGCATGGAGAACTTCAGGTGCCGGGTGACCAGGACGGGGTTCAGCGGCCGGCCATCGGGCGTGGTGCGCCCGGTGATGACGGCGACCGGCTCCACGCACGGGACATCCAGCCGGGCCAGTTTCCGGAGCATGTGGTACTCGTGCCGGGCGACGTGCTCGGAGGTTTCCTTGATGGCGATGACGGAACCGCCCAGGTGGGCGAAGCGCACGATGTGCCGGGAAATGCCGCGGGGGAGGGCGGCGAGATATTCCGCCGGCCAGTCCTCGAGGGCAATGTGCCAGGGCAGGTCAAGCAGCTCCGGTTCGGTGGCGGCCGCGGTGATGCTCAAGGAGCTGGAGGCCAACGAGCCTTTGTCGTCGTTGGCGCTGGCGGCCTGGTAGCGGGGCAGCTTCCCGATCTGACCGTAGTCGGTGGGTTCGTCGTGCCACTGGGCGTTGTTTTCCTCGGTCATGTGCCAATTCTTCCGTACTAAGGGCAACGGCCCTAACGATCGGGCCAGGTCTGCAGTAATGGTCCATGGTCAGCCGTGCGGTTAACGGCCGACGGCGGCCCTCCGGTTGGGGAGGACCGCCGTCAGTTTTGCCGGTGCGTGGGTGGGGACTAGGCGCCCAGACGCAGACCCGTCTTGGTGTCGAACAGGTGTACGTGGCCTGACTGCGGGCGGACCCAGATGGACTCGCCCTTCATCGGGGGGCGGCGGCCGTCAACGCGTGCCACGATGTCGTGGCTCTGGCCGTCCAGGGTGGTGTGGCCGTAGACGTAAGCGTCGGCGCCGAGTTCTTCGACGACGTCGACCTCGACCTGGAGGCCTTCACCCTGCGGTGCGGTCTCGAGGTCTTCCGGGCGGGAACCGAGCGTGACGGTCTGGCCGTGGGCTTCTTCAAGCACATCGCGCGGAACCGGGTAGACCGTGCCGCCGAACTGCACGCCGCCGTCGACGACGGGGAGTTCCAGCAAGTTCATGGCCGGTGAGCCGATGAAGCCGGCCACGAAGACGTTCTTCGGCTTGTCGTAGAGGTTGCGCGGGGTGTCGACCTGCATCAGCAGCCCGTCCTTCAGCACAGCAACGCGGTCGCCCATGGTCATGGCCTCGACCTGGTCGTGGGTCACGTAGACCGTGGTGACGCCCAGGCGGCGTGTCAGGGACGCGATCTGCGTACGGGTCTGGACGCGGAGCTTGGCGTCAAGGTTGGACAGCGGCTCATCCATGAGGAAGACCTGCGGGTTACGCACGATTGCGCGGCCCATGGCAACACGCTGGCGCTGGCCGCCGGAGAGTGCCTTCGGCTTGCGGTCAAGGTAGGGCTCGAGGTCCAGGAGCTTGGCAGCTTCACGGACGCGCTCGGCGCGCTCTTCCTTGCTGATGCCGGCGATCTTCAGCGCGAAGCCCATATTGTCAGCGACAGTCATGTGCGGGTACAGCGCGTAGTTCTGGAAGACCATGGCGATGTCGCGGTCCTTCGGCGGAACGTCCGTGACGTCGCGGTCGCCAATGAGGATGCGGCCGGAGTTCACGTCCTCAAGACCTGCGAGCATACGCAGGGAGGTCGACTTTCCACAGCCGGAGGGTCCCACGAGGACGAGGAATTCGCCATCGGCGATTTCAATGTTGAGCTTGTCAACAGCGGGCTTCTCTGTGCCCGGGTACAGACGCGTAGCGTTATCAAAAGTAACTGTAGCCACAGTTATCAATCCCTTCACCGGCAGGTACGTGCCGGACGATCCGTAGTGAATGGTCTTATTATTCGGTTGTTTATTCAGTTGTAGGTGTCCAGTCGTGCGCATACTCCCCGGCCGAAGCCGAGGAGTATCCAATGACGCCGCACGGTTCTTGTGCGCCACATCACAAACAGAGTATGTCAGATTTGTAGCAAAAGGGCCATAAAGTTACCAATGTCACACGTGATTCGGGTTACACCCAGGTTTCAGGCCGTGGTGCCGAGGGCGCGTTTCCGCTCCCGCAACACCGTTTCCAGCAGTTCGGCGACGTGCACCGGCGCCTCCACGCGGAACTGCGCCTGGGTGAAATCCAGTCCCACTTTGACGCCGAGATCTCCCGGGACCAGGCGGCCCAGGGCGTCCTCGTCCGTGGTGTCGTCGCCGGCGAAGACCACCGCGGTGGCTCCTGTCGCCTGGCGCAGGAACGCGATGCCGTCGCCCTTGGAGGCGTTGACCACGGAGGTTTCCAGGACGCGGTTCCCGGTTTTCAGGTAGACGCCGGGCCGGTCCTGGAGCACGGCGCGGGCGGCGGCCACCGCGTCCTCCGCGACGTCGTCGTCGGCCAGCCTCGTGTGCAGCACGACGCCGGCGGGCTTGTCCTCGAGCAGGGTGCCCGGAGCTTCCTCCGCGATTTCCGTAAGAACCCGGCGGACATCGGCGAGCAGTTCCCGCTGGGCGTCGTCGAGCTCGAGCCGGGAGGAGCCCGGGCCCATCCAGACTTCCGCCCCGTGGCTGCCGATCAGCAGGGTCTGCTCCGGAGGGGAGGCGGTTGCCCGCAGGCTGTCGAGCGCACGTCCGGAGATCAGCGCCGTGGACGTCCGCGGCAGCTCCGTCAGCGCGGCGAAGGCGGCCGCGGCACGGGGAAGCGGCCGGGAGTCCTTGGCATGGTCGACCAGCGGCGCCATGGTGCCATCGAAGTCCATGGCGACCAGGAGGTGTTCGGTGCCTCCAACGCGGCGGACGGCCTCGAGCAGTTCGGGGGAGAGCGAGAGCGGCGTCTTCTCAGGAGTCATCGCGGATCACCTTCTCTTTGAGGGCGTTGAGGAAGTCCGAAGACCACAGGTCGACGTCGTGGTCCAGGATCTGCTTGCGCATCGAGCGCATGCGGCGGGCGGCCTCGGCCGGCTGCAGGTTGACCGCCTTCATGATCGTGGCCTTGAGGCCGTCGATATCGTGCGGGTTCATCAGCAGGGCCTGCTTGAGCTGGTCCGCGGCGCCGGCAAACTCGCTCAGGACCAGGGCGCCGTCGTTGTTCGTGCGGGCCGTGACATATTCTTTGGCCACAAGGTTCATGCCGTCACGCAGCGCCGTGACCAGCATGACGTCCGCTGCCAGGTACAGCGCCACCATCTCCTCGATGGGGTAGCTGTGGTGCAGGTAGCGCACGGCGGTGTTCTGCATGGTGTCGTACGTGCCGTTGATGTGGCCGACGGTGCCTTCGACCTCTTCGCGCAGCAGCCGGTACTGCTCGACGCGTTCCCGGCTGGGGCTCGCAACCTGGATCAGCGCGGCGTCCTCCACTGTGACCAGGCCGTCCGCCAGCAGTTCCTCGTAGGCCTTGAGCCGGTGCCGGATGCCCTTGGTGTAGTCGAGCCGGTCGACGCCGAGCAGGATCGTCTTGGGACTGCCGAGGTCGCGGCGGATCTGGCTGGCGCGCTCGATGATCTCGGGTTTCTGCGCCAGTTCGCTGATCTGCTGGACGTCGATCGAGATGGGGAACGCCTGGGCGCGGGCGATATGGGTGGTCGCCCCGTCCGGACCCTTGACATGGATCTGCTGCTGTTTGACGCTGGCGCCGAGGAAGCGGCGGGCGGAGCGCATGAAGTTTCCGGCGTCGCTGGGGCGCTGGAAGCCGACAAGGTCTGCACCGAGCAATCCGTCGATGATGGCCCGGCGCCACGGTAGCTGGGCGAAAATTTCCGGCGGCGGGAACGGGATGTGGTTGAAGAACCCGATCTTCAGGTCCGGACGTGCCTCGCGGAGCATCTTGGGTACAAGCTGCAGCTGGTAGTCCTGGACCCAGATCGTGGCGCCGTGGTTTGCATGGTCGATGACGGCGTCGGCGAACCTCCGGTTGACCCTCCGGTAGGCATCCCACCAGGTCCGGTGGAACTCCGGCGGTGCGATCACGTCGTGATACAGCGGCCAGAGCGTGGCATTGGAGAAGCCCTCATAGAAGAGTTCGATGTCCTCCGTGCTGAGCTGGACCGGGACCAGGTCGATGCCGCCGTGGCTGAAGGGCTGCACGGTCTCATCGGGAGCGCCGTGCCAGCCCACCCAGGCGCCGTCGGTCTTTGTCATCATCGGGGCCAGGGCGGTCACTAGGCCGCCGGGGGAGCGGCGCCAGCCGTCCACGCAGCCGGGCTCGTCCGGGGAGCAGCGGTCAACGGGGAGGCGGTTGGAGACCACCATAAAGTCAAACGCGGCGTCGGAGCCGGCGGCATGCTCTGCCTGGTCGCCTGCAGCTGTCCCGTCCGCCCCGTCTGTCATTCTCGTGCCGTGGTCGGCGCTGTCCGTTGCTTGCATTGCTGCCCCCTGGGGTCGCTTGTGGCTCCCATCCACCCTATCGGCACGGAATCTTCCGGGCTATTCGTCCGTTGGGAGGCTTGAAGGAAAGTTGAAAGCGCAACTTCCCAGTTTTCTCCCCTAAAATGATGAATTGCCACCCAGTGGATACCACAGGCCGATCGACCCGAGGAACCAATGAGCCCCGCAAACGAACCCCGTCAGTCCAAATCAGAGCGAACTGCCGCGGCCCGCGAGAAAGCCCGTGAAATCCGCGAGGCGCAGCTGAAGAAGGATAAACGCAACAAGCTGCTCATCGGCTGGGGCATTGTGGTCGCCGTCGTGGCCATCCTCGCCATCGTGGCCCTGGTGGTCACCTCCAGCATCAAGAACAACGCGCCGATCGCCGACGAGGGTCCCACCCCGGCCAACGGCAACGTCCATGGTGGCGTCACGCTGCTCGCCAATTCCGAGGTGGCCAAAACGGAGCCTGCGACCGTCAAGCTGGCCGACGTGCCGGCCGCGCCGGCTACTCCGCCGGCCGAGGTCGTAGCGCCGGCGGCCGAAGCCGAGGCGGGCAAGCCGGTCAAGGTAGTGCTCTACGTCGACTTCATCTGCCCCGTGTGCAAGAACTTCGAGGCGCAGTACAACGAGACCCTTACGTCGCTGCGCAATGAAGGCAAGATCACCGTGGAATACCGTTCGCTGGGCTTCCTGGACAGCCGCTCCACCACCAACTACTCCTCGCGTGCCGCCAACGCCGCGGCCTGCGTTGTGAACGAGTCCCCGGAGAAGTACGCGGACTTTGTCAACGCGCTCTTCGACAAGCAGCCTGCCGAAGGCGGAGCCGGCCTGCCGGATTCGGAGCTGAAGAAGATGGCGACCGACGTGGGAGCCAAAAGCATCGAGAAGTGCGTGGATGACAAGACCTTCCGCCCGTGGGTCAAATACACCACCCAGGAGGCCTCGGCCATCGGAGTCACGGGCACGCCCAGCGTCTTTGTCGAAGGCAAGCAGTGGGGCAAGGGCGAGAGCGCCCAGACCCCGTTCGAGCAGTTCCTGCAGGCCGCGATCGACGCCAAGCAGTAACAGCGCCACCTGACGGCAACTCCAGCCGGCCCGTTCCTGATTCATCCGGAACGGGCCGGCTGTTTGGTTTCGGGCAGCGGCATTCCCCTGGTTTTTATCACCGGGGGTCCGTGGGCTAACCTTATCTAGCGCCGTGGCGCCAGGCCTCTTCGGGGTCCGGTTCCGGTCGGCACGAAGGAATGCCTCCTTAGCTCAGTTGGCCAGAGCACCGCTCTTGTAAAGCGGGGGTCGTCGGTTCGAATCCGACAGGGGGCCCCACGAAACCCCTCCTCCCGGCGAGTTTGCCCGGACCGGAGGGGTTTCTCGTGCCCGGAAACGGGCCGCGGCGGGCCGGAGCCTGGAACTCAGATGCAGGACTTGTTGTAGTCGAACCCGCCCGAGATGTACTGGGTCATGGTGACTTTGCCGCCGCCTGTCAGCGGCGCTGCCGAACACATGCTGCTCGCGTTTGAGAGAGAGCTCGCGCCGGCGAGCCAGCTGCGCTGGGCGTAAAGGGTGCTGGTCGATGGCACCGAGCCGACGATCTGTGCCCACTGGTAGCCGGTCGAGTAGAGCCCTGTTTTGGCGCCGATGCTGGCAAAATAGGCGGCCATGCCCTCCAGGTCGGCTCTGTTGGCGGCCTTGTTCGTTGACCAGGAGTTTTCGGTCTCGACGTCCAGCCACCAGGTGTAGGAGGCCGGGTTCTTGATCCCGCGGATGTTGGCGTCGTCGTAGGCCTTGGCGTAGCCGTACATATAGGAGCACGCCGGGCCGACCGAGCCCTTGGTGCACGTGCCGTACGGGTTGGCCACGGTCTTTCCGGCATAGGTGTTGCTGGTAGGCCACCAGGAGCCGGCGGTCCCGGGGTTTCCGGTATTGACGTACAGGGCCACGAGGGGCTGGCCGGTCCCTCCGGTGGACGTGGCGGCCCAGGACAGCTGGGTGGCCAGGCACGGGTTTGTGTTGTTAGCCAGGCCGTTGTTCACACCGATGATCGCGAAGCTCTGGCCCTTGGGCAGGGGTTTGCCGCACTGCGGCCAGGACACGTCGACGCCGGGTCCCGCGGGCGTGACTGCTGCTGTGCCGGCCGAAGTCTTCGCGGCTGCGGTGTAGCCCGCCTTGGTTCCGGTGACGGTGACAGTGAGGGCCTTGCCGGCCTGGGCTGCGGCGGGCTTGTACGTGGCGGCGGTCGCGCCGATGACGGCGACGGCGTTGGCCTTCCACTGATACTTCAAGGTGACGGGTGCCGGACCCCAGATGCCCGGAACCGCGGTCAGGGTGTAGCCGACCTTTGCCGTGCCGGTGATCGTCGGCACCGGGGCCGGCCCGAGCGAGCCTGCGGCGATGGCGCCGGTGGCGGTCGAGGTCTTCGCGGCCGTGGTGTAGCCCGCCTTGGTGCCGGTGACGGTGACTGTGAGGGCCTTGCCGGCCTGGGCAGCGGCCAGTTTGTAGGTGGCGGCGGTCGCGCCGATGATGGCGACGGCGTTGGCCTTCCACTGATACTTCAGGGTGACGGGTGCCGGACCCCAGATGCCCGGGGCTGCGGTCAGGGTGTAGCCGACCTTTGTTTTGCCGGTGATCGTCGGTACCGGTGCCGTCTTCAACGGCGCGGCGGACGCAACACGCACCGCCGTCGTCGTATCCGGCGCCGCCGATGCGGGGGCAAGCGGTGCCAGGGAAAGCATCATGACCACAACCAGGGACAAGGGAATGGCTAGAGGCCGGACGCGATCGAATAGCAGCATAAAAACTTCCCCCAAATTGCCGCGCCCGGAACAGGCTGCGCTAGAGCCCGCAGAAAATGCAGACAGCGTGAATCTAGCACGGGGAGGTGTTCCTCAACACGCCCTGGCAGCTTCGCAGGCGCCGGACGCACGCAAAAACCCGCCGGCCCGGGCTCACCCGGGCCGGCGGGCCCTTACTGCGAGGCTATTCCGGGACCACCAGCGCCGGTGTGTCCTGCCGGATGGTTTCGCCGCGGAAGAAGCCCGGCCGGAGCCGCGCCATGAGGATCATGAACACGCCGCCAAGCGCCAGGACGCCGATGCCCAGGACAAAGACCAGTCCCACGCCGAAGAACTCCGACCCGCTGCCGAACTCCGGCGCCCAGCTGTCGACGGCGGTCTGCAGGAACACCACGAACAGGCCGGCTCCGCCCAGCAAGGGGCAAAGCAGCCGCAGAAGGAAGTTGCGGGCGCTGCTAAAGACACTCTTGCGGAAATACCAGACGCACGCGAATGCCGTCAGCCCATAGTAGAAACAAATCATCAGGCCGAGCGCCAGAATGGTGTCGTTGAGGACGTTTTCGCTGATCACGTGCATCACGGCGTAGAAGCCCGCCGAGACCGCGCCGGCCGCCACGGTGGCGAATCCCGGTGTCGAAAAGCGCTTGCTGACATGGCTGAACCGGTGGGGCAACGCGCCGTAGTGGGCCATGGCCAAAAGGCTGCGCGAGGGCGAAGTGAACGTGGACTGCAGCGACGCCGCCGAACTCGAGAGCACCGCGAGTGACATCAGGATCGCGAACGGGCCCATGATGGGGGAGGCCAGCGCCGTGAAAACGTTCGCCTGGTTGTCGGGATTGTTCAGGCCAATGCCTGTGTCCCCGACGCCGGCGAACATCATGGTTGCGATGGTCACCAGGAGGTAGATGCCGAGGACCACGACGGCGGTCAGGGTTCCTGCGATGCCTGCGGTCTTCTTGCCGTTGGAAGTTTCTTCGTTGACCGTCAGGCAGACATCCCAGCCCCAGTACACGAAGATGGACAGGGAGATTCCGGCGGCGATCTGGCCGAAGGTCTGGATCTTGGTGACGTCGAACCATTCCCAGCTGAACGGGATGGCCGTTTCAGAGGTGGACCAGTTGGCGAAGGCCATGACCACAAACAACCCCAGGACCAGCAGCTGGAAGCCGACCAGCCCGTACTGGACCAGCTTGGTGGCGTGCAGGCCCCGGTAACTGATCCAGACTGCCAAGGCGACGAACACGAAGCAGGTCAGGACGTTCAGCGGTTTGTTGGCCGCGAGGTCTGCCAGCTCCGGCGAACCGGTCAACTGCGCCAGGAAAAGATAGAAGAAATCCACCGCCACACCGGCCAGATTGGATAGCACAATGATGTTGGCCGCCAGCAGCCCCCAGCCGCCCATCCAGCCCACCCAGGGGCCGAATGCCTTGGTGACCCAGGTGAACGTGGTGCCGCTGTCCGGGGAGTCGGCGTTGAGTTCCCGGTAGGCGAGGGAAACCAGGATCATCGGAATGAAGCCGATGAGGAAGATCACCGGCAGCTGCAGTCCGGCTTCGCTGACAGTCGGGCCGAGGGCGCTCGTGAGGGTGTAAGCGGGGGCAATTGTCGAGATCCCCAGAACCACGACGGCGAGCAGGCCAAGCTGTCCGCCCTTGAGTCCCTTGCCGGTGATGCCGTGCGCGGTGCCGGCGGCGTCGGTCGGGGCTGCGCCGCCCGCCGAGCCTCCTTTGCGGAAGGTTTGAGTCATGTCCGGCCCTTTCTAGGAGGCAGCAGGTTGCTGTTGGGTGATGCAGTGGATGCCGCCGCCGCGGGCAAAAAGCTCGCGGGCATCGATGCCCACAACCCGGCGGCCGGGGTAGGCGTCCGCCAGGATGCGGAGCGCCTTCTCGTCGTTGGGATCCGAGAACGTGCAGGCAATGACGCCCCCGTTGACCACCAGGTGATTGATGTAGCTGTAGTCGACGAACCCCTCCTCATCCGAGAGCTCCCGGGGCGCGGGGACTTCGATGATGTTCCACTCCCGGCCGGCGGCGTCCCGCGTGGTGGACAGGAAACGGATGATGTCCCGGCTGACCTCAAAATCCGGGTGCTCCGGGTTCTGCTGTGAATGGACCAGCAGCGTGCCCGGGGACGGAATGGCGGCCACGATGTCCACGTGTCCGCGGGTGCCGAATTTTTCCGAATCCCTTGTCAGGCCGCGGGGGAGCCAGATGGCATGGGTGACGCCCAGGGTCCTTGCCAGTTCGGCTTCGACGTCGGCCTTGCTCAGCCCGGGGTTGCGTCCGGGGTCCAGCTGGACCGATTCGGTGATCAGCACGGTGCCTTCTCCGTCGACCTGGATGCCGCCGCCCTCGTTGACGAGCGTGGAGGGAATATGGCTCGCCTGCGAGCGGCCAGCCACCTCCGCAGCGATCCGGGAGTCCTTGTCCCACGAGGCCCACTCCTGGGCTCCCCAGCCATTGAACACCCAGTCCACGGCACCGAGGTTTCCGTTGCCGTCCAGCACGAAGCTGGGGCCGATGTCGCGCATCCAGGCGTCATTGATCTCCGCGACGAGCACCTCGACGACGGGACGGAGGTAACGCCGGGCGATGTCGACGTCGCCGGGGTTGACGACGACCGTGACCGGTTCGAAGTCCACGACGGCGTTGGCGACGGCGGCCCAGACGGACCGGGCGGCGTGGGCTTCTTCGGCTGACTCCCCGAGCGTGTAGCCGCCGGTGGGGAAAGCCATCCAGATCCGCTCCTGCGGCGCGGTCTCTGCGGGCATGTGCCAGGCGCTCATGCGGTCACCTCGAAGTACACGGGTGCCTCGCCGCCGATCGGCGCTTCGCGGCGCACTGGATCACTGAGCCGGGCGTACGTGTCCGGACGGCGGGTGGCCAGGAACGGGAAGAGCGTCAGCCAGTCGCGGCGCTGGTCGAGGTCCAGGTCCGCGACGAGGACGGCGGACTCGTCGCGCGGGGCCTGGACGAGGATCCGGCCATAAGGATCGGAAATGAAGGACGAACCGTAGAAGTTCAGGGTCCCCTCGTTGCCCCAGCGGTTGGGGGCGATCATAAAGAGGCCGTTGGCGATACCGTTGCCGACGATTACCTGCTGCCAGAGCGGCTGGGTGTCGAAGTCGGGGTGGTCCGGCTCCGAACCGATGGCGGTGGGGAAGACCAGAATTTCGGCCCCGCCGAGGGAGTAGAGGCGGGCGAGTTCAGGGAACCATTCGTCCCAGCAGGTGGGCATGCCCAGCCGTGCGCCGCCGAGTTCGGCCGGGGCATGGACTTCGTACGGGTCTTCCGTGGCGGGACCCGGACGGAAGAACTTGTCCTCGTAGTAGCCGGCCGTGACCGGGATATGCAGCTTGTGCGTGCGGGCCAGCAGTTCGCCCGCCGGGGACACCAGGATTGCGGTGTTCAGCCCCAGGCCGTCATCCGTGCCATCGGGGTGGTCCGCGCGCTGGTAGAGCGAGGCGTGGATGCAGATCCCGTGCCGGCGGGCAGCCTCGGCGGCGAAACGGAACGTGGGCCCCGTCAGCAGGTCCTCCGCGAGGTCCGAGGGGCGGGAGCGTACGGCTCCGGGCCGCGAGGTGTCGTTTTCGGGAAGTGCGTCGGCGGGATAGCGGGAGAGCGTGAGCTCGGGGAGGAAGACAACGGTGGCTCCCAGTCGGGCAGCGCGTTCGATTCCCTCGGTAAGTTCTGCGCGAAGGGCGGCCGGGTCTGTGGTCCAGCGGTGCTGCACCACGCCGACCCGGAGGGCCGGGCGGCTGGACGGTGTGGTCCGGGCCAGGGAGGGTGGTGCGTCCAGGGAGGTGATTTCGATCATGTGGCTACTCCAGTGAGATGGGCGTCACTAAATGAATGACGTTCATTTAGTATTACGGTGCCAGGCCATGGAGGGCAAGGGTTTAATGAATAAAGTTCATTTTGTTACGGTGTGGCCGACGGGTGGCCCTCGCGCTGCCCGGCCGGGCGGACCTCGCCCGGCCGCCGGGACGTTAGGCCCTATACCCTGCAAACCGACCGGCGGAGTCTGGGCGTATGACTGAAGCGAATCCGGAAAAGACGCCGGAAATCAAGTCCGCCCAACTCCGGGAGCAGCCGACCGCCGTCGTTCGGGAGACCGTGCCGATGACTGCCCTGCGCGAATTCTTCGGCCGGGCCTACGGCGCCGTTATGGCCGCGGTCGATCAGCAGCACGTCCAGCTGGCGGGGCCGCCGTTCGCCCTGTACCGGGGGAAGCCCACCGACGTCGTCGACGTCGAAGCCGGGTTCCCGCTGGCGGCGCCGTACCCTTCTACGGGCGGCAGCGGCGTGATCGCCGGGTCGCTGCCCGCCGGGCAGGCGTTTGAGGCGATGCACATCGGACCGTACGAGACCCTGCAGGAGACGTACCAGGCGCTCCTGGCCCGGATGGAAGCGGAGGCCCTGACGCCTGCGGAGGCGATGTGGGAGTACTACCTGAGCGATCCGGGGACCGAGCCGGACTCCTCAAAATGGAAGACGCTCGTCGTGTGGCCGGTGGCATAAACGAGTCCCGGAGGCGGGCGGGGACTGTGCTCCGGTCGTCCTGTTCGTCCCGCTGGGAAGCCGGCGCGACGCAAAGTGTCGCGTTGCACACACTATTCCTCAACTCCATGCATAATGACCTAAACTTCTTCACTGAGGTGCCTGAAATGGCGCTGCGCAGCAACGAAAGTGAACCCCGCAATGGCTACCGATTACGACGCCCCACGCAAGACAGAAGAAGAATCTCCCGCTGAATCGCTGGAGGCCCTCCAGGCGTCCCGGGGCGGCGGCGCCCAGACCGCCGTTATTGACCTCGACGAGAACGACACGGCTGAAGGCATTGACCTTCCGGGCGCGGATCTCTCCGGCGAAGAGCTGACCGTCACTGTCGTTCCGGAACAGTCGGATGAATTCACCTGTTCCTCTTGCTTCCTGGTCCGTCACCGCTCCCAGGTGGCCAAGGAAAAGAATGGCCTGAAGTACTGCCGCGACTGCGAAGGCTAGGGGACTTCCCAGCGCGCCACCCGTTTCACAGCCCAACAGAATTGTTCCAGCAAAGCGTCGGCTCCCCGCGGGGGACCGGCGCTTCGCTGTTTCCGGTGTCTGCGGACACGCGCCAGATCACGTTCCGATGACCCGGAAGCAGCGAGGCTAACGGTTCGACGCCGAAGTCAGTCCGGCCCTCGCTTCCGCCCGCTAACACTCCTACTCTTGAACCATCTCATCGCTTCAGGGGGTGGCCGGATTGAAGAAGATCCAAGTTTGGCTCGCAGCCGTGTTGCTGGCCCTCGGCATGGGACTTCTCGCACCCGGGGCGGCATCGGCGGAGCCGTACTGCGGACTGGTGTGGGGATCGCTGTCCGAGTCCGACCCGGCACTGAGCCAGGCCAAGGTGACCAGCATCCGCACCGGCCAGCATTACTGCTTCGACCGGCTGGTGATCGACCTCAACGGCCCCGTGGCGGGATACACCGCCCGCTACGTTCCGCAAGTGACGCAGGACGGTTCAGGGCTCCCGGTACCGCTGCGCGGGCAGGCGTTCATCCAGCTCGCGGTCAACTCGCCGGCCTATGACGAGAACGGCAACTCCACCTACACCCCGGCGGACAAGAACGAACTCGCCAACGTGACGGGCTACCAGACCCTGCGGCAGGTGGCGTGGGCCGGGAGTTTCGAGGGCTACTCGAACGTCGGGCTCGGCGTCAGGGCCAGGCTGCCGTTCCGGGTCTTCACCCTGGCCGGACCCGACGCCGGTTCACGGCTTGTCATCGACGTCGCGCACTTCTGGTGATGCCGGGCCGCCGGCTCCGGGGCCCTAGAGCGAGTTGAGGTCCGCCCGGAGCGGGTAGTCGCGGCCATCCAGGACAAGCTGCGTGCAGCGGCGGCTGGCCGGGTTGAGCACGATCGGTGCCATCAGGTTGACGGTGGTGGATTCGGGGGAGTGATTGAGTACCACCAGTACCTGCGGTGCCTCGCCCTGCTCGAATTCCAGGGCCTCCAGTGCGGACGGCGGAACAGGCGGTGCATAGCCCGGGACGAAGACGGCCGCATCGGCGAGGAACAGCCGCACCGGCGCGGAGCCGGATTCCAGGGCGTACAGTCCCGTCGCGCCGTCGACGCTCCGAAGCGTGAAATCGTGCACGTTCTCGAGGCCCGGCATGGGGGCGATGAAGGCGACGGGGGTGTTCATCACGGCTGTGGTCACCGGAGGAAGTCCATCAGCGTGGGCTGCAGGACCCGCGCCGTGGCGGCCAGGGCCACCTGGTAGTTGGTTTCCTGAAGTTTCAGGTCCATGATGACGCTGCCGAGATCGGCCCTTTCAATGCCCATCTTCTGTGCATCCAAGGTGGCCTCCAGTTCCGTGTTGACGTTGCCGGCGCGTTCCAGCTGCACCTGCCGTGTTCCTATTTCAGCACGCCCGCTGACGATGTTCTTGAACGACGCCTGCAGGTTTCCGAGGTGCACGGTGGCATCCTCCCCTTTGCGCAGCGAACCGATGGTCTTGCTGACGGCGTCGAAAACGGAGCCGGTGCCGCTGCCGAAGATCGCGACGCCGTCGGCATCGACCCGGATGGTCCGGTCCGCACTGATGCGCCGTTCCACGGAACCGCCCGCGACACCGTTGAACACCGGCGGGGTCCCGGTGGAGCCGGGAACGGCCGGGTCGGCCGGGACGGCTGCGCTGAAGGCCGTGGACGCGTCCGAACTGCCCGCAAAAATGTTGCGGCCCAGGTGCTTGCTGTTGGCGATTGAGAGCAGATCCTTGTTCAGCCCTTCGAGCTCGACGGCGATGGCGTCCTTGCCTGCCTGGTTGAGCGCGCCGTTGCCTGCCTGGACCGTGAGGTCGAGGATGCGGTTCATGACGTTGGTGGCTTGGCCGAGGGCGGAGTCGGCCGCGGTGAGCCAGCTGCCGCCGTCGTCGATGTTCCTGCCGTACTGGGCATTGGCGGCGAGCCGAGCGCGCGTCTCGAGAGCCTGGCCTGTGGCGGCAGGATCGTCGGAAGGACGCGAGATCTTGTCCAGCGTGGTGGCTTTTTCCTGCAGCTGGGCCAGCCTGGACTGCTGGGCCTGCAGGGTCCGCTGGGCGGTGGTGCTCATGGTCAGGTTCGTTACCCGGTTCAGCATGTCTACCTTCCTACCAGTCCGGTGCGGTTGATCAGGACGTCCAGGGCTTCGTCCACAGCCGTCATGACACGGGCCGCGGCCTGATAAGCGTGCTGGTTGGTGAGCAGGCTGACGTTTTCCTCGTCCAGGCTCACGGACGCCTGCGAGGCGCGGCCCGTCTGCGCGGAGATCTCAGCGGCCGAGCTCAGCGACTCATGCTGCTGGGCGCCGCGTGACTGCACGCCGATGCCGGTGACGATGTTCGCCCAGGCGTTGTCCGGTGACCCCGGCCCGGTGCCGAGCTGGGAGATCTTGTCGGCGAGGCTGCCGTCGAGGTTCCCCGCACCGGCCACGCCGACCGCGATCTCGGCGGCGCCCTTGGGTACGACGGCGAGACCGAGGGCAGCAGGGCCAGCGGGCGCGGGGTCGAAAAAGTCGCCGGCCGGAGTGCCGTCAGATTTCCGTCCGCCGACGTGAAGGGCGTTGACGGCGTCCCTCAAGTCCCCGGCGAACTTGTTGAGTGACTGCGCGGCAGCGTCGATGGCGCCGCCCTTGGCCGCAGGGGCCAGGACAGATAACGCGCCGGCGATTTCGCCATCGGCGACGGCTATGGCCGCGCCCGGCCGGTCCGCCCACTCAAGCTGGACGGAGGCGCCGAGCCTGTCCGCAGTCTGGCTCCCGGACAGGGCGAGTGCCCGGGTAGTGCCGCCCATCACCAGGGCGTTGCCACCGACGTGGATATCGACGGTGCCGTCGGCCTGTTCCCGGACGGTGCCGCCGGTCAGCCGGGAGATGGTCTCGGTGAGCTTGGCCCGGGCGTCGATCAGCTCGTTGGCGGATCCTCCTGCGGCGAGGGTAGAGCGGATGCTCGTGTTGTAGGCGGCGACCTGTGTGGCGGCGGCATTGACCGTTTCGACGGCGCTTTGGGCCTGACCCCGGACGCTGCTCCACTGCCCCTCCAAGGAACGGTAGGAAGACGAGACCTTGGTGGCGAGATCGTTGCCGGCCTGCAGGACCAGTCCTTTGGCTGCGGAGTCGTTGGGCTGGTTGGAGGCGCCTTGCCAGGCGGACCAGAAGTCGTGGAGGGCGGTGGAGATGCCGTCTTTGCCGGGTTCCTGAAGCATGCCTTCGATCCCTTGGAGCGCGGACGAACGGGCGCTCGCGTAGCCTGCCTGGGCTGTTGCGGCGCGGACTCCCGCGTCGAGGAAGCTGCTTCCCAGGCGTGCGATTCCGTCCACGGAGACGCCGTTTCCGGCCTCGGGACGGCCGGAGCCAAACAGACCTTGAGCCGGAGCCATGATCGAAGACTGCTGGACGCGCTGCCGGGTGTAGCCCTCGGTAGCAGCGTTGGCGATGTTCTGCCCGGCCACGTTCATGCCCTGCTGGGCGGCGGTCAAGCCGCGGTAGGCGGTGTTCAGGGCGCCGAAGGTACTCATGGTCGCTTCCTTAGAATTGCTTGTCGAAAATGCGCGAGCCTGCAGTTTCGCCGGTCTTGCCTTGGGCGTCGTAAGTGCCGGCCGCAGTGGTGGGCCGCAGATCGGCCAGGGATTCCTGCGTGGAACGGACTGCGGTGCGCAGGTATTGCTCGTTGGAGTCGCGCAGTTCCTTGATCAGGGTGGTTTGGCGGGTCAACGCGGCCAGGTGGGCCGTGAGAATCTCGGACCAGGCGCCCTCCGGTGCAGCAGCGGCGAGTTCACCAAGGGACGCGTCGGTGGGCATTCCCCAGGTTTCCGCCACGACGGCGGCTTCGATGGTGCGGGCGAGGCTCGCCTTGGACAGGTGTTCCAGCACTTGCTCGACTTCTTTGGTGCCGTGGGGAAGCCAGCGGGACTTGCCGGCGGTGAGCAGCAACTGCTCCTCCTCCAGCTTGAAAGTGAGAACGTCCAGAAGTTCACGCTCCCGCCACAGCAAGGCTGAAAGTTCGTGGATGGCCATGGTCTGGACGGCTCCCTCGTAGGTGACGAATGCGGTGGTGCCGGGGCTGCAGTACATAAGTGTCAGCTGCAGCCGTCAGCAGGGTTCGGAGAAACTATCGGCAGGGGTCCCGGATCCGTTAGCAGGATTAGGGCTGTTAACAGGGCAGGACCAGACCGGACGATTATCTGAAAACAATTTTGGAATCTTCCTTACCTGTGCTTGCCAAACGGCGATAACTACTCCTGAAGGCCCACGGACGGGCCATCGCACACTGTCCCAAATCATGGAGGAAACATCATGGGAATGCAGATCAACACCAACCTGGCTGCGAACAACGCTTACCGCAACCTGAGCAACACCCAGAACGACCTGTCCAAGTCGCTGGAGAAGCTCTCCAGCGGCCTGCGCATCAACCGCGCCGGCGACGACGCTGCCGGCCTGGCCATCTCTGAAGGCCTGAAGTCACAGGTCAACGGCATGGGAGTTGCTGCCCGCAACGCCCAGGACGGCATCAGCGTCATTCAGACCGCCGAAGGTTCCCTGACCGAAGTTCAGTCCATCCTGCAGCGCGTGCGCGACCTCGCCGTCCAGGCCGGCAACGACTCGAACAATGCCGATTCGCGAGCGGCCATCGCCACTGAAGTAACTGCACTGGGTAAGGAACTTACTCGGATTTCAGCCTCAACAAACTTCAACGGCACCAAGCTGCTCGACGGAGTCACGACTTCGCTGACCTTCCAGGTCGGCGCTGGCAGTGTAGCGGCTGAAGACCAGATCGCTGTGAGCCTCAAGGATGTCGCAGCTGTGGGAACTGCAATCACTACTCTTGCTGCAACCGGATTCAGCAGCGCGGCAAACGCTCTGACGACGATCGCTGCTGTTGACACCGAAATCATCGGCGTCTCTACCGCTCGCGCAAACCTTGGCGCCAGCCAGAACCGCTTCGAGAGCGTCATCAAGAACCTGCAGGTCTCCAAGGAGAACCTGTCGGCTGCAAACTCCCGTATCCGCGACACGGACATGGCTGAGGAAATGGTCAAGTTCACCAAGGCCAACATCCTCTCCCAGGCCGGCACAGCAATGCTGGCCCAGGCAAACCAGTCCGGCCAGGGCGTTCTCCAGCTCCTGCGCTAAACCGCTCCCGGCAATCCGGTAGCACTGTTTTGACCCGTGAGGGCCGGGCGGTCGGAGAAATCCATCGTCCGGCCCTTACGTGCAGCCTCTGAACGTAAGAACAACAGCAGGAATCAGACAGCAAGGAGTGGCAGCGATGGGGATCTCCCTGGACGGACTAGCCAGCGGGCTCGACACCACGGCCCTGATCGCCTCCCTTATGCAGGTCGAGGCCATCCCGCAGACGCAGCTGAAGAACAAGTCGTACGAGATCCAGTCCATGGTTTCCGCATTGCAAGGTCTGAACAGCAAGGTAGCTGCACTGGCGAGCCAGGCAACAGCCGCCGCCAAACCGGGTGCTCTCGAACTGTATTCCGCGTCGACGAGCAGCGACAAAGTTGCCGTCAGTACAACTGCTGCGGCGAAGGCCGGCTCAATTGACTTCACAGTCACTAAACTCGCCCAGACCCAAGTCACCGTCTCCGAACCTCTGGCAGCGTGGCCCTACACCGCCATGACCGTTACGAGCGGCGGCACATCTGTTGTCATCTCTCCGTTAACCAGCTCGCTGGACGACGTCGTAGCAGCAGTCAACAAGGCCGGGGCAGGTGTCACTGCCAGTAAGATCGCCGTCGGCGGCGGGGATTACCGCCTCCAGTTCTCGGCGACCAAGTCCGGCGCCGCCGGGGGATTTATGATTTCCGATCCTGGAACTGCCTTCTCTCAGGCCAAGACGGCCCAGGATGCCGAGATCGAACTCTGGGCGGATTTGGACATTCCTCAGGTCATTAAGTCCTCCACGAACGCGTTCGCGGACCTTCTTCCCGGAGTGTCCGTCACGGTGAAGGAGGTGTCTGCCGTTCCCGTTACCCTCTCAGTGGCCCGGGATGACGCGCAAATCACGAAACTCGCCTCAGATCTGGTCGCCGGGCTGAACGGCGTCTTTTCTCTCGTTTCAAGCAGGAGTGCCGTGAGCAACGCCGGCGGTTCCGCTACCACCGCTGGAGTCTTCTCTGGCGACAGCGCCGTCCGCGATCTGAACCAGAAGATCTTGTCCGCCGCGTCCTTGCCCGTCGGCACTCCGCCGCGGTCGCCGTCGGAAATAGGCATCAGCATAACGAAGACCGGAACGATGGAGTTTGACCAGACGAAATTCTCGGCAGCTCTTGCCTCGGACCCGGCGGGCACCGCTGCAAAGGTCCAGGAAATCGCCACCCGAATCGCCGCAGCGGCAACAAGTGCTTCGGACAAATACGAGGGCACCCTGACAAAGAAGATCACGGGCCAGGAATCCGAGGTTCGTGACCTCGCGAACCACATCAGCGACTGGGACACGAGGCTCGAATCCCGGAAGGCCACGCTTCAGCGAACGTACTCGGGACTGGAAGTTGCCCTCAGCAACATGAAGGCCCAGCAGTCTTGGCTCACATCTCAGCTCGCCGGCCTCTCAGGAAGTCAATCAGCATGACCACCACCTATGGCAGCGGCTTCGGCAGCGCGGCCCAGCGGAACCAGTACCTGGCGGATTCGGTGCTTTCGGCTCCGCCGGCACGGCTGCTCACCATGCTCTACGACCGGCTCCTGCTGGACCTGGGGCGGGCGGAAACGGCGCAGCAGACTGCCGACTGGACGACCGCATCGGAAAACCTGCTGCACGCCCAGGCCATCGTGGCCGAGCTGTCCTCTTCGCTGAAGGTCGAAGCTTGGGACGGGGCCAACGGCCTGCTAGGGGTCTACACCTACGTCTCCACGGCTCTGATCAATGCCAACATCCAGCGCGACCCCGAACTGACCCGGGAAGCCATCGAGTTGCTGGAACCCTTGCGGCAGACCTGGCATGAAGCCGCCGCTGCTGTGCCCGTGTCCGCTACCCCCGCGGCGTCCCCCGCCGCCGCTCCCGCCGGTTCCCCGGCAGCAGGGGCCTGGAACACCCAGTCCGGAAGAGGCCGCGGGAGCCTCGGCTTTGGGTGACCAATCGGAGGCGGGGAACGGCTTAGGGGGAGCCAGCATCCAGCACGCCGAATCAACCCTGACGACGCCAGCGGATACCGCGGTGGCCGCCTGGACCGCGATCCTGGACGTGCTGGAGATGGCTGTGGGCGCAGCTGAACGTACCCTGAAGGATCCGCTCGGCCCCTTGTCGGTCGGTCCCCAGGGCGCAGTCGCGTCCTTGCCGCAAAAGCGCTGGTCTCCGCCCACTCTCATCGGCCCCCTGCCGGCCGAGGCCAGGCGCCGCGCCATGGCTCTGTCGGCCGCGCAGGAACGGGTGGCCCGGCGGCTCGAAGAAGCCCGCTCGGGCGTGGCCCGGCAACTTCATGCAGTCTCCTCGGTGCCCGGCGTCGGCGAGTCCTCCGGCGCCGTCTACCTCGACGTAAACGGCTAGGAACCACCGGCAGCAAGGCCGCGAAAATAACCTGTCGAAATTTCTCCTAACATACGTCTGACCAGTGCCGATAACCACTGTTAGAGCACGGATCGCTCGTTTACCGGCCACGGATCGGCCTCTCTTCTCCATCCCCAGGCAGGACTCTGTGCTCGAATCCGTGACTTCCGCCGCCTTGGCCAGCGCCATGGACGGCCTTGCGCTGCGCCAGCGCACCATCGCGAGCAACATCGCGAACGTCAACACGCCTAATTACCAGGCGAAGCGCGTCAGTTTCGAGGCTGCCCTCGCCGCTTCCGTGAAGTCCGGCGACGGCCACACCGATGCCACTATCTCGGCATCCCTCGAGCCCACCCAGCTGAACGGCAACAACGTCAACCTGGACACGGAAACCCTGTCCAACATCGACACCGTCCTGCGCTTCCAGTTCGCCGCGCGCGCCGCCGGCGGCGAGTTCAACGCCGTGCGCGCCGCCATGAGGACCAGCTGATGACCTTCGACGCAATCGGCATCGCCGGTTCGGCCCTGACTGTCCACCGCAAGTGGCTCGACGCCGTCTCGGACAACCTCGCCAACATGAACAACGCCTCGGCCACCAGCGGAAACGCCTTCCAGGCCCGGTACGTGGAAGCGGCCGAAGGCTCCGAGGGAACAGGCGTCTACGTCAAGAGCACCCAGCTCGGCAGCGCCGAAGGACGGATCGTCTACCAGCCGGACCACCCGCTCGCCGACGCGGACGGCAACGTCAAGTACCCGGAGATCGACATGGCCGAACAGATGGGCGCGCTCATCATTGCCCAGCGCGGCTACCAGGCAAACGCGCAGGTCGTTGACCGCGCCCGAGAAACCTACATGGCCGCCCTTGAGATTGGAAGATCCTGATGCCTGTTTCCCCAATCGCCCCGGTCCAGGGAGTCCTTCCCTCGAACTTCGTATCCGGCGCGGGAGCCGCTACCGGCACGGACGGCTCCGGCTTCGCGAGCACCCTCACCGGTGCCGTGGACAACCTCCAGCAGCTCCAGTCGACGTCAAAGGAACTGGCCGTCTCGGCGGTCACCGGCAACCTGGACGACATCCACAACGCCACCCTCGCGGCCAGCCGCGCGCAGATCACCCTCGAGCTCATGGCAACCGTGCGCAACAAGGGCGTTGACGCATTCAACGAGGTCATGAGGATGCAGGCCTGATGCCACCGCAGATTACGGGCTTTTTCCAGCGCTTCGGCGCGGGCCTCAAAGGATTCACCGCCGGTCAGCGCACCCTCGCGGTGCTCGGCGCCGCCCTCCTGGTGGTGGGCATCATCGCGCTCTCGGCCTGGCTGACCAAGCCTGCCCTGACCCCGCTGTTCTCCGGACTCAAAGACACCGACGCCAACGGGATCGTGGAGCAGCTCCGTAAGGATAACGTGCCCTACGAGCTGAGCGACGGCGGCTCCACCATCCTCGTGCCGCAGGACAAGGTTTACGACGAGCGGCTCAAGGCGGCCTCGGCCGGCCTCCCCACCGCCGCGGCCACCGGCTACTCCCTGCTGGACAAAATGGGCGTCACGTCCTCGGAGTTCCAGCAGTCCGTTACGTACAAGCGTGCGCTTGAAGGTGAACTGGCCAGCACCATCTCGGCCATGGACGGCGTGAAGACCGCCGCTGTCCGCCTCGCCATCCCCGAAAAGACCGTTTTCGTATCCACGGCCCCGGACACCACAGCCTCGGTGTTCGTTGAGACCGCCCCCGGCTCCACCCTCTCCGGCGACAAGGTCCAGGCGATTGTGCACCTGACCTCGGCCGCCATCGAAAACCTTAAGCCCGCCAACGTGTCAGTGGTCGATTCGCAGGGCAACGTGCTTTCCTCAGTCGGCGGCGGGGCAGTCGGCTCCTCGTCGAAGCAGGCCAGCGATTTCCAGCAGCGCACGTCCGACGCCGTCAAGGCCGTCCTGGACCGCGTGGTGGGTCCCGGCAACTCCACCGTGGCTGTAGCCGCTGATGTCACCGGCGAATCCGCGCAGCAGAAAAGCGAAACGTTCTCCAACGCCGAGGGAGCCCTGCCGCTGAGCGAGTCTTCCAAGACGGAGAAGTACACCGGAACCGGGGGAGGGGCCGCAGGCGTCCTGGGACCGGACAACATTGCCGTTCCCGGCGGCACCAGCGGAGACGGCAGCTTCGACTCCTCCACCGCCACCAAGAACAACGCCGTCAATAAGGTCACCGAGGACCGCGTGATTCCGCCAGGCGCCATCAAACGCCAGACGATCTCAGTGGCCGTCAACCAGACCGCGGCCGGCGGGCTGAACCTGGCCTCACTGACCGCGCTGGTCACTTCGGCCGCTGGCATCGACGCAGCACGGGGCGACGTCGTCACTGTGGAGGTTGTGCCGTTCAGCACCGCCGCCGCGGACCAGGCCGCCGCGTCCCTCGAGGCCGCCAAGGCCGAGGCCGAAGCCCGGAAACAGTCGGAGTTCTTCGGGACTCTGGTCACCGCGGGCAGCATCCTGCTGGGCCTGCTGATCCTGGCGCTGGTCATCACAATCGTGCTGCGCCGCCGGCAGAAGCGCGAGCCGGTGGACCTGGGCGAACGGCTGGACCTGGACCTTCTCCCGGTCATGCCGGCGGTGTCCGCCCTCCCGCCTGCGCCGGTCACGTCCGCCATTCCGATGACCGCACTTCCCCCGCTTCCGGGCCCGCCGCCCGAACACCTGGAGGCCGAGCGCCGCCGCGTCGAGATCGACAGCATGGTCGCAGCCAACCCGGAGAAGGCCGCCGACTACCTGCGCAGCCTCATGGATGACAGGCAGCCGGTATGAAACCAGCCGAAGTCACCCTCACCGGCACCCAGCGTGCCGCCGTCGTGCTCATGCAGATGAGCTCCGAAAACGCCGCCAAGGTCATGGCCCAGTTCACGGATTCCGAGGCGGAAGACATAGCCGCCGAGATCGTCCGGCTCCGGAAAGTCGACCCGGATGTGGCCGAGCAGATCATGAAGGACTTCCACTACGCCGCGCTGTCCAGCCCCCGGCAGGCCCGCGGCGGCAGGGAACTCGCCGAAGGCCTGCTTGAGGCCTCGTTCGGTTCGGAAAAGGCAGCCGGCCTGATTAACCGGCTCACGGTCAACATGGCCGGGAAGTCCTTTGAATTCCTCGAAGACATTGAACCCGTCCAGGTCCTCGCGCTGATCGACGGCGAACTGCCGCAGACCATCGCCCTGGTCCTGGCCCACCTCAGCCCCCGCAAGGCCTCCGCCGTGATGTCCGGGCTGCCGGGCTCGCTGCGGGCCGACGTCGCGCTGAGTATCGCGACAATGGGTTCCGGCGCGCCCGAAGCGATCGGGATTGTGGCGGATACCCTCAAGCTGCGCGGCGGCGCCGCCGTCTCGCAGCAGGCGTCCAAGGTGGTGGGCGGCATCCAGCCGCTGCTGGAGATCATCAACCGCACCGACGCCGGCACGGAACGCTCCGTGCTCGACGGCCTGGACCTGCTGGACCCGGAACTCGCAGTGGAAATCCGTGCCCAGATGGTGACCTTCGACGACATCGTGAAGCTGGAACGCCGCGACGTGCAGCTGGTGCTCCGCGGCCTGGACGCGTCCGTGCTGGCCGTGGCCATGAAGGGCGCCTCGGAGCCGGTACTGGAAACCATCACCACCAACGTCTCCGGCCGCAACCTGGAAATCCTCGAATCCGAGATCGCCGCCCTGGGACCGCTGCGGGCCTCGCAGATCGAGGAAGCCCGTGCTGCCGTGGTCCGGTCCATCCGCGAACTCGAGGCGGAAGGTTCCATCACCATCCAGCGCGGGGACGAAGAAGACTATGTTTACTGACGGGGCGCCGGCTGACGCTGCCCCGGCACGGATCGTGTTTCCCTCGCTGCGCGCGAGCGGTCCGGCCAGCGAACAGGCCGGCTACACGGAGGGCCATGCGGCCGGTTACGCAGCCGGTGTGCGTGCTGCCGCCAAGGAACAGCGCCGCTGGCGTGACCGGATGGCTGCAGAACAGGCAGCCTCCCTCGCCGCGGGCCAGCAGGACCTCGACCGTGCCGTCCGCGCGCTCGCCGTGGCGCGGACAGACTTCGCCCACCGCAACGTCCAGGCCCTGCACGACGCCGAGGAAGTCCTTGCCCGCACCTCGCTGGAACTTGCCGAGGCCATCCTCGGCTACGAACTCGCACAAGGCACCCGGACGGCACGGGCTGCCCTGGCCCGGGCATTGTCCGGGAACGACGCCGCCACAGTGCTGGCGATCCGGCTCAATCCGGCCGATATCGACGTCCTAGCGAAGGAAGGCCAGG
Source organism: Arthrobacter sp. UYCu712 (assembly GCF_040547005.1). Lineage (NCBI taxonomy): Bacteria > Bacillati > Actinomycetota > Actinomycetes > Micrococcales > Micrococcaceae > Arthrobacter > Arthrobacter sp. UYCu712. The sequence goes on from NZ_JBEPOZ010000007.1 coordinate 30,490, forward strand.
ATCAGCCGGCCGGGCTTCCGCTGCTCGCGGACCAGTCCCTCGACCGTGGCGACGCCAAAGTGGAATACCAGCAGGGATGGCTCGACGCCAGCCTGGGCAGTGCCCTGGCGCGCGCCCGTGCCGCCCTCCTGGGCGACTTCGAAGACGGCGGCCGGGCATGATCGCCGAGTGGCGCCCCAAGGGTGCCGACTTCGCGGCGGCCCTCCGGGCTGCGGCCCCGCAGCGGGTCGGAATAGTCACCTCGGTGATGGGCCTGGGCCTTGAAGTGTCCGGCCTGGACTGCGCCCTCGGCGATCTTGTGACCGTGGGGCAGAACCCTGGCCTTGACGCCGAGGTGGTCGCGGCCCTGGACAGCACCGTGCGCTGCATGCCGCTCGGCCGGCTCGCCGGCGTGGCGGCCGGCGACCCCGTCCGGGCCAAAGGCAGCACCGTCCTCGTCCCCACCGGGCGTGGACTTTTCGGCCGGGTCATTGACGGACTCGGCCGGCCCATCGACGGCAAGGGCCCGCTCAACAGCGGCCCCCGCGTGCCGATCGACAACGAAGCCCCCAACGCCATGAAACGTGCCCGCATCGACACCCCGCTGCAGACCGGAGTCCGTGTCCTGGACACCATGACCACACTCGGGAAGGGCCAGCGCATGGGCCTCTTCGCCGGGTCCGGCGTCGGGAAATCCTCCCTGCTCTCGATGATTGCCCGCGGCACGGACGCCGAAGTGTCCGTGATTGCCCTCGTCGGGGAGCGCGGCCGTGAAGTCCGGGAATTCCTCGAGGATGACCTGGGACCGGCCGGCCTGGCACGCTCGGTCGTGGTGGTGGCAACCTCGGACGAACCCGCCCTGATGCGGATGCGTGCGGCGTTCACCGCCACCCGGATCGCAGAGTCCTTCCGGGACAAGGGCCAGGACGTCGTCCTGATGATGGACTCCCTCACCCGGGTGGCCATGGCCCAGCGCGAAATCGGCCTGTCCGCCGGCGAGCCGCCCGCTACCCGCGGCTACCCGCCGTCGACGTTTTCCATCCTGGCCCGGTTGCTGGAGCGTGCGGGTACCGCCGAAACAGGCTCCGTCACCGGCATCTACACCGTGCTGGTCGACGGCGACGACCACAACGAACCGATCGCCGACGCGGCCCGGTCCATCCTTGACGGGCACGTCGTGCTGGACCGAAAGCTCGCCGTCACGGGGCACTTCCCCTCGGTGGATGTGCTCGGATCCGTCTCCCGCGTCGCCACCAAGGTCAACTCCCGCGCCCGCCTCGACGCCGCCGCCACCCTGCGCCGTGTCCTCGCCGCCCGCAAAGCGGCACAGGACCTGATCGACGTCGGCGCCTACCAGACCGGGACCAACCCGCTGGTGGACGCCGCCCTGAGCCACGAGCGGGACGTGAGCGGATTCCTGCAGCAACCGATGGATGAATCCACCCCCCATCCCGAGTCCTGGCAACGGCTCAACCACCTCACTTCGATTTTGGGAGCCGCAGCATGAACCGCGAATTCTCACTGGCAGGGCTCCTGCGCCTCCGCCAGATCCAGCAGGACCAGGCCGCCACCGGGCTGGCACGCGCCCGCTCGCGCTCCAGCTCCGTCCGCGTCCGGGAAGCCGCGGCACGCCGGGACCTGGCCGCCACCGACGATCCCATCTCCAATTCCGCGTCCCTGCGTGCCATCGCGGCGGCGAGGTCCTCGTCCCACAGCATGCTCGCGGACCTGCAGAGCCTCGCCCGGATCGCGGAAACCGAGGAAAACGATGCCCGCAGCGAGTTCATCGCCGCCCGCACCCGTTCCGTCGGCCTGGAGAAGCTGCAGGACCGCCACCACGCCGAAGTCCACACCGAGGACCTCCGGGCCGAACAGTCGACGCTGGACGAAATCGCGTCGACCGTGTGGCACCGCGATGACCAGCAGGTGAGGCAGTGAGCATGACCGAGGCGATCGGCCGGATGCAGGGCATCCAGTCCATGATCGCGGAACTGACCCGCCCGTCGGCCGCCGAGGCAAACGCCGCAGCGAAGTCTGCCGCCGCGTCGTCGCTGGCCACCGCGACGGGCAGCGGCGACGCAGCCTCGTTCACGCAGGCGCTGACCGCCGCGTTGGGCGGAACCACCGGCACTGACATTTCCTCCCTCGCCAACAGTCTCGGGCTGGGAGGCACGACGGCGGTGGGATCCCTCAAGGGCATGACCGCGCCCGGCACCGTTGCCGGCGCAGGGGCCGCAACCGGCACCGATGTGGTGGCCGCGGCGAAGAAGTACATCGGCGTGCCCTACGTCTGGGGCGGGACCAACCCGGCCACCGGGATGGACTGCTCCGGCTTCACCCAGCGCGTCTTCAAGGACCTGGGCGTCGAGATTCCCCGCGTCGTGAGCGACCAAATGCGGCAGGGCACCCCGGTGGCGTCATTGGCGGAGGCCAAACCCGGCGACCTGCTGGTGAGCTTCGGCGGCGACCACATCTCCATCTACCTCGGCAACGGCAAGGCCATTGACGCCCCCGTCCCGGGCAAGACCATCCAGATCCGGGATGCCTGGGAGCAGCACTCGAACCTGACGTCCATCCGGCGCATCGTTCCGGCAGGAGCCGCGTCATGAACGGGATGGCGTCGCTGGACCTGGCTCCGGCCTTCATGACACCTTCCCCGGCTCCCGCTGCAGGATCCGCGCTGGGCCGCGGCGCGCAGCAGGATTCCGCAGGCACCGCGGACGAGGGCTCGTTCGCCAACGTCCTGGGCGACGTGCTCGGTTCCGCGTCGGGCCAGGCTCCGGCCGCGGGGACCGGGACGCCCGGACCGCTGGACACGGCGGGGGGTACCGCCGAACCACCGGCGGACGGCGATTCCGCCGCCGTTCCTGCCGGGGCAGATCCTGCGCAGCTCCAACCCGCGCAGTTCGTTCCTGTAGCGGCACTTCCGGTTCCGACGGACGTTCCCGCGCCTGCCATTGCCGCAGGGCCGGCCATTGTTCCTGCGGCCGCGTCCACCCTTGGAACCACGGCCCCCAACTCCACCCCCGGCGCACCGCGCGCCGGGCACAATGCAGCCCTGGCCGCACAAACGAGCGGGCCGCCCGCCGGGCTTCCCGCCGCCGGGCTTCCCGCGGCCGGGAAGCAGGAAGTTCCGACCGCACCTCCGGCCACTCCCACGGCTCCTGCCGCCGCAGTCCCCGGACTGGCCACGTTCGTGCCGGCAGGACCCGGGCTGCCGGATTCCCGGCTGACCCGGGCTGGCGCAGCGCTCGCCGGCAAGACGCAGCCCGCACCCGCCACCCCACCCGCAACGACGCCGGCGACCGCGCCGGTGACGCAAACCCCGGCCGCGCAGCCTGCCGGGGTTTCGCCGACTTCGGCACCAGCATCGGCGCCGGTGACGGGCGCACCCGCAACGGGACAGACTCCGGCTGCCGCCCCGTTGGCAGCGCCCGCTGCTGTCGGGCAGCCCGCGGCTGCCGCACCGTTGGCAACAACAACTATCGCGCCGCAGCCCGGCCCGGTGGCACCTCCCGCTCCCGCCACGACGTCTCCCGCGTCGGCGACTCCGACGACCGCGCAGCCCGCGACCGCGCAGCCCGCGACCGCGCAGCCCGCGACCGCCCAGCCCGCCGCGGCGCAGCCCGTCACCGCGCAGGCTGCCGCGGCGCAGCCCGCGACCGCGCAGCCCGCGACCGCCCAGCCCGCCGCGGCGCAGCCCGTCACCGCGCAGGCTGCCGCGGCGCAGCCGCTGGCGGCGGGGCCGGGGATGCTGCAGGCTCCAGCCGCCCGGCCGGGGAACACGGCACCGGCCGGCAGTCCTGCCGCCGCCGTGATCGGATTTGTTCCCGTCAGTGATGCAGCCCCGCTGGGCACGGTACCGCCAGCGGGCAGCTCGGCTGCAGTCGCGGCCTCGGCCGAAGCCCCGCCGTCGGCCCCGGCGCCGGCAAGCAGCGGTGCCGCCGCAACACCGGCCACGGTCGCCGGCGTCGAACTTCCGGCGACGGCTCCCGCCGCAGACCCATCCGTCAGCGCATCTCCGGCTTCACCGGCAGCCCCCGGGGCGGTGACCGCAAGCGCAGAAACCCTGGCGGCCGCCGGCGCCTCTGCGGCGCAGCAGATCCCGGCACCCGCCCAGTCCGGGGCTGTGTCCGCCGCGCCGGCACCACCGGCACCCGCGCAGCCAGCGGCAACACTTCAGCCGCAGCTGGCCAAGCCGCTCTTCACTTTGGCCGGGGCGCCGCACGGCCAGCACATCATGACCTTGAAAGTGACGCCGGAGGACCTGGGCCCGCTGACGGTCCGTGCGCACATCGATGCCGCCGGCGTCCGGATCGAACTCTTCGCCCCGGGCGACGTGGGGCGCGAGGCCATCCGGGGGATCCTCCCCGAGCTCCGCAAGGAACTTGCCGATTCCGGCTTTGGTGCCAGCCTCGATGTCTCGGACCGCAGCGGTCCTGGCGGAACAAGCCAGGACAGCGCCGGCCGGGACGCGGGCCAGGACGGCGGCCGCGGAAGCCGGGGCGGTTCCAGCCCGGGCGGCGTCCCGGGCGGCGTCCCGGGCGAGCAGCGCACCGGGCACCGCTGGGATGCGCTGGCCGACGACGCGGCCGTGCGCAACGCCAGAATCCTGTACGGCCCCCAAACCACCCTCGACATTCTTGTCTGACACGAAGGAAAGCGACTCATGACGATCCAGCCCATCGCCTCCCAGCCCATCGCGGCCGCGGGGGATACCGCCCAGGCAGCTGCCGTGCGGGCACCCGTGCAGACCATGGACTCGGATGTCTTTATGTCCCTCCTGGTGGCACAGCTCAAGAACCAGAATCCAAGTGCCCCCATGGACACCAACCAGATGATGAGCCAGACCATCCAGCTCTCCATGATGGAAAAGATGTCTGAACTGACCACCAACAGCAAGGAAGGGTTCTCCCTGCAGATGCGCTCCGCTGCCGCCCAACTGATCGGTCAGTCCGTCGGGTACACGCTCGGCGACGGCACCACCGGCACGGGCATCGCCAGTTCGGTGTCCTACGCCGGAACGGTGCCGACCGTGAAGGTCGGCGATCTTTCCATCCCTCTTGACTCCATTACCGGGCTCACCGCTCCGGCCGCTTCCTAATAGTTTTTCCACCGTAGAAAGGCAGTCCCATGCTCCGCTCGCTGTACTCCGGAATTTCCGGCCTTCGCGCCCACCAGACCATGCTGGACGTTACCGGCAACAACATCGCCAACGTCAACACGGCTGGATTCAAGGCGTCGTCCACCCAGTTCCAGGACACCCTCTCGCAGATGCAGCAGGGTGCCACCGGCCCGCAGGCAGAGACCGGCGGCAGCAACCCCGCCCAGATCGGCCTGGGCGTCCGCGTTGCCGGCGTCAGCACCAACTTCGCCCAGGGCTCCTCGCAGAGCACCGGCCGGGCCACCGACCTGATGATCTCCGGCGACGGGTTCTTCGTCACCAGCAAGGGCGGCAACCAGCTCTTTACCCGCGCCGGCGCGTTCAGCCCGGACTCCGCCAACCAGCTGGTCAGCCCCGACGGCGGCATCCTGCAGGGCTGGACGGCCACCAGCGGTGTGATCAACGCGGGTGCCCCCGTCGGTGACATCACGCTGAACCCCAACACCATGGTTGCCAAGGCAACAGACACGGTGACGCTGGACGGGAACCTGCCCAGCGACGTCGCCAACGGCACAGCGCTCGACCGCGTCGTCAAGGTCTACGACGCCAACGGTGCCGAGAGCAGCCTGACGCTCACGTTCACCAAAACCAATGCGGGATGGAACGTCTCCGACGACGGCGGCGCCACGACCGCCGGCTCCCTCGCGTTCACCAACGGCAAGTTGAACCCCGGGCCCGCCATCACTGCCGGCAACAACATCGCCGTGGACCTCTCCAAGGTCTCGGGCTACGCCACCATGAGCTCCCTCACGGTCAGCGGCCAGAACGGCGCGGCGGTCGGCAAACTGGAGTCCTACACGCTGGGCAACGACGGCTCACTGGTCGGATCCTTCAGCAACGGCATCAAGCAGGTCCTTGCCAAGATCGCGCTCGCCAAGTTCACCAACCCGGCGGGCCTGGAGAAGTCCGGCGGATCGTCCTACGTGGCCACCGGAAACTCCGGCGGCGTGCAGCTGGGCTCGGCGGGCGATCCCGGCATGGGCACCCTCACCGGCGGAAACCTGGAAATGTCCAACGTGGACCTGTCCCAGGAATTCACCAACCTGATCGTCGCGCAGCGCGGCTTCCAGGCAAACGCCCGCATCATCACCACGTCCGATGAGGTGCTCCAGGAGCTCGGCAACCTCAAGCGCTAAACCGCAGGACGCCCCCCGCGGCCCACCGAGCGGCCCTTCCGGAACCGGAAGGGCCGCTCAGCTCGTGTACGGCCTGCGCTCCCAGCGACGGTCCTGCGGGCCCCGCTGCCTAACGAAGGGGCAGGGTCTGCCGACAGTAGGAGGAGAACATCATTCCCACTGCTGCGGCCAACAGCCCAGCTGACTAACAGAGCAGAATCAGCCCATGATCGTCGTCACACGCCTCAACGGAACGCGCTTCGCGGTCAATCCGGACCTGATTGAACGGATCCACGAGAGTCCGGACACACATTTGGTCACGCTCGACGGCGCGGCCTACGTGGTGCTCGAAAGCCTCGCCGAAGTGATCGAGCTTATTGCCGATTACCGGGCCTACATCCTCAGCAAGGCCCGCGACTTCCCGGCAGTGACGGGCTACCCGTTGAGCCTGGTTCCGCCGCCGGATCCGAATGACGCCCCCGGCACCACCGCACCTGAAAAACCCAGAAAGTAAGTCATGGATCCCGCAACAGTCATAGGACTGCTCCTCGCCTTTGGCTCCCTCATCGTTATGGTCCTCCTGGAAGGCGGCAGCCTCTCCTCACTGCTGCTGCCTGCACCCATGATCCTCGTTTTCGGGGCCACCCTGGCGATCGGGCTTGCCGGAAACACGCTCAAGGACGTCATCCAGGCGTTCAAAGCCGTCCCCGGAATGTTCATCGGGAAAACCTCGAAGCCGCAGGACAGCATCGACCAGATGGTCCGGTTCGCGGAAAAGGCGCGCAGCGAGGGCCTGCTGTCCCTCGAGGAAGAAGCCGCCAGCGTCAACGATCCTTTCCTGGCCCGGGCCCTCCAGAACATCGCCGACGGCACCGACGCCGAAGACCTCCGGATGCAAATGGAGGACGAGATAGACACCAAGGCGCGCAGCGACCACTCCAACTCCAAGTTCTTCGCGTCCCTCGGCGGCTATGCCCCCACCGTCGGCATCGTCGGCACCGTGGTGTCCCTGACCCACGTCCTGGAAAACCTGTCCAAGCCGGACGAGTTGGGGCACATGATCGCCGCCGCGTTCGTTGCCACCCTCTGGGGTCTGCTGTCCGCCAACTTCATCTGGCTTCCCTTCAGCGGCCGCCTTGCGCGGCTGTCCGAACTGGACATCGAACGGCGGACACTGCTCATGGAGGGGATGCTCGCGGTGCAGTCCGGCGCCCAGCCCCTGCTGCTGGCCGAGAGGCTCCGTTCCATGGTTCCGGAGCATCAGCTAAAGAGCCCCGGAAACGGCAAGAGCGCCGGCAAGGACCCGGACAATCTGGACAAAGCCGCGTGAGTTCCAGGCGGCGCCCGCGCAAGAAGCCGGAAGCGCACCACGTCGACGAACGCTGGATGGCCTCCTACATGGACATGGTCACGGTGCTGATGTGCCTGTTCATCGTCCTCTACGCGATGTCCACGGTGGACGCGAACAAGTTCGAGAAGCTCCGCAATTCGCTCGCCACCGGATTCGGGACAGAAGCCTCGCAGACGGTGGACACCGCCGAAGGTACTGTCGTGCCGCCGGAACTGGTCGACGCCGACCTCGAAGCCTTTGCCGCCGCGCACGCGGCCGGCCCCACAGCCCCGCCCGAGGCGATGGAGGCCGCCATGAAGGAGGTGGACCGGCTGCGTGCCCTCGAAGCGCAAATGAAGGCCGGCCTGGCAACCGCCGGGCTGAGCGAGAACGTGGAATTCCAGATCGACCAGCGGGGCCTGACGGTCAAGCTCATCGGATCCCAGACTTTCTTCAACCCTGACCGCCCCGAACTGACCGCCCGCGCGGCCCACGTCCTGCAGATCATTTCTCCGATCCTCGGCTCGGCAGCCTTGGAGATCATGGTCGAGGGCCACGCGGCCAACGGCATCACCGCATACCCGTCCACGTGGGAGCTGTCCTCGGCCCGGGCCGTCAACGTCCTGCGCTACATGGTGGACCGCGGCGGAATCGTGCCGGGAACCATCGGCGCCGTCGCCTTCGGCTCCGCCCGGCAGGTCAACGACGATTCCACCCCGGAGCTGATGGAACGGAACCGTCGGGTGGACATCGTGATCATCTCCGACCAGCCCGACGTCGTCCGCGCGCTCATTCCCGAGGCCCTCAAGCTCAGCCAGAAATAGCCGGCTTTGCCTGCGGCGGGCTGCTTACGGCGGCGGATCCCCGGCCGATAGTGCCAACCGTGAGTGTTCTGGATGAGCGGGAAGTGGTACGGGAGCGGACCGTCAGTGTCTATGACTTCCGGCGTCCCGCGACGCTCGCGCGGGAACACAGCAGGGTCCTGGAACTGGCCTTTGAAACCTTCGCCCGCCAGTGGGGCACCCAGCTGACCGCCAAAGTCCGCGTCAAGTCCGTGGTCCGGCTCGACGACGTCAGCATGGTCAGCTACGACGAATACGCGGCCTCCCTGCCCGCCGTCACGGCCATGGTTCTGTGCACCGTCGACGCCCACGATTCCAAGGTGATCGTCCAGTTCCCCGCCCCGGCCGCGCTCGGCTGGGTGAACCGCATGCTCGGCGCATCGAACGATTCGCCGATGCCGGACCGCAAATTCACCCAGATCGAACAGGCCCTCATCAAGGGGCTCATGGACGAGGCGCTCGAAGACCTCGGCTATTCCCTTGGCCCGCTCCTGAGCGAAGCCGTCCGGGTGGACACCATCCAATACAACTCCCAGTTCGCCCAGGCGGCCGCGCCCAACGAACTGATGATCGTCTCAGCCTTCACCATGAACGTCGGCGACATCAGCGCCCCCGCCACGCTCGCCGTCCCGGCCAGCATCCTGCTCGGGAGGCTCAAGAAGGTCAACCCCACGGACAACCGCGAGGATGCCTCCGCGCGCGTCAGCGCCCAGCTGGAGCGCGTGCCGGTCGAACTGTCGCTGCGGCTCTCGACGTCGTTCGTCACCCCCAGCCAGGTCCTTGGCCTGGCCGTGGGAGACGTCCTGACCTTGCCGCACCTGGAAAACCGGCCGTTCGACCTCACCCTGGACGGCACCAGGCTGGCCACCGCCGCCCCGGCCCGGAACGGATCCCGGGCGGCCGCTGTTATTGTCACAATCGAGGAGAACCACCGATGAGCATCACCCTGACCAAGCACGAATTGTCGGCGGAACGGCTCGTCGAGGAGCTGCCGAGCCCGGTGGCCCTCAAAGTTGTCGCGATGGTGCCCGCACGGGCAGCGGCCGCGTACGCCCGCCAGGCAGTCACCGCCACCTTCGTCGGCTCGGTCACCGCGGATCTCGCGCTAATGCTGAGCGACCGCACCTTCCTCGATGAAGCGGCCGGGGCCGGATCCCAGCTGGGCCACGTCTCCGTGACCGACGTGCTGCGCCCCGCGATGGAAAGCGCAAGCTCCGTCTTCGGCGCCGGCGTCCTGAGCGACCTGCGCGAATCCGATGCCTCCGGGCTGCTCTCCGACCCGGACACGGCCGTGTTCGAACTCTCCGACGGCAGCAACGCCGCGGCGTGGTTCGCGGTCCGCCTCCGGGAACACAGCACCGGGCAGGACCGCGGTGACATGTTCACCGGCGGGGACACCGTGGCTGGCCGCCTGGGCCGGATCAACAACATCGAAATGGCCCTGACCGTCGAGATCGGACGCACCAGGATGTCCGTGCGCGACGTGCTTTCCCTCGAACCGGGCAAGATCATCGAACTGGACCGCTCCGCCGGCGCCCCCGCCGACGTCCTGCTCAACGGCCGGCTGATCGCACACGGCGAGGTGGTGGTCCTGGACCAGGACTACGCCGTCCGGATCACCCGCATCCTGGACGTGGCCGAGGGGCACAGCTGAATGGACTCGCTGATCCTCGGGCTGCGGGTACTCGTGGCCCTTGGCGCGGTGCTGGGCCTCATGTGGTTCCTGCAGCGCCGGCTCGGCCAAGGCACCGGACGGCGGCGGGCTGACCGTGCGCTGACCGTGGTCAGCCGCCAGAGCGTCGGCCAGAAGGCCTCCGTGGTGGTGGTCGACGCCGCCGGCCAACGATTCCTGCTCGGCGTCACCGAGCACGCCGTCAATGTCCTGCACACAGGCGATATCCCGGTGGAAGCCGAAGACACCGCTGCCCCCGAACCGCGCCGCACCTCAGGGGACTTCGCGCGGATCCTCGCAGGCTTCGGCCCCGTCCAGGGCGGCCAGGATGGTCTCCCGGAAGGCGCGCACGACGACGTCGGGGAGGCCCGGGACGGGACACCGGACGTCGGGCACGGATCACCGGACGGTTCCGGCGACGTCGCCGGCGACGTCCCGCCGTCGCGCCGCAGCACCCTGCACCGGGATTCGCACAGCCGCGGGCCAGCCACCCGCTCCGCCACGGGACACCCGCCGATGCACGGTTCGATCCTGGCCGGCTCCACCTGGAAGCAGGCCGCTGCCGCTCTCAGGAGCGGACGCCGCAATTGATCCGCCTGCTCACCGCCCGCCCCATTTCCGCACGCCAGGCCGCTGCTGAACCTGACCGGATCCCGCTGGCCAGGCTCTTCGTGCTGGGTCTTGCCGCCGTCCTGCTCGCCGTCCTGCTGCTGTGGCTGAACGCGTCCACCGGCCACGCCGCGCCCATCGTTCCCACCCCGCCGGCGGCCCCGACGGATCCGGCAAACCCCGACAGCGGCAGCGTCAACATCGAGATCAACGGAATGGACGGCAAACCGTCCACAGCCGTGCTGACCCTGATCGGGATCACGCTGCTGTCCGTGGCCCCGGCGTTGCTGCTGATGATGACGTCCTTCACGAAGATCTTCGTGGTTTTGGCCATGACCCGCAACGCGTTGTCGCTGCCGTCCATCCCGCCCAACCAGGTTCTCGCCGGCCTGGCCCTGTTCCTCTCGGTCTTCGTGATGTGGCCCGTCATCAACGAGATGAACAACATCGGAATCCAGCCGTACCTCAACGGAACCCTGGACTTCAACGGTGCGGTCGGCGCAGCGTCCGGCCCGCTGCAGCACTTCATGCTGGCCCACACCCGCGAAGAGGACATCGCCCTGATGTCCCGCGCCGCGGGCGCGGAGAACCCGGCCACGCCGGAGTCCGTGCCGATGCAGACCCTCATCCCGGCCTTCATGATCTCCGAACTGCGGGCCGCGTTCATCATCGGATTCGTCATCTTCATCCCGTTCCTCGTGATCGACCTCGTTGTCTCCGCGGCACTGATGTCGATGGGCATGATGATGCTGCCGCCGGTGATGATCTCGCTGCCTTTCAAGATCCTGCTCTTCGTCCTCGTGGACGGCTGGGGCCTCATCATCACCGCGCTGATCCAGAGCTACGCAGGCAGCGGATGAACGCGAACGCCGTCCTGGACATCTGCCTCCAGGCCATGATCGTGGCCGCCAAACTCTCGGCCCCGGTGCTGGTGACGGCCCTCGTCGTCGGCCTGGCCATCTCGCTGCTGCAGTCCATCACCCAGCTGCAGGAAGCCACCCTGTCCTTTGTCCCGAAGGCCGCCGCCGTGGCCATCGCCCTTGTGGTCTGCGGGCACTGGATGATCTCGGAGATGGTCGCCTTCACCAACGATCTCTTCGCCAAGATCCCGTCCCTGCTCGGAGGCCTGTGAGGTGGACATTCCGATCGACCCGACGTGGCTGGAGGCGCTCCTCCTGGCCACCGTCCGGATGACGGCATTCCTGATCGTGGCACCGCCCTTCGCACACCAGGCCTTCCCGGGCCGGGTCAAGGCCATGCTCGGTCTCGGGCTGGGCCTCGCGGTGTCGCAGCGCGTGTCCAGCGGCTACGCACCCCGGGACACCGCCGGTTTTGTCACGGGCGTCGTGCTGGAACTCGTCACCGGACTGGCCCTGGGCTTCCTGGTCCTGGTGATCTTCGCCGCCATCCAGTCCGCCGGCAGCCTGATCGACCTCTTCAGCGGCTTCCAGATGGCCCAGGCGTTCGACCCCCAGATGAACGTCAACGGTGCCCAGTTCACCCGCCTCCTGCAGATGGCGGCCCTCGCGCTGCTCTTCTCCTCGGACGGTTATCAGCTCGTCATCACGGGCCTGACCGGCAGCTTCACGGCCCTGCCGCTGGCTGGCGGCATCGACCTCGCCCAGCCGGTCCAGGCGATGACGACGGCGGTCACCGGCATGTTCCTCGCCGCGGTCCAGATCGCCGGGCCGCTGATCGTGGTGCTGTTCCTCGCCGACGTCGGGCTGGGCCTGCTGACCCGTGTGGCGCCGGCCCTGAACGCCTTCTCCCTGGGCTTCCCGCTCAAGATCCTCCTGACGCTGACGCTCGCCGGCTTTATGTTCCTGGCGCTGCCCAGGCTGGTCTCCAGCCTCGCCGGCCAGGCGGCCAAGACGGTGCTGGGGGTGGGCTGATGTCGGATTCACAGGAAAAAACCGAGGAAGCCACCGAAAAGCGGATGAAGGAGGTCCGCTCCAAGGGCCAGTTGTCCCGGTCCCAGGACCTCACCGCATGGATCGGCGTCGCCGCCGCCGCGATCATGATCCCGGCCACCGTGGACCGTGCCTCCAACGCCGCGACGGACCAGCTTTTCAGCATCCGCGGCGTCGTCGCCGAGCCCGATCCGGCCAAAGCCGTCAAGGCGCTGGAGGACGGGCTCGCCGCCATTGCCGGGATCGTCGGCCCCATGCTGATCGTCGTGTTCATCGCGGTCCTGGCCGGGTCCGCGCTCCAGGGCGGCGTGCACTTCAAGAAGTTCAAGTTCGACTTCGAGAACTTCAAACTGCTCAGCGGGCTGAAGCGGTCCTTCGGCGCCCAGGCCGTCTGGGGCGGGGTGAAGGCCCTGCTGAAGGCCAGCGTGGTGGGCCTCGTCCTCTACAGCGTGGTGCAGGGGCTCATCCCCGTCCTGCTGAGCGCCGGGGGAATGCCGGTGGCCGGCGTGGTCGAGGCCGCCGCCGGCGGCATCTCCTCGCTCGTCCAGTTCGCCGTGGCCGCCGGAATCGTGCTGGCGGCCGCGGACTTCTTCGTGGTCATGCGGCGCAACCGGAAGAAAACCCGGATGTCGAAGAAGGAAGTCCAGGACGAGAACAAGAACAGCGAAGGCGACCCGCTCATCCGGTCCCAGCGCCGGGCACGGCAGATGGCGATGAGCCGGAACCGCATGATTGCCGCGATCGGGGACGCCGACGTCGTACTGGTCAACCCCACGCACGTGGCGGTGGCCCTCAAATACGAACCGGGGAAGTCGGCGCCCCGTGTGGTGGCCAAGGGAGCAGGCCATGTGGCGGCCAGGATCAGGGAAGAGGCCGAGGCGAAGAACGTGCCGATGGTCCAGGACATCCCGCTGGCCCGGGCCCTGCACGGCGCCTGCGAGCTCGGCCAGGAGATCCCGGTGGACTTCTACCGCGCGGTCGCCGGCGTCCTCGCCTTCGTGATGGCGCTCAAGTCCCGAGGCGCCGCCGCCGGGATGCACCGGATGAGCAGCGTGGCTCCTGCCGTCGGAAGCTCGCTGGGCAGCCCCGCATGAACACTTTTCGAACCAGCGTCTGTGAAAGGACCGCACCATGAACAACAGGCTCGCCCGACTGTCAGTGCCTATCGGCATTGTGGGCATTGTGCTGCTGCTGGTTGTTCCGGTGCCCCCGCCGCTGCTGGACTTCCTCATTGTCTGCAACATCCTGCTGGCACTCCTGGTCCTGCTGACCAGCATGTTCGTGAAGAAGCCGCTGGACTTCTCCGTCTTCCCATCGCTGCTGCTCGTCGCCACCCTGTTCCGGCTGGGCCTCAACGTCGCCTCCACCCGACTGGTGCTGGGGGAGGCGTACGCCGGACAGGTCATCGAAGCCTTCGGCAAGGTGACAGTCGGCGGGTCCATGATCATCGGCGCCGTGGTGTTCCTGATCCTCGTGGTCATCCAGTTCGTGGTGGTCACCAAGGGCGCGGAGCGCGTCGCGGAAGTCGGCGCCCGCTTCACGCTCGACGCCATGCCCGGCAAACAGATGGCGATCGACGCCGACCTCAATGCAGGACTCATCACCGACACCCAGGCGCGTGAGCGGCGCGCCGAGGTCTCGGCCGAGGCCGACTTCTACGGCGCCATGGACGGTGCCTCGAAATTCGTCAAGGGCGACGCGATCGCCGGCCTCATCATCATCATCATCAACTTCGTCGGTGGCATTGCCATCGGCATGCTGCAGCGCGGCATGGAGATCGGCGACGCCGTCAGCACCTACGGCATCCTGACCATGGGCGACGGGCTCGTCACCCAGATCCCGGCACTGCTCATGGCCGTGTCCACCGGCATGATCGTGACCCGCTCGAACGCGGAATCGGACATGGGACGCACGGCGTCCACCCAGCTCCTGCAGTCGCCCAGCGCGCTCATGATCGCCGGCGTCGCCGCGATCGCCATGGCACTGATCCCCGGCATGCCGCCGCTGCCGTTCATCCTCGTCGGCGCCGGGCTGCTCTTCGCGGCCCGCAGGATCGCCGCCAGGCAGCAGCGGGAGGAGACCACCCGCGACGCCGAGGCCACTGCGCTCAGCTTCCCGGAAATGGATCCGAACGAGAAGCTGCTCGAGGACATGCGCATCCACCCCGTCGAGATCCTGCTGGCACCGGACCTGGTGGACATGGTCTCCGGCGCCTCGGACGACCTGCTGGCCCGGGTCCGGTCACTGCGGCACAAGATCGCCATGGAGCTGGGACTTGTGATCCCGCCGGTCCGCACGAGGGACAGCGTGGACCTGCCGTTGTCCAGCTACTCCATCCGGATCGCCGGTGTGGAGGCCGGCCGCGGCACCGCCCCGACCGGACAGATGCTGGCCCTGGGCGACAACCTCGACTCGCTCCCCGGTGCAGCGATGATCGAACCCGTCTTCGGCCTGGCAGGGAAATGGATCCCGGGGGAGATGCGCCACAACGCCGAGATGACCGGCGCCACCGTCATTGACCGGGTCTCCGTCCTAGTGACCCACCTGTCCTCGATCGTGACGGCAAACGCCGCACGGCTGCTCTCCCGCGAGGATGTCCGTGTGCTGACCGAGGGCGTGCGGAAGCAGAGCCCCTCCGCCGTCGACGAGCTCACCCCGGCGCTGCTGTCCCTGGCCGAACTGCAGCGTGTGCTGCAGGGGCTGCTGGATGAGCAGGTGCCGATCAACGACCTCGCCCGGATCTACGAGGCGCTCACGCTCCGCGCCAAGGTCTCCACGGACCCGGAGTCGCTGGTGGAATCCGCCCGCCAGGCCCTCGGCCCGGCGTTGACGGCCAAGTTCATGGACGGCCCCGTGCTCAACGTGATCATGATCGACCCGCTCCTGGAGCAGTCCATGCTCGAGGACATGCGGCCGGCCGAGGGCGGCAGCCAGATCGTCATGGGCCAGGACCGGCTCGACGCCGTGCTCCGCTCGGTTGCGTCCGCCGTCGACTCGGCAGCCGCCGCCAACCGCCAGGCCGTGCTGGTGTGCGCCCCGGCCCTCCGCCCCGCGATCCGCCGGCTCGTGGGCGCCCATGCCGGTTCGGTGCCCGTCCTGTCCTACCGCGAGGTCACCGCAGCCAACATCCGGATCGAGACAGTAGGAGTCGTACGCCATGCCGAACCGCTATCGGCTTAAGGGAGCCTCGCTGGACGAGATCCGCCGCAAGGCCGAACTCCAGCACGGCCCCGCAGCCCGCATCGTTTCCGCGGAACGCGTCATCAGCCCGGGGATCGCCGGCCTTTTCGCCGGCGACCGGTACGAGGCGATTGTCGAGGTGCTGACCAGCCACGAGGTTGTCACGGGGGAGGTGGTTCCGGACCCGGACATCCTCGAAGAGGGGGACGCGACAGCCGGAAGCATCAGTGCCGGAAGTATCAGTGCCGGCCGCAAGGGTGCGGGGACGCCGGTCGCTCCCGCCCACCACCTGCAGGGCGCCGCCATCGCGGCGCTGCTGGAGGAGGCCGATGCGGCCGAACTGAACCTGCACCGTCCGGGACGCACCGGCGTGTCCACCGAGTCGCCGGACTTCGCCGAACTGCTCGAGCAGCTCGGCGCCGGGCTGCGCGCACCGGCCACCGACGCCTCCTCCCTTCCCGGCAAAGCCGACCCCGGCTCGGCGGACGAGCCGGGGTCGCGTCGACCCGCTTCCGAAGACAGCCCGAAAGCGGCACCGCCGCGGCCCCGGGAATCTGTTCCGGCCCCCCTGACCGGCGTCGGGGACCTGGTGGTCCTGGTCGGACTGGGCGAAGACGCACTGGACGCCGCCCTGGCGATGTCCACGGCTGCAGGAGGCGCGGATGTGCGGACGGCCGGGAAGCTGTCCGCCTACGGTCATCTGCACGTGGACGGCCGGCAAAGCGCGACGGCGGCCCGGGCCCATGCGGTGCTCACGGACCAGACCGTCCTGGTTGCCTTTGGGCTCGGAAAGGCCCGCGACGCCCTCGCACGGTTGCCGTCCATTGCCGCAATCTCCGCCGACCAGCTCTGGGTGGTGGTGGACGCCGGACGCAAGCACGTGGACACGGCGCGCTGGGTCGGTGTGCTCGCCTCCCAGCTCACCGTCACTGCCGTCGCCGTCGTCGGGGCCGCGGAAACCGGCACGCCCGAGACCGTCCACGGGCTGGGGCTGCCTGTCGGCTGGATCGACTCCAGCCACGCCAAGGCCGTGAGTCTCTAGGATGCGGGAAGCCAAGCCGCGCCCGGTGCCCGGAATCGTCCGCAGGCCCGCTCAGCGAAGGGTACATTGAGAAGATGCTGGTACTTACACGCAAGCCGGGCGAACAGGTCATGATCGGCGACGGCATCGTCATCACGGTCCTGGAAGGCCGCGGCGACGGTGTTCGGATAGGCATCGAGGCGCCCCGCGGAGTCCCGATCCAGCGCAGGGAAGTCATCGAGGCTATCGCAGCCGCAAACCTTGCTGCCGCCGAGGCCGGTGCCGATGCCGGTCAGGGCACCGAGGACGCCCTGCGCGGACTGGTGCCACCTGCACCCCCGGCCAGCGCCGGCTGACGGTTCCGCACGGCGGGATCACTCGCCGTCGCCGCCCAGGTACTGGGCCAGGAGGGGCTGCCTGGTCCGCCGGGTTATGGCCAGCGCGCGTTCGATGTTCGCGGCGGTCGTAAGGTGTTCAAGGATTTCCGCAGTATCCGTCCCCGGTGCTGTCCCGGACGCCCCTTCCCGGGAGGCGCCGGAGGAGCCCGGCGGGGTCAGCTTGCGCAGGGTCTCGTCGGCGGCGCGGGCGGCATCGCCGAGCTGGCGGAGCAAATCCTTCAGACCCACCAGGTGCTCCCGCAGGACCTCCGGCCAAGACGCGGCCGGAGCCCCGGCGATCAGTTCGGGAAGTGTGGCCTGGGCAGGCAGGCCCCACTCCGCCGCCACGGCCGCGGATTCGACACTCCGGGCCAGCGCTTCAAAGCGCAGCCGGTCAAGGACACCTTCCACCTCGGAAGCGGTGAAACTCAGCCACTGCACGTTCCCGGCCCGGACGTGCAGCCGTTGGGTTTCGAGCCTGAACAAGAGCAGTTCCAGCTGACGGCGCTCCTGCCAGAGAGCTGCCGAAAGATCACCTGCACCCATGTGCCCCATCCCGTTGCCACCCGGCCCGAAATACCGTTACCGCAGTTTCAGCCAAGCTTTTTCCTGAGGGTACACGCAGATCGATCCCGAGGTGATAAGTTTCCTCCGTGGGTGCTGCGCCCGGGCATCGAACACCGCCTCCCTTGGGGGAGTGAGGGACCGTTTGCGGGTGCGGCTCTCGGTGTTTTTAGGCTCCGGATCCGGTCTCATGGGGGGACACACTGTTGAATCGCGTGGAACGCAACGAGATGGTCACGCAGCACCTTCCGCTGGTGGGCTACCTCGTCTCAGATTTGTGCTCTAAAGCGTCGCACCTGTCCCGCGACGACCTGGCGTCAGCGGGCGCCGTCGCCTTGATCACCTCGGCCGATTCCTTCGACCCGGATCTTGGTGTGCCCTTCGGAGCCTTTGCCCGCCGGCGGATCCTCGGTGCGTTCGCGGACGAGATGCGTGCGAGCGACTGGGCGACGCGCTCAGCGCGGCGGCGGATCAAGGAAACCATGTCGGTGCAGGAAACCCTGGCGGCCGCCCTCGGCCGTACGCCCACAGTCGATGAAATCGCTTCCGCCCTGGGCGTGCAGCAGAGCGTCGTCGAGGCAGCACTGGCCGATGCCTCCCGCACCCTCACGCCCCTCGATGACGCCGTCGTCGACACGCTGGCGGCCGAGACACTGTCCCCCGAACACTCTGTGCTCGCCGACGAAAGGCTGCAGTACCTCCGCGCAGCCGTGAAGTCGCTCCCGGCACGGATGCGCTATGTGGTCGAGGAGATCTATTTCGGGGACCGGACGGTCAAGGAACTCGCGGCGGAACTCGGCTCCACACACGCGGCCGTATCCCAGCAGCGTTCCGAGGCCATTCGGCTCATGCGGGACGGCCTGACAGCGCATTACGCGGACAATCCTGAGCAAAAATTCGAGCCGCAGTCCCGCATCGCTCCGCGGCGCCGGAATGACTACTTGTCCCAGCTGGCCGAGGTCACAACGGGCGGTATCACCCGGGCGATCTTCCCGCAGGTGCCGATCCTGAACGAGGCGGTCTGAGGTCCCCGCGGACCGTTAGTAAGCCGACTTAGTAAGCTGACCGAGAAATTCCCGCGGCACGGTCGCCCGCCTGCGCCCTCTGCGGTAGCGTCGGAAGCATCGCACCTAACGGTATTCGGACCTACTCAGGAGGACGCATGAAAGCTTCACCCACCCTCACAGCCAACTGCCAGGCAGTGCTCGCGGACCTGATCGAACTTCATGTCCAGGGCAAGCAGGCGCACTGGAACATCGTGGGGACGAACTTCCGGGACCTGCACCTTCAGCTGGACGAGATCATCGACATTGCCCGCACCTTCGCGGACGACATGGCCGAGCGGATGCGGGCCCTGCACGCCCTTCCGGACGGCCGCAGCTCTACGGTATCCAAGTCCACGTCCCTTGCGGAGTTCCCGGCCGGCCTGATCAACACCAAGGACGCCATCGAGAAAATCGTCGCGGCCCTCGAGGCTGCCGTCGGCACCATGCGGAAGGTCCATGACGAAGTGGACGAAGAGGACCCTACGACGGCGGACCTGCTGCACGAGTTCATCGCCAAGTTCGAGCAGTACGCATGGATGGTGAACGCGGAGACCATGAAGGCCACGGCAAGCGTCACCACACCGGAAGCCAAGAAGTAGCAGTCCGCACACCGGACCGCAGTCCAGGCGCCCGGCGCCGGGTTCATCCCGGCGTCGGGCGCCTGGCTTTTAAGCCTCGGCATCCACACCCGTCAGTGAGCACGCCCGGGCCGCTATTTGGCGGTCGGGACCTTCCGGAGGACGACGGCGGCCAGGACTGAGGCGGCAGCCATCAGGACCAGTGCGATGGCGGCCGTGATGTGCACGCCCGAATCGAAGGCGGTACGCGCGGCTGCGGTTACCGCGTCCGCGAGCGGGCCGGGAAGGGCTTGGGCGAGATCGACGGCTCCGGCGAGTGTCTCCCCGGCCTGGGCCACGGCATCCGCGGGTGCCGTCTCCGCGACGCCGCCGGGGAGCCGGAGGTTGCCCTGGTAGGAAGCGGTCAGAATGGAGCCGAGGATGGCCGTGCCCAGCAGTGAACCCACCTCATAACCGGTCTCGGAGATGGCTGCCGCAGCACCGGACTTCTCCGCCGGCGCCGCACCGAGGATCAGGTCATTGGAGATGGTTTCCGCCGCGCCGACGCCCAGGCAGAGGACCAGCAGGGCCGCCAGCAGAACCGCCGGGCCGTTGCTGTGGTCGCCGAAAGCCACCAGGAAATAGCCCGCGGCGCTCAGCAGCAGGCCGCCGGCCACCACGAAGCCCGGCCGGACCTTGCGCACCAGCGGCACCACGAGCAGGCCGGCAACGACTGTGGCGATCAAGGCAGGGACCATCGCGACGCCCGATTCCGACGGCGACTGGCCCTCCAGCAGCTGCAGGTGCTGGGCCAGGAAGAGGATGAAGCCGTTGAAGGAGAACAGCGCCAGGACGTTCGCCGTGATGGCCGTGCTGAAGACACGGTTGCCGAAGAGGCTGACATCCAGCAGCGGGGCGGACGTGCCCCCGAGCTGCTGACCGCGCAGCAGGGCACGCTGCCTGCGGATGAAGACGTAGCCCATGAGCAGGCCGAAACCGATGGCCGCCAGCGGCGCCACGGCAACGCCGTGAGTAGCCAGGTCCTTGATGCCGTAGACCACCGGGACCATGACCAGCAGGGACAGGACAATGCTGGGCACGTCCACCCGGCCGGGATTCGGGTCCCGTGATTCCGGGATCAGCACGGGACCGAGCGCGAGTAGCGGCAGGATGATCGGCACGGCAACCAGCAGGATGGCGCCCCACCAGAAGTGCTCCACGAGCCAGCCGCCGAAGATCGGGCCCAGGGCGGCGCCGCCGGAGAAGCCCGCGGCCCAGATGGCCACGGCGAGCCGCCGCCGGTTCGGTTCGGGGAAAATGTTGCGGATCAGGGACAGCGTGGACGGCATCAGCATGGCCCCGAAAAATCCCAGCCCGGCCCGTCCGGCGATCAGCCATTCGGCGCTGGGCGCGAAGGCGGTGACGGCCGAGACAGCCGCGAAGCCCGTGCTGCCGATGAAAAGAAGCCGGCGGCGGCCGATCCTGTCGCCCAGGCTGCCCATAGCCACCAGCAGCCCGGCGAGCACCAGGGGATAGGCATCGACAATCCACAGCAGCTCGACTCCCGAGGCGTCGAGGCCGCGGGCGATCGCCGGCAGCGCAAAAGTGAGCGCCGTGTTGTCCACCGCGACCAGCAATACGGGGAACATCAGCAGGGACAGTGCCAGCCAGTCGCGCCACGCCGCCCGCGGGGCGGATGCCGGCGTTGTGCTGGTGGCTGCAGGAATCGATGTAGTCCTCATAACTGATAACTATACCGTCCAGACGGTACAGTTAAGAAATTCCGGGCAGGGCAGGCATGATGGGATCCATGCCCAGAAAACCCGTCGCCCGCGAAGCCGTCCTTGACGCCTTCGAATCCCTGCTGATCGAAGAGGGTGAACGGGCGGCAACGGTGGACGCCGTGGCCCGGCTGGCCGGAGTCTCCAAAGGCGGGCTGCTCTACCATTTCCCGAACAAGGAAGCCATGGTCTCCGTGCTGCTGGAACGGCTCGACCGGCTCCTCGGCGAGGACCTCGGGAGGATGGCCGCCGCTCCGGAAGGGGCTGCCGCATACTTCATCAAATCCTCGGTCTGGGCCGACACCCCGATGGACCGCGTCTTCGTCGCAGCCACCCGGCTGGCCGAAGTGGCCCACGAGGAAACCCTGCAGCGGATAGCCGCCGCCCAGGCGGGCTGGCTGGAACTGCTCGCCGCCGACGTCGGGCCGGGCATGGCCAAGGCGGTCCTCTACATGGGCGACGGGCTCTACTTCAACGCGATGCTGGCCCGCGGGCCGGGCGGACCGCTCCCGCAGGTCGGCGGGGATGTCGCGAGCCTGCTGGCCGCCGTCGAACGGCTGCGTGGCTGAGCCGGACACCGGGCAACTCCGGTCCGCCGAGGTCGCCGGAAACGCGCGAGGTCGCCGGAATTTTCCGGCGACCTCGCAGCCTTCCCGCGATTTCGCGTCCGGCCGGGGTCCTGGCGCCGTCATGGTTTGCGGTGCGGGGCCGGGCGTAGGACAATGGAAGCTGTGACTGCGGTCACGAGCAATTGAATATGCCATTGATCTGCGGCGGGAGAGTCCTGCAAGTAGGTACAAGCAGGCGCCGTAGGAGCAAACCCTCCCCAGGAATCTCTCAGGCCCATGTACCGCCGCGGCAAGGCAACTCTGGAAAGTAGCAGGCTGTCATCTGACATGCTGAGCTCACCGACGGTGCAAGCCGAGCCATGCGAAAGCACGGGTCCGCGGAAACTCTCAGGTCCAATACAGAGCGGGGAGGAACCCGAATCAATGCGGCGTACCCTGCCGCCTTAGTTATGGAGTTCCTTGTGACTGTTACCTCAGCCTCCACGTCCTTCGTTGACCGGCACATCGGCGCCCGCCGCCAGTCCGACGTCGACGCCATGCTGAAGGCTGTCGGCTACGACACCGTCGACGCGCTCGTAGACACCGCCGTCCCGAAGGACATCCGGCAGGACTCCGACCTCGCGCTCGGCGCAGCCCTGAGCGAAGTGGAAGTCCTCGCCGAACTGCGCAGGATTGCCGGGAAGAACAAGACGGCCGTCCAGATGATCGGGCAGGGTTACTCCGACACCCTCACCCCCGCGGTCATCCGCCGCAATATCCTTGAGGCCCCGGCCTGGTACACGGCCTACACGCCGTACCAGCCAGAAATCTCGCAGGGCCGGCTTGAGGCGCTGCTGAACTTCCAGACCATGGTCCAGGACCTCGTCGGGCTCCCCATCGCCAACGCCTCGCTGCTCGACGAAGCCACCGCCGTCGCCGAGGCCGTCCTGATGATGCGCCGCGCCAACAAGAACAAGACGGCCCACGACGGCAAGACCGTGCTGGACGCCGACTGCCTCCCGCAGACCATCGCGATCGTCAAGGGCCGCGCCGAGGCGCTCGGGTTCGAGGTCGAGGTCGCCGACCTCTCCAAGGGACTGCCCGACGGCGTCATCAACGGCGTCGTCCTGCAGCAGCCCGGCGTCTCAGGCCGCGTGTTCGACCACGCCGCCGTCATCGCCGACGCCAAGGAACGCGGCGCCCTCGTCACCGTCGCCGCGGACCTGCTGTCCCTCACCCTGATCACCTCCCCGGGCGAGCAGGGCGCGGACATCGCCGTCGGCTCGGCCCAGCGCTTCGGTGTTCCGCTGTTCTTCGGCGGCCCGCACGCCGCCTACATGGCAGTCCAGAAGGGCCTGGAGCGGTCCATGCCCGGCCGCCTCGTGGGCGTGTCCAAGGACAACGCCGGCGTCCCGGCCTACCGGCTGGCGCTGCAGACCCGCGAACAGCACATCCGCCGCGAGAAGGCCACGTCCAACATCTGCACCGCGCAGGCGCTGCTGGCCATCGTCGCCTCCTTCTACGCCGTCTACCACGGCCCGGACGGCCTCAAAGCAATCGCCGAGACCACGCACGGCCACGCCCGGACCATCGCCGCCTGGCTGAAGGCCGCCGGCCTGGACGTGCTGCACACGAGCTTCTTCGACACCGTCACCGTTTCGGTCCCCGGCAAGGCGGAACAGATCGTCGCCGCCGCCGAGGCCAAGGGCATCAACCTGCGCGGCATCGACGCGGACACCGTCGGCATCTCCGCGGATGAAGCCACGACGGCGGCCATCGTCGCCGACGTCGTTGCCGCGTTCGGCGCGACCGGCACCCACGCAGCATCCGGCGATGGCTCCGCTTTCGGCCTGGATCACGCCGTCCAGCGGACCTCCGACTACCTCCAGCACCCGGTCTTCAACACCCACCGTTCCGAGACCCAGCTGCTGCGCTACATCCGCCGGCTCTCGGACCGCGACCTGGCTTTGGACCGCACCATGATCCCGCTGGGGTCCTGCACCATGAAGCTGAACGCCACGGCCGAAATGGAAGCCATCTCCTGGCCGGAGTTCGCCTCCATCCACCCCTTCGCCCCGGAATCCCAGACTGCCGGCTGGCGCGAACTGATCGAGGACCTCGAAGCCCAGCTCACCGAGATCACCGGCTACGACCAGGTCTCCATCCAGCCCAACGCCGGATCGCAGGGCGAACTCGCCGGCCTCCTGGCAATCCGCGGCTACCACCTTTCCCGCGGTGACGACCAGCGCAACGTCTGCCTGATCCCGGCCTCGGCCCACGGCACCAACGCGGCCTCCGCCGTGCTTGCCGGCATGAAGGTCGTCGTCGTGGCCACGGCCTCCGACGGCACGATCGACCACGGTGATCTCGCCGC
This sequence comes from Arthrobacter sp. UYCu712, assembly GCF_040547005.1. NCBI lineage: Bacteria > Bacillati > Actinomycetota > Actinomycetes > Micrococcales > Micrococcaceae > Arthrobacter > Arthrobacter sp. UYCu712. Next base: position 54,559 of record NZ_JBEPOZ010000007.1, read on the forward strand.
CAAGATCGAGGCCCACAAGGACGCACTGTCCTGCATCATGATCACCTACCCGTCCACTCACGGCGTGTACGACGCCGACGTCCGCGAGGTCTGCGACGCGATCCACGAGGCCGGCGGCCAGGTCTACATCGACGGCGCCAACCTCAACGCCCTCGTCGGGCTCGCCCAGCCCGGCCTGTTCGGCGGCGACGTCTCGCACCTGAACCTGCACAAGACCTTCTGCATCCCGCACGGCGGCGGCGGCCCCGGCGTCGGCCCGGTCGCGGCCAAGGCCCACCTGGCACCGTTTATGCCCGGCAACGCCGCCGATCCGGCCAACGGCGCCGACGGCACCCCGATCTCCGCTTCCCGCTACGGTTCCGCCGGCGTGCTGCCGATCTCCTGGGCCTACGTGAAGCTCATGGGAGGCACCGGACTGACCGACGCCACCAAGTCAGCGCTGCTCGCGGCCAACTACATCGCGGCCCGCCTCAACGACTTCTTCCCGGTGCTTTACACCGGCGAAGGCGGACTCGTCGCCCACGAATGCATCCTGGACCTGCGCGAAATCACGGCCAGGACCGGCGTGACCGCCGAGGACGTGGCCAAGCGTCTGATCGACTACGGCTTCCACGCCCCCACGCTCGCGTTCCCGGTGGCCGGCACCCTGATGGTGGAGCCCACCGAGTCCGAGGACCTCGGCGAGATCGACCGGTTCATCACCGCCATGGTCTCCATCCGCGCCGAGATCGACCAGGTGGCGCACGGCGACTTCACCGTCGAGCGCAGCCCGCTGCGCAACTCCCCGCACACCGCCGCCGCCGTTATCAGCACCGACTGGGCCCGCGAATACCCGCGCGAGCAGGCCGTCTTCCCGGTCCACACGCTCCGGCAGGACAAGTACTTCCCGCCGGTCGGCCGGGTCGACGGCGCCGCCGGCGACCGGAACCTGATCTGCTCGTGCCCTCCCCTCTCCGAGTTTGAGAACTAAGGATTTCTGATGACTGAGAACTACACGGCCCTTTACGAAGAGCACAAGAAGCTCGGTGCCTCCTTCACGGACTTCGGCGGCTGGCAGATGCCCCTGAAGTACAGCTCCGAACTGGCCGAACACCACGCCGTCCGCAAGTCCGCCGGGCTGTTCGACCTCTCCCACATGGGCGAAGTCTGGGTCACCGGCCCGGACGCCGCAGCGTTCCTGGACTACGCCCTCGTCGGCAAGATCTCCGCCATGTCGATCGGCAAGGCCAAGTACTCGCTGATCTGCAACGAGGACGGCGGCATCATCGACGACCTCATCACGTACCGTCGTGGCGAGGCGAAGTTCCTGGTGGTCCCCAACGCGGGCAACGCCAAGGTCGTGGCCGCAGCACTGGCTGAAAGGGCCGGGTCCGGCAAGGAGGGAGGGTTCGACGTCACCGTCGGGGACGCCTCCGCCGGGACCTCGCTGATCGCCGTGCAGGGGCCCATGGCCCAGGAGATCCTGCTGCGCCTGGTCCCCGCCGCACAGCACGAGCTCGTCACCGGCCTGTTGTACTACGCCGCCGTGGATGTCCCGTTCATGTTCGGCGGCGCCGGCCAGGAGCTGCTGCTGGCCCGCACCGGCTACACCGGTGAGGACGGTTTTGAGATCTTCGTCGCGAACGACGCCGCCGCGGCCTTGTGGCAGGCACTCGTCGCCATCGCCGAAGAGGGCGAACTGACCGCCGCCGGGCTCGCGTCCCGCGATTCGCTCCGCCTCGAGGCCGGCATGCCGCTCTACGGCAACGAGCTCTCCCTCGAAGGCGATCCGTTCGCCGCCGGGCTGGGCCCCATCGTCGCGCTCTCCAAGGAGGGCGACTTCATCGGCAAGGCCGCACTGGCCGCCAAGAAGGAAGCCGGAGCCGGCGCCAGCACGGGCCGCAAGCTCGTCGGGCTCAAGGGCCTGGGCCGCCGGGCCGGCCGCGGCCACTACCCGGTGCTCAAGGACGGCAACGTCGTCGGCGAAGTCACCTCCGGCCAGCCCAGCCCGAGCCTCGGCTACCCGGTCGCGATGGCCTACGTCGACGTCGAGTTCACCGAACCCGGCACCACGCTGGACATTGATCTGCGCGGGAAGACGGAGCCGTTCGAAGTAGTGGCACTGCCCTTCTACAAGCGCCAAAAGTAGCCCAACCAGTACCTCAGCGGGACCGGCTGCCTCAGCGGTACCCGGCGCCGGGGCAGGCTGGCCCCAGTTTTCACGCGTGCTGCTCCTTCGTCGCTTTGACGCACGCTTTCGAAAACCGCGGCCAGCCCGCCCCTCGAGGGCGGCTCACCTTGAACCATCAAACCGCAGCAGGACCACGGGAACCGGGCGCCGTTGAAAGCCGAAGGCCCCGGAATCTGAACTGCATGATGGTGGGTTAGGGGATTCAGGAAGCGTGCGTCTGAGGGAGCGTCGCGTCCGCCCAGCGGGCGCCTTCGCGACCGAGCACGCGGAGGAATCGCCTCACCCGACACCGAACCCGACCACCGTTGCTGCGTAACCCGGCGACAATTGATTCAGCCCACGACTTTTCAAACGTAAGGAAAAACCCATGGCAAGAGTTGCCCCTGAACTGCAGTACTCCGACGAGCACGAGTGGGTTGCGCGGGAGGCCGGGAACGTTGTGTCCATCGGCATCTCTGCTGTCGCCGCCGATGCCTTGGGCGACATTGTCTATGTGGACCTGCCCGAGGTCGGCTCCGCGGTGACCGCGGGGGAGACGTGCGGTGAGGTCGAGTCCACCAAGTCCGTTTCGGACCTGTACGCCCCGGTCACCGGCGAGGTCACCGAGATCAACCCGGCGGTCGGAGACGACCCCGCGCTGATCAATAGCGACCCGTACGGTGCCGGCTGGCTCTTCAAGGTCGCCGCCGAGTCCGACGGCCCGCTGCTCTCGGCGCAGGAGTACGCGTCCAAGAACGGCGGCGAACTGTGAGCGCCGCCGCCGGCACAGGGACACTCGTTTTTGAGCAGGTAGTCTCGCCGTCCCTGGACGCCGAGCTGTCCGAGGTGGACCCGGAGATCGCCGCGAAGATCGACGACGAGCTGACCCGCCAGCGGGACGGTCTGGAGATGATCGCCTCGGAGAATCACACGGCCAGGGCCGTGATGCAGGCGCAGGGTTCGGTGCTGACGAACAAGTACGCCGAGGGTTACCCGGGCAAGCGCTACTACGGCGGCTGCGAGCACGTGGACGTGGTCGAACAGCTCGCGATCGACCGGGTCAAGGCCCTGTTCGGTGCCGGGTTCGCCAACGTCCAGCCGCACTCCGGGGCCCAGGCCAACGCCTCGGTCATGCACGCCCTGATCCGTCCGGGGGACACCATCATGGGCCTGAACCTGGCGCACGGCGGGCACCTGACGCACGGGATGAAGATCAACTTCTCCGGCCGGCTGTACAACGTGATCCCGTACCAGGTCCGCGAGGAGGACCACCGGATCGACATGGCCGAGGTGGAGCGCCTGGCCCTGGAGCACAAGCCGCAGCTCATCGTCGCCGGCTGGTCCGCGTATGCGCGGCAGTTGGACTTCGCCGAGTTCCGCCGGATCGCCGATTCCGTGGGCGCCTACCTGATGGTGGACATGGCGCACTTCGCCGGGCTGGTCGCGGCCGGGCTGCACCCCTCACCGGTGCCGCACGCCCACGTCACCACCTCCACGACGCACAAGACCCTCGCCGGTCCGCGCGGCGGCATCATCCTGACCAACGACGCCGGCATCGCCAAGAAGATCAACTCGGCTGTGTTCCCCGGCCAGCAGGGCGGCCCGCTGGAGCACGTGATCGCCGGCAAGGCCGTGGCGTTCAAGATTGCCGCCTCCCCGGAGTTCAGGGAACGCCAGGAACGTGTCCTGGCCGGCGCCAGGATCCTGGCCGAGCGCCTGGTCCAGCCGGACGTGACCGCGAAGGGGATCAATGTGATCTCCGGCGGCACCGACGTGCACCTGGTCCTGGTGGACCTGCGCGACTGCGAGCTCAACGGCCAGCAGGCCGAGGACCGCCTCGCGGACATCGACATCACCGTCAACCGCAACGCCGTGCCGTTCGATCCGCGCCCGCCGATGGTCACCTCCGGGCTCCGGATCGGCACCCCGGCGCTGGCCACCCGCGGTTTCGGCGAAGCCGCCTTCACCGAGGTCGCGGAGATCATCGCCGAGGCCCTGACCGCGGACGCCGGCGCGGACCTGTCCGGTCTCCGCGCCCGGGTGGAAGCCCTCGCCGCCGCCCACCCGCTCTACCCCTCGGTTGCGAACCTCGGCTAGAGCCCGTATTACAGATAGTAAGTAAGAAGCAGTATCGATCACGACGCCGGGCCGCCGCCATAAGCTGCCGCCCGGCGTCGTGCACCCGGCAGGACCGCCGCCCACCGGCGGCCGCACCGCCTTCCGGCAGGACCATCTGCCGGGCCACAGTTAGACCTAGTTAGGAACCGACAATGGCAGTTGGAGTCTTTGACCTTTTTTCGATCGGGATAGGACCGTCCAGTTCACACACCGTGGGCCCCATGCGGGCCGCCGCCGTGTTCGCCGAGGAACTCAAATCCCTTGGCAAGCTGGCGGACGCGGCGTCCCTGCGCGTGGACCTTTACGGGTCCCTCGCTGCCACGGGCCACGGCCACGGCACCATGACCGCCATCCTGCTCGGGCTCGAGGGCTTCCACCCCGAACTGATCCTCCCCGAGGAAGTGGAGGACCGGCTCGCCACGATCGCCGAAACCGGCACCCTCCAGCTGGCCGGATCCGTCGCCCTGCCCTACGGCGTCCAGGACATGGTCCTGCGCCCGCTGACCATCCTGCCCCGGCACACCAACGGCATGACGTTCACCGTCTCGGCTGCCGACGGCGACGTCCTGCACAGCGCCACCTTCTTCTCCGTCGGCGGCGGCTTCATCGTGCGTGAGGGTGAGGAGGACGCGGCCCAGCAGGAGCTTGAGGAGTCCAAAAAGGAGCTTCCATTCCCGTTCCGCACCGCCGCCGAACTGCTGGACCATTGCCGGAAAACCTCGCTGAGCATCAGCGAGGTAATGCGGATCAATGAGGAAGACAGCCGCACGGAAGAGGAAATCCGCGAAGGGCTCCTGCACATCTACTCGGTCATGGAGGGCTGCGTCGCGGTCAGCCTCAAGCGCGAGGGGCTGCTCCCCGGCGGGTTGAAGGTCCGCCGCCGGGCACCCGACTGGCACGAACGGCTCATGAAGGAAACCCGCGGTCAGGACCCCGACTTCCGGGACCCGAAGTACTGGCAGGAATGGGTCAACCTGATCGCGCTCGCCGTGAACGAGGAAAACGCCTCCGGCGGCCGCGTCGTCACCGCGCCCACCAATGGGGCCGCCGGGATCATTCCCGCCGTGCTCTACTACGCGCTGCACTTCGCCCCGGGCATGGACAAGGCCACCCAGGCCGACCGCGACGAGACGATCGTCAAGTTCCTGCTGACCGCCGCCGCCATCGGGGTGCTCTACAAGGAGCAGGCCTCAATCTCCGGCGCCGAGGTGGGCTGCCAGGGCGAGGTGGGCTCGGCGTCGTCGATGGCCGCCGCCGGCCTGGCCGAGGTCATGGGCGGCACGCCCGGACAGGTGGAAAATGCCGCGGAAATCGCGATGGAACACAACCTGGGCCTGACGTGCGATCCCATCGGCGGACTTGTGCAGATCCCCTGCATCGAACGCAATGCCATTGCCGCGGCCAAGGCCATCAACGCGGCCAAGATGGCGCTCTGGGGCGACGGTACGCACCGGGTGTCCCTCGATGAGGTCATCGTCACCATGCGGGAGACCGGCAGGGACATGAGCTCCAAATACAAGGAAACGGCCATGGGCGGCCTCGCCGTCAACGTCGTGGAGTGCTGAAGCCTCAGTTGTGCAGCGCCGCCCACAGGTTCAGTGACGCGGCGAAGACGATCCACGACAGGTAGGGCAGCATCAGGAGCCCGGCCGCCCGGCTGATCGGGCCGAAGCGGAGCACGGTAACGGATACGGCCACCGCCAGGGCCACGATGATGCCGAAGCCGATCCACAGCGCCGGGGTGCCCAGTGCGGGGTGCAGGCCGAAGAACACCGGCGTCCACAGCAGGTTCAGGGCGAGCTGCACCCCGTAGGCCGTCAGGGCTGCCCGTGAGCCCTCGGCGCGGCGGCGCCAGACGAGCCAGGCCGCGACCGCCATCGCAAGGTAGAGCGCCGTCCAGACCGGTCCGAAGACCCAGTTCGGCGGCGTCCACGGCGCCTTGTCCGCGGTGGCGTACCAGCCTGTGACGTTGCTCGCGGTGGCGAGACCGCCGAGGCCGGCCACGAGGGCGGAGGCGCCAAGAAACACCAGCAGTCCGAGCAGCTGGGCCCTCATCGCGCGCCGTGCGTCCGGCTGTCCCCGGCGGACGGATCCCTCGGCTAATGATTGCTGATCAGGCGGCATGCTTCCAGCGTAACGGCTGCCTTCCGGACGGGAGCATGGGGCCGGGCGGATAGACTTGAGCCTGCATGTCTGCATGCCGCCGAAGCTCGAACCGCAATGATTGGATACCGCACCCTTGCGTGAATTCACAGCCCGCTTTGCCTCTGCCGAAGAGATCGCCAACTGGGATGCCCACGTCACTGCGAACCCCAATGGCGGCAACCTCCTGCAGTCGGAAGCGTTTGCAGAGGTCAAGCAGCACTTCGGCTGGAAGCCCCTCCACCTCGTGTACGAGACGGCCGACTACACGAGCTACAACCTCGTCCTGGAGAAGGCGTTCCCTTTCCTGGGCAAGCTCTGGTACCTGATCAAGGGTCCGGATGTGGCCGCCGTCGAGGACATCCGCGGGATCGCCGCAGCCAACGCGGACCTCGTAAAGCGGGCCCGGCTGGGTGTCTTCGCTATCAAGATCGAACCGGACATTGTGCTGAGCGATGACGCCCGGCGCGTCCTGGAAGGGGCCGGGCTGGTCAAGACCCACAACCTGCAGCCCAATGACTCGACGGCACTGCTGGACATCTCCCCGGAGGACAACCAGCTGCTGCGCAACCTCCACTCCCGCGGCCGCAATGCCGTCCGCCGAGCCATCCGCGAAGGCGTCGAAGTCAGCAACGCGGAACCCACCGAAGAGAACTTCCGCGCCATGTATGCGCTGATGACCACCACCGTGGAGGCCAAATCCCAGGTCCGGGTCCGCGAGTACGAGTACTACCGCCAGTTCTGGACCAACTTCCTCGACCGGGGGCAGGGCCGGCTGCTGTTCGTCCACGAAAACGGCGTGCCGTCCGTGGGGGCCTTCGTCATCAACTACGGCCGCAAGGGCACGTACAAGGATGGCGGCTCCTTGCAGAAACGCAGCCAGTACGGCGATTCCCACCTCGTCCAGTGGACCGCCATCAACCAGCTCAAGGAACTGGGCTGCACCGAGTACGATTTCTGCGGCACGCCCCCGAGCGACCAGCTGAAGGACACCGCCAACCCGTTCCATGGCCTGGGCCTGTTCAAGACCAGCTTCAGCAAGACCGTCACGGACTTCGTCGGCTGCTACGACCAGGTGCTGAGCCCGCTGAAGTACAAGACCTGGATGGCCGCGGGGGAGCGGCTGGCCCGCCAGGTCTACACCCGCCGCACAGGCCAACAGTTCTACTGAACCGGCTGAACACAGGATATTGAGGAGGCCGGAATGACCAAGGAACCCGACCGCAGCCGGAGGCCGCACACGGACGGCCTGCCCCGGACGGAGCCGATGTCGCCCATGGAAGTGCGCCAGAACGCGGCCGCGAAGCGGATGCTGCGCAGGCTGGTACAGGGCGAGAACCCGCCCACAGCCCCCATGAGCATCGTGGACCGGCTGGCCGGCAGCCCCTATGCGAACCCGATGATCCAGGTGGGCGGCGTAGACACCTCGGCCCGCAAGACGATCGACTTCGCGCTGCATCTGGCGGAGTCGATGTTCCGGTACGGCGCCGGAGCCCTCGAAGTCGAGACCAGCATCATCGCCATCACGGCGGCCCTGGGACTCAAGAACATCGAAGTGGACATCACCAACCAGTCGGTGGCCATCAACTATGCGCCCAAGGACCAGACGCCCATCACCCTCCTGCGTGTCGTGCGGTCCTGGACCAACAACTACGCGGGCCTGGCCAAGGTCCACCAGCTGGTCACGGACATCGTCGCCGGCGGGGTGGGACGCGAGGAGGCTGTGCGCCGGCTCGACGAAATCACCCACAGTTCCAAGCCCTTCCCGCGCTGGATGGTCACGGTGGCGTTCGGCGTGTTCTCCGCCGTCTTCGTCGGTGTGCTCGGCGGCGACCCCGCAGCCTCAGCCGTCGCCTTCCTCTCCAACCTGCTGGTCAGCCTGCTGGCCCGGAAGCTGGCGCGCTGGCGCACCCCGGACTTCTTCGTCACCGCCTCGTGTTCCTTCCTGGTCACCTTCATCGCCCTGCTCTTATGGCGTTTCGGCGGCCTGGTAGGAGTCCAGATCCCGCCGGCCATCGTGGTGGTCGGCGGCATCCTGCTGCTGCTGCCGACCGGACGGCTCGTCTCATCGGTGCAGGATGCGATCAACGGCTTCCCGGTCACGGCGGCCGGACGTTTCCTCTCCACCATGCTGACCTTCGGCGCGCTCGTCACCGGAATCGCCGTCGGCTTCGTGGTCGGGGACATGACCGGCATGGAATCGATCGACGTCACCGAAACATTCCCTGCGGCGTATCCGTGGTGGGCCGTGGGCATCATGATTGCCATCGCCGTCGTCGCGATCGGGATCACCGAACAGACCAGCTGGGCGCTCCTGCTCCCCACCGCTGCCGTGGGCGTCATCGGCTATCTGGTCCTCATCGGCGGTGACGCCCTGGGCATCGGGCCGCGGTTCGCACCGGCCCTGGCCGCCGTCGTGATCGGTCTGCTGGCCCGTGTCGTCGCCCTGCGGATGGGCGCACCGCAGCTGGTGGTCGCTGTTCCGGCGGCCCTGATCCTGCTGCCCGGACTCACTATATTCCGGTCGATGTATGTATTGACGATCGAGGAATCCGAGATCCTCATGGGTGCGGGCGGGATGCTCAACGCCGGCGCCATTGTGTTGGGCGTCGCGGCAGGCATCGTGCTCGGGGACACCCTCGCCCGGCCGCTGACGAGGAGCCTGGCCAGCAACGAACGACGGCGGGCGCGGCGCCGGTAGCGCCGGCCCCGCCGCCGGGGCATGGGTTGGATCTAGCGGATAGACCGTGCTGGTGGATCTTCCGGTTCAGATCTTGCCTATCGGCAATTTCTTCTCCGCCTGGAAGTCGTCCTCCACCCGGCCCCTGGCCCAGTAGCCGGAGAGCGAAACCTGCCCGCGGTCAAGGCCGCGGTGGGCGTAAAAGATCTCCCGCAGGCTCTTCATGTAGCCGCGCTCACCGTGGGCGAAGACCTGGACCCGGCCCTCGGGCCATTCGGCGTCCCGCACGGCGTTGACCAGCATGTCGCTGTCACCGGCGGGGACACCGCCGCGCAGGAGCCACCGCAGCTCCACGCCGGCCGGCGCGGCGACCGGCTGGATGTCGGCGTCGCTGTCCACCTCCAGGAACGCGAGGCCGCGGGCGTGCTGCGGCAGGGATTCAATCGCGGCGCTGATCGCCGGGAGGGCGGACTCGTCGCCGGCGAAGAGGTGCCAGTCCGCCGCCGGGTCGGGGTTGTAGCCGCCGCCCGGGCCGGTGAACACGATGCTGTCGCCGGGCCGTGCCGACGCCGCCCAGGGTCCGGCGAGTCCTTCGTCGCCGTGGATCACGAAGTCGATGGCAAGCTCCCCGGCCGGCACATCCACCCAGCGGACCGTGTAGGTCCGGGTGTGCGGCCACTGTTCCCGCGGCATGGTTTCCCGGACGGTCCACAGGTCCAGGGGTTCCGGGTAGTCGACCCCGGGCTGCGGGAACGCGATCTTGACGTAGCGGTCCACGAAGTCGTTGTTGACGTAGCTGTCAAAGCCTGGGCCGCCAGCGACGATGCGTACCATGTGCGGGGAGAGTTGCTCGCGGCGCAGTACGGTGAGGGCGGTCTGTGGTCGTGATTTGCGGCTGGCCGAGGTGGTGGCGGGGATCGAGGTCATGAGGCTAAGCCTAGCCAAGAAGCCTGATCTGCAGCCGGGCACGAAGCCCGGTTACGGGAGTGGGGGCAGCTCCCAGTCCACCGTGCCGTTGCCCTGCGCCTGGAGCAAGGCGTTGGCCTGGCTGAAAGGGCGCGAGCCGAAGAAACCCCGCGAGGCCGACAGCGGGCTGGGGTGCGCACTGGCGATCACCGGCGCCGTCCCCAGCAGCGCACGGACGGACCAGGCGTCCCGGCCCCAAAGGATGGCGACGAAGGGTGTCGGGCCGCCGTCCGCGGTGCGGCGGTCCGCGACGGCGCTGATGGCAGCGGCCGTGATCGCTTCCCAGCCTCTGTTGCGGTGCGATCTGGCCGCCCCGGACCGGACGCTCATGACCCGGTTCAGTAGCAGGACACCCTGCTCCGCCCAACGGCCCAGATCCCCATGGATCCGCGGCGCAAGGCCCAGATCGGCATCGAGCTCCTTGTAGATGTTGGCCAGGCTGCGCGGGATGGGCCGGGTGCGGCCGTCCACAGCGAAAGACAGGCCCACAGCGTGGCCCGGCGTCGGGTACGGGTCCTGCCCCACGATCAGGACCCGGACGCCCGCCAGCGGCTGCCGGAAGGCCCGCAGCAGGTACGACGGCGGCGGCAGGACCTCGTGTCCGTCCGCGGCTTCCGCCGCGAGAAAGGCCAGCACCTCCCGCAACGCATCCTCGACCGGGGCCAGCGCCTCGGCCCAGTCGGGGGCCACCAGTTCCGTCAGGGGCAGCCGGGCCAGCTGGGCGAAGCCGACGGTCTCCGCGGCTCGCGGTTCCAGCTCGAAGAGCGCGTCGGATTCGGGGGAGCCGGGCTGGAGCGGATCGGATTCAGGCACAGGCCCCATTCTTGCAGGGCGTCAAATGACAACCCTGTTATTCGCCCGTAGCATGGGGACTGACCTTTGTCGGATCCAGCCAGGGAGTGTGTCGTGGCCGAAGCAGCGCAAGAGCACCTTTCGACGGCGGAGTCCGTTGCCGCGGACATCCGCGACGAGTCGCCGCTGGGCAGCCGCGACCAGCAGATGCTGGCCCTGGAACGGCAGTGGTGGAAGTATGCCGGGGCCAAGGAACAAGCCATCCGCGAGCTCTTCGATCTCTCCGCGACGCACTACTACCAGATTCTCAATGCGCTCATCGATACCGAGGATGCGCTGGCCCACGATCCCATGCTGGTGAAGAGATTGCGTAGACTACGTACGTCACGCCAACGTGCCCGCACTGCCCGCCGCTTGGGCTCAGACGCGTAAAGCACGGCCGGATGCGCAGATATCCTGCGTGGAAAAGGCCCTGGCAACTCGTAAGAAATCAGCAAGGACGTCGTTTTTACCATGACCAAGTACGCACGGGATGAATTTGACCGGGTCCCGGAGACCTCCACCCGGCAGGGTGTCCACCGTGCCGCCGCTGAATCCCGGCGCCGCCGCCTGGGCCCGGTCCTGGCCGTCGGCACCGTGGCGCTGGTCATCGGCCTCGTGGCCTACCTGATCCTGCCGAAGCTGGGCTTCAATTCCGCCGGAAACACCGCAGCGGTAACCGCGGAACAGCCGGCCAACAGTGCCACCGCCTCACCCGCCCCCACTGACTCCAGCCCGGCTCCGAGCGAGACACCCTCCGGCGCCGGCACACCGTCCGGTACGCCCTCACCCACAGCCGCGCCGGAGAGCGCCGGCCTGGACAAGACGCAGCCGGTGGCGGTCTACAACGCCACGGGCACCCCCGGACTGGCGAGCCGCGTCGGTGCAACGGTCGCGTCCGACGGCTGGACCCTGGGCCCGCTGGGGAACTGGGGCGGCGTACGGCAGCAGAGCTCCGTCGTCTTCTACGACGGCGCGGCGCAGAAGGCCAACGCCGAGGCCCTGGCCGCGCTCCTGGGCATCCAGACCGTTGTCGACTCGGCCGAGTTCAAGATGCCGCTCGTCGTCGTCCTGGCGCCGGGCTTCCAGTAGCCGGTTTCGGTTACGCCTGAATAACTATTAGCCGGCCACGCGGCCCCCGGCCTGCACTCGCGCGCGCTGCCGCAGGTACAGTAATTTGCGGACTTCGTTTCGCATTCCGCGGCACACATCGTGGTGCGCCGCCCGCAAGCTAGCTGAAAGTGTGGACTCCATGGCACTGGGAACCGTCAAATGGTTCAACGCCGAAAAAGGCTACGGCTTCATCACCGTGGACGATTCCGGGGACGACGTCTTCGTGCACTGGTCGGCCATCGTCGGGGAGGGCTACCGCGCCCTCGACGAGGGCCAGCGCGTGGAACTGGAAGTAGGCGAGGGCGAAAAAGGCCCGCAGGCCGAAAGTGTCCGGCCGGCCTAGTGGCATTCTCCGCTGCAGCGCACGCCAGTCAGGAGGCTGCCGGTCACACCCCCGCCCGACGCCGGAAGGCTGGCCTGCGGCCCGGCCGCTCCGTGGCCGTGGGCGCGGCTGCGGTCCTGGCCTTGTCCGGCTGCCTGGGTCCCGCTGGCGCCGCCCGGGTGCAGAGCGCGGACGCCAGCGGCGACGGGACGCTGAAAATCGGCCTCATCCTGGACAACACCGGCAAGCAGGACTTCCTCAACGCGTCCCAGCTGGCGGCGGCGAAACTTGCCGTCAAGGAAATCAACGCCGCGGGCGGGCACAAAGGCAAACCGGTCGAGCTGCTGCCGGAGACCATCAGCGAAGACACTGCCGGCCAGGCCAGGGAGCTTGCGGCCGCCAAAGCCGACGCCGTGATCGGGCCCACCGACTCAAGCCGCGCACCCGGTGCCATCGACGTGCTGGCGAACGCCAAAATTGCCCTGATCTCCCCGGCAAACTCCGCCAGCGGCCTGAGCTCCTACAAGAGCGGCGGCTACTACTTCCGCACGTCCGCCGCGGACGTCGCGCAGGCCTCGGTCCTCGTCAAGCTCGCCAGGGACGGCGGCGCCAAAACGCTGGCCGTCGTGTACGAGGAAGGCCGCTACGGCAAAGACCTCTCCACCGCCGTCGGCGCCGCGGCCAAGCAGGCAGGCCTGGGGCCCGTGGCCGTCGCGGCGTTCAAGCCGGGCCAGGCGCAGCAGGCGGCCGCGGCCGCCAACGCGGCGGCTCCCGACGCCGTCGTCCTCGTCGCCCGGAACGGGGCGCAGGGCGCCATCGCCGAGCTGAACAACGCGGGCGTTGCAGGACCCAAGCTCATCCTCAGCGACGGCGCCGTCAGCCAGTACGGCTCCGGCCTCGGCTCCCGCGCCCTCGACGGGGCGCGCGGCCTCCTTCCCGGAACCTTTCCGTCAGCCCACTTCCAGGCCGAGCTGGTATCCGTCGATCCGGCCCTGAAGGACATGACCTTTGCCGCGGAAACCTATGACGCGGTCAACCTCGCGGCCATCGCGGCAGCTGCTGCCGAGGACGACGCCGGCACTTCCATCGCGGCCCGGCTGATTTCCGTTTCGGGCGGCAACCCGCAGACCGCCGACGGGTCCCAGCCCTCCGGCGGGTCCACGGCGTGTACGTCCTACCAGAAGTGCGTCGACGTCCTGCGTGCAGGCAACCGCCCCGACTACGACGGCGAATCCGGTCCGATCAACTTCGATGCCAATGGCGACGTCACGGCGGCCAACTACACGGTGTTCGGCTACGGCGCGGATAACAAAGCCACAATGAGCGGAAGCGAAACGGCCCGCAGCGGCGGCAGCTGATCGCTCGTAGCGTATTGTGCCGCGGCACAAGCCGGGCAGAGAACCGATCCGGGCCCGGACGGGAGACTCACTGGTTGCACTCTCCACGGGGGAGTGCTAATTATTGACTTAGCACTCCCGCGTATTGACTGCTAAAACGACGCCCGGTTCGCCCGGTCGCGAAGTCAGGCAGTTGGACCGGGAGCGAGAGAAATACCTGGCTGGGTGAGATCCCGGACCCAGCGGCGTACAGAGGCCGCCGGGGAAGGATCGTCCGTCGCGGGCACCGGAGCCAGGTTCATTCTTAACGACTGTCCCGAAAGGACTACTGCCGTTATGGCCAAGATCATTGCATTTGATGAAGAGGCACGCCGCGGTCTTGAGCGGGGCCTGAACATCCTCGCCGACGCCGTCAAGGTCACCCTCGGCCCGCGTGGACGCAACGTCGTCCTCGAAAAGAAGTGGGGCGCCCCCACGATCACCAACGATGGTGTTTCCATCGCCAAGGAGATCGAACTGGACGACCCGTACGAGAAGATCGGCGCCGAGCTGGTCAAGGAAGTTGCCAAGAAGACGGACGACGTCGCTGGCGACGGAACCACCACCGCAACCGTGCTGGCACAGGCCCTGGTCAAGGAAGGCCTGCGCAACGTCGCGGCCGGCGCTGATCCCCTGTCGCTCAAGCGCGGCATCGAGAAGGCTGTCGAAGCCGTCACCCGCGAACTCCTGGCTTCCGCCAAGGAAATCGAAACCAAGGAAGAGATCGCCGCTACCGCGTCCATCTCCGCCGGTGACAACGAAATTGGCGCCCTGATTGCCGAAGCCCTGGATAAGGTCGGCAAGGAAGGCGTCATCACCGTCGAGGAGTCGAACACCTTCGGCCTCGAGCTCGAGCTCACCGAAGGCATGCGCTTTGACAAGGGCTACATCTCGGCCTACTTCGTCACCGACGCCGAGCGCCAGGAAACGGTCCTTGAGGATCCGTACATCCTGATCGTCAACTCCAAGATCTCCAACGTCAAGGAACTGGTTGCTGTCCTCGAAAAGGTCATGCAGTCCTCCAAGCCGCTGCTGATCATTGCCGAAGACATCGAGGGCGAGGCCCTGGCCACCCTGATCGTCAACAAGATCCGTGGCACCTTCAAGTCTGTCGCCGTTAAAGCGCCGGGCTTCGGCGACCGCCGCAAGGCGCAGCTCGCGGACATCGCCATCCTCACCGGTGGCCAGGTCATCTCCGAGGAAGTCGGCCTCAAGCTTGAGACCGCCGGCCTCGAACTCCTTGGCCACGCCCGCAAGGTCGTTGTCACCAAGGACGAGACCACCATCGTCGAGGGTGCTGGCGACGCTGACCAGATCGCCGGCCGCGTTTCGCAGATCCGCGCCGAGATCGAGAACTCCGATTCCGACTACGACCGCGAGAAGCTGCAGGAGCGCCTGGCCAAGCTGGCCGGCGGCGTTGCAGTCATCAAGGCCGGTGCCGCAACCGAGGTTGAGCTCAAGGAACGCAAGCACCGCATTGAGGACGCAGTCCGCAACGCAAAGGCTGCTGTCGAAGAGGGGATCGTCGCCGGCGGTGGCGTTGCCCTGATCCAGGCCGGTGCCAAGGCATTCGCCAACCTGCAGCTCGAAGGCGACGAAGCAACCGGTGCGAACATCGTCCGCGTTGCCATCGATGCCCCGCTGAAGCAGATCGCCTTCAACGCCGGCCTCGAGCCGGGCGTTGTTGTGGACAAGGTCCGCGGCCTGCCCGCAGGCCACGGCCTGAACGCTGCAACCGGCGAGTACGTCGACCTGCTGGCCGCCGGCATCAACGACCCGGTCAAGGTCACCCGCTCTGCCCTGCAGAACGCGGCTTCCATTGCCGGCCTGTTCCTCACCACCGAGGCCGTTGTGGCCGACAAGCCGGAGAAGAACGCCCCGGCCATGGGCGGCGACGACATGGGCGGCATGGGCGGCATGGGCGGTTTCTAACCACTCGTCCGGCCCGCTGAGCCAATCAGCGCTGAACGAATAGTTCAACGACGGCGGTTCCACCTCAGGGTGGGGCCGCCGTCGGCGTTAACCTGCAGGCCCGGGTGCCCGCCCCGGCGGCGGTGGATCCCGCCGGACGATGCCGGGGGCGTGGATGCCGGCGGCTGGTCTGGCAGGATGGTGCAGTGACGATTACAGCAGCAGCCGATGGTTCGGCTTTAGGAAATCCCGGTCCGGCCGGATGGGCCTGGTACGTGAACGACGACTGCTGGCGGGCCGGCGGATGGCCGCACGGCACCAACAACATGGGCGAGCTCATGGCGGTCCTGGACCTGTTCCGCTCCACGGCCCACCTCGCCGGCGAGGATCTGCACATCCTTTGCGACAGCCAGTACGTCATCAACTCCGTGACGAAGTGGATGCCCGGCTGGAAGCGGAAGGGCTGGCGCAAGTCCGACGGCAAGCCGGTAATGAACGTGGAGCTCCTCAAGGACATCGACCAGGCCCTCGTGGGCCGCAAGTACACCTTCGAATGGGTGCGCGGACACGCCGGGCACGAGCTGAACGAGGCCGCGGACGACAGGGCCCGGGCCGCAGCCACGGCCTACCAGCAGGGCGTGGCCGTCCGGCAGGGCCCCGGATTCGGCCAGGACGCGGAGGCGGCCGCTCCCGCTGCCCGGCGGGACGCCGAGGCCGTCCGGCAGGCTCCTGCCGCCGCACCGCTGCTGGCAGGCCAGCAGGAACTGTTCGGCGCACCGTCGTCGTTTGATGAACCCGACCTTTTCAGCGAGCTCGATGAGGACGCCGCACCCGCCCCAGGCACGGACGCCAGCCCGGAAACAATTGTCGAAGCGCTCGAGCGCGAACTCCTCCTGCCGGAAACCCGGGCCGACATGGGGCGAACCGGCGTGCTGCTGCACCCGGATTTCACCGAAATCGGAAGTTCCGGCCGGATCTGGACCCGGGACGCCATCATGATGACCCTCGAAGACCAGCCGGGAGCCACCACCGAGCTGGAACTGCTGGGCGCGGACCGGCTGGGCGAGGACACGGTGCTGCTGACCTACCGCAGCTACGCCCGCGCAGGAACCACCCTGCGCAGCTCCCTGTGGGTCCACGACGGCGCGCAGTGGCGGCTCCGCTTCCACCAGGGCACCCCGGAGGCCTGAGGCCGCCACCGGGGCCGGTGCGGTACCGCTCAGCTGAAACGCTGGGCGTTGTTCAGCTCGGCCTGGTCATAACTGGCCGCCGCCGAATTGAGCGCCAAGTTGATGGACGCCAGGGACGCCTCGACCCTGCCTTGGGTCAGCGTCCATTCGGCAACAAGTGCCTGGAAATTGCTCGCCGCGGATCCGCGCCAGCTGGCCTGCAGTTCATCCAGTCCGTGTTTCATGGCCTGGACGTCCGCGCTGATCCGCTCGACCGTGGCCTGAACGTTCGCTGATTTGAGCTGGAGGAGTTCCGTGTCGACGGAGATGATGCTCATGGGATGGCCTCTCGACAGTGCGGGGAAGCAGCCCCGGTCCGCCGGCATGAACACGACGGACCGGACGGGCTGCCTCGTCCGGAGCTTCCGGACGCCTCCAGCCTAGGCAGGGGGCGCCGTCCCGGACCGCGGCGATCCCGGCTATGTGGACAACGCGGCCGGGCAACAGGCCCGGCGGGTCTAGGCGTCGGCGGGGTCCTGCGCGCCCGTCCTGGCCTCGTCGGCCTCAATGTCATGTGCCACAGGCTCGTCTGCCACGGCCTCGTCGAGGAACGGAAGGCTCACCACCAGGGTGGCACCCCCGCCGTCGGTCTTCTCGACCCGGACCGTGCCGGAGTGCGATCCGACGATGGCCGCCACGATCGCGAGCCCCAGGCCGCTGCCGCCGGTCTCCCGGGTGCGGGAGGTGTCCGCGCGGTAGAACCGCTCGAAAACGCGGGCCGCTTCCTCCTCCGGGACCCCGGGGCCGTGGTCCCGGACCTCAATGACGGACTGCTGTGCCCCGTCAGGGGACGTCCGGACGCCGACGGCGAGTTCGATCGGGGTGCCCTCCGGCGTGTAGCGCAGCGCGTTGCCCACGAGGTTGCTGACCACTTGCCGGAGTTTGGACTCGTCGCCGAGCACCGGCGCGGGGGCGGCCGGACCGCCGTCGAGCCCCGCGAGGGAAATGGCGCGGCCGCGGTCGCTGGCCTGGGTGTCCACCACGGCGTCGTGCGCCAGCAGCAGCAGGTCGGCGGGCTTTTGCTGCAACGGACGCTGCTCGTCGATGCGGGCCAGCAGCAGCAGGTCCTCCACCATGGTGCCCATCCGCTTGGCTTCGCTCTCGATCCGCCCCATGGCGGTGGCGACGTCTTCCGGCGTGGCCAGCGCGCCGTGCCGGTACAGTTCCGAGAACCCGCGGATGGTCACCAGCGGGGTCCGCAGCTCGTGCGAGGCGTCGGCGGCAAAGCGGCGCATCCTCGCCTCGGAAGCCATCCGGGCGGCGAAGGCCGTCTCAATGTGCGCCAGCATGGCGTTGAGGGAGCTGCCCAGCCGGCCCACCTCCGTGTTGGGGTTTTCGATTTCCACCCGCCTCGAGAGATCACCGGCGGCAATGGCCGCCGCGGTCTTCTCCACGCGCGCCAACGGCCGGAAGGACCGGGAGATGCTCCACGTGGCGATCAGGAACGCCAGCACGAGGGTCAGCAGCCCGACGCCGACCACCACCAGGACGGCGTGTTCCATCACGGAATCCACCGGCGCGAGAGGCAGCCCGATCACCACTACGGAGGTGCGGTCGTTGTTGTCCACCACACTCAGGGCCACCACCCGCCAGTTGCGGCCGCCCGTCCCGCGGACCTGGTACGGCATCTGCTGGCGCACCCTGGCCTCGGCGGCGGAAATGTTGCTGATGTCCGGGCGGGATTCCTTGTCGCCGCCGAACGGGTAGGGCGGCAGCCCCGGGCTGAAGAGCACCAGCGAGTAGTCGGTGGGGATGCTCGGGTTCTGGTCCTGGAGCTGGCTGAAGGATTTCTCCTGGCGCACGGAATCGACGGCGGCCTTGAGCTTGTCGTCCACCTGGCCCTGCAGGTAGCTGTGCAGCAGTGTCAGCGTGCCGGCGCCCGTGGCGGTGAGCGCCACGAGCATCAGGGCCGTCATGATGGCGACGAGCTGCGACCTCAGCGACGCCGATTTCCAACGGTGCAGCAAGGTCAGCGCTTCTCTGACGTCCGCAGCACGTAGCCGACGCCGCGCTTGGTCTGGATCAGGGCCGGGGCGTCCGGATCGATGTCCACCTTGCGGCGCAGGTAGGAGATGTAGGACTCCACAATCGAGGCGTCGCCATTGAAATCGTATTCCCAGACGTGGTCCAGGATCTGGGCCTTGGACAGGACGCGGTTGGGGTTGAGCATGAGGTAGCGCAGGAGCTTGAATTCGGTGGGGGAGAGTTCAATCACCGTGCCGCCGCGGCGCACCTCGTGGGCGTCGTCGTCGAGCTCGAGGTCGTCCACCCGGATGACGGCGTCGTCGTCCTGCAGCGGCTGGGTCCGGCGCAGCACGGCGCGGATGCGCGCCACGACTTCATCGAGGCTGAACGGCTTGGTGACGTAGTCGTCGCCGCCGACGGTCAGTCCCATGACTTTGTCCTCGGTGTCGTCCTTCGCGGTCAGGAAGAGCACCGGGAAGTGTTTCCCCGCGGCCCGCAGCCGGCGGGTGACGGTGAAGCCGTCCATGTCCGGCAGCATGACATCCAGCACGGCGAGGTCGGGGGAGTGGAGTTCCGCCGCGGCCAGTGCCTCGCGCCCGCTGCCCGCAGAGACCACCTCGAAGCCGGCGAAACGGAGCGACGTGGAGAGCAGCTCGCGGATGTTGGGTTCATCATCGACGACGAGCAGCTTGGCTTCAGGACCGTTCTTTTTCATAGTTCCCATGATGCTCCCAGACTCTGGGAGTTTTCTGAATGGCAAATGTGTGTTGCATGGGCGGGATCTAGCCGGCCTTGCCCACATCGTTGGCGTCCATGATCCGGTAGGCGTAGCCCTGCTCGGCCAGGAAGCGCTGGCGTTTGGCCGCGAAATCCTGGTCCAGCGTGTCCCGGGCAACCAGCGAGTAGAAGCGTGCGGCCCGGCCGTCCTTCTTCGGACGCAGCAGCCGGCCCAGCCGCTGGGCCTCCTCCTGGCGGGAGCCGAAGGAACCGGAGACCTGGATCGCGACCGAGGCCTCGGGCAGGTCGATTGAGAAGTTGGCGACCTTGGACACCACAAGGGTCTGGACCTCGCCGGCGCGGAAGGCGTTGAAGAGCCGCTGGCGTTCCTTCACGGACGTGTCGCCCTTGATCACCGGGGCCCGGAGGCGCTCGCCGATCTCGTCCAGCTGGTCGATGTACTGCCCGATCACAAGCAGCTGCTCGCCGGCATGCTCGGCCACGAGCTGTTCCACCACAAGCGTCTTGGACTCGGACGTGGCGCACAGCCGGTACTTGTCCGCGTCCTCGGCCATCGCATAGGCCACGCGTTCCTCGCGCGGAAGGTCGATGCGGACCTCGACGCAGTCCGCCGGCGCGATGTAGCCCTGGGCCTCGATGTCCTTCCACGGCGCGTCGTAGCGCTTGGGCCCGATGAGGCTGAAGACCTCGCCCTCACGCCCGTCCTCGCGGACCAGGGTGGCGGTGAGGCCCAGCCGGCGGCGGGCCTGCAGGTCAGCGGTCATCCGGAAGATCGGAGCCGGCAGGAGATGGACCTCGTCGTAGATGATGAGCCCCCAGTCGTTGCCGTCCACGAGTTCCAGATGCGGGTACAGGCCGCCGCGCTTGGTGGTCAGCACCTGGTAGGTGGCGATCGTGACCGGCCGGACTTCCTTGACGGAGCCCGAATATTCGCCGATCTCTTCTTCGGTCAGGGACGTCCGTTTGAGCAGCTCGTCCTTCCACTGCCGTGCGGAGACTGTGTTGGTGACGAGGATCAGGGTGGTGGTGGAACTTGTGGCCATCGCGGCGGCGCCCACCAGGGTTTTGCCGGCGCCGCACGGGAGCACGACGACGCCGCTGCCGCCGGCCCAGAAGTTCTCCATCGCCAGCTGCTGGTACGGGCGGAGTTTCCAGCCCGTCTCGTTCAGCACGATCGGATGGGGCGTGCCGTCGACGTAGCCCGCCAAGTCCTCCGCCGGCCAGCCGATCTTGAGCAGCAGCTGCTTGAGCTGGCCGCGCTGGGAGGAATGCACCACCACGGTCTCGCCGTCGATCCTCGGCCCCAGGAGGGGCTGGATCTTCTTGGCCCGGCTGACCTCCTCCAGGACCGGGTAGTCCGAGGTCCGCATCACCAGGCCGTGTTGGGGATCCTTTTCGAGCCGCAGCCGGCCGTACCGGGACATGGTCTCTTCGACGTCGATCAGGAGGGAATGCGGCACCGGGAACCGGGAGTACTTCAGCAGCGTGTCGAGCACCTTCTCGGCGTCGAGCCCGGCGGCCCGGGCATTCCAGAGGCCCAGCGGCGTCAGCCGGTAGCTGTGCACGTGCTCCGGGGCGCGCTCCAGTTCGGCGAAGGCGGCGATGGCGTGCCGGGCTTCGGTGGCGAGCTCATGGTCGACTTCCAGCAGGATGGTTTTGTCACTCTGGACGATCAGCGGTCCGTCATTCACTGCAGCAATTCCTCAGCGGCTTCTACATCGATAATCCGGTGGACGGACAGGACGCGTTCTATTTCCTTTTCCGGGTCATAGACCCGCACCCGTCCACCGTTGACAGCTACCGGAACAACCGTTTCGCGGACGGCATTCCCCATGCTGTCCACCACGTTCATCACCACGCGCTGTTTGAGCCGGATTGCCTTCAGCAGGGTTTCCAGTCCCAGCTGCGTGGCCTCCTCGCTGCCGGGGACGGCGGCGGGCTGGCCGCCCGCTGCTGCGGCGGGCCGGCCGCTGCGGAGCACCGCCAACTGGGCGTCGACGTCGGACTCCGGCGGGGCTGTGCGCGGGGCGGTGTAGACCGGACGCGGGCCGCCGGACACCCCGACGGAGCGGCGCAGCCGGAGGACGGCGGACTCCTGTTCCTCCAGGGCCGGGGAAAGCCCCAGGCTCCGCAGGACCTGGGCGGTCTCCCGCGGCGCGGCGTGGGAGATCAACACGGTGGGCGCAATGCGCGCCAGCCCCAGGCCGGACGCGGCGGAGTTGTTGAGCAGTTCCAGCAGCGCCGTCTCGTCGTCGCCCTGGATGAAGCTGGCGGCTGCCCCGACGCGGAGCCTGGCGTGGCGGGCAGCGGTGTCCTCGATCAGGTAGCTGAGCGGTTGCGGGATGGCCGTGGCCGAATGCTGGCGCAGGAAGTCCAGCAGGGCCTGCGCGTCCTGGCCGGCATCGAGGGCGCGCCGGACCGACGCGACGGAGAACCGGTAGATGGTGGCCGGTCCCTGTCCCTCGGCGTCGGACATGGTCAGGAGTTTCTCGCTCAGTTCCGGAGCGAGGTAGCCCGGCGCCACGGCTGTCAGGTCCGCCTGCAGCAGCACATGGTTCAGTGCGGCGGGCAAGTGTTCGCCCAGGATGCCGAGCGCCGCATCGGGCTGCTCGGCGGCGATCGCCGACCCGATCTGGCTCAGCGCGCCGGAGCCGATGAGGCCGAGCATTTCGGCTTCGGCCAGGACTCCACGGACCAGGGAGCTGAAGCGCCGGGCCATCCGCGGCTGGGACCAATCGGCGCGTTCCAGGACGGCCGCGGCGTCCAGTACCGGGGCCTGGCCGTCCTGGGCCGGGGCTTCGAGCGTGAGTTCGTTCAGGATTTCCAGGATCCGTTTGCGGACGACCGGGGCGTCCGGGCGCTGGGCCTCGGCGGAGAGCGCGTTGATGGTGCTGCCGGCCGCGCCGCGGTGTGCTGCCGATCCCGGTGCGCCGCCGTTGATGGGCTGCCCCACGAGCGACGGTGCGCGCTCGCTGGCGAGCCAGGCATTGACCAGCCAGAGCCACTGTTCCTGGCGCGGCAGCGTCAGCCACTCCAGCTGGGGCGGCTGGATCCAGGCGGAGCTGTCGACGTCAAGGCGCAGCAGCCCGGAGAGACCGCACAGCTCCGCGAGTACACCGGCCTGGTGCAGTTCGATCCGCAGCGAGTCGGCCAGGCGCTTCATCTCCCGCACCCCCACGCCGCCGCTGCGCAGGGTGACCAGCGGCTGTTCCCGGACGACGTAGAGCAGCTCGCCGACCAGGCGCAGGGTCTCGGCGATTGCGCCCAGGGCCGCATTGCGGCGCAGCGCCGCGCTGGTGGTCCCCAGCCGGGGCGCCGGGGGAGCCAGCGCGAAGTTCTCGATCACGAACCCGCCGCGGAGCGCGACGCCGACGCTGTGCGGGAGTTCGACGTGCGCGGCGTCGAGCGGGACCAGCAGTCCGCGGGCCAGGAGCCAGTCCACGGGCCCGACGTCGGAGCTTTCGTTGACCACGGAGGCGCGGCGCTGCGCCTGGGGTACGGCACCCATGGCCCAGTTACCGAACCGGGCGAGCAGCGCCCTCGTGCGTTCCGGTGCGGCGGCCAGGATCTGCTGGAGGGATTCAGGCGCGGCGGTCCAGTGCTGCAGCGACAGGGCAGCCTCCATCGGTGTGGCGGCCGGGGAGATGGCGGCTCCGCTGCGGTGCAGTTCGCCGACGAGCTGGACCACGCGTTGCGCAAACGCCGGCTGCAGCCGCACGAGCTCGGTGTAGCTGCGCCCCAGCCCGGCCGGATAGATGCCGATGACGTCCTTCAGGCTGCCCACCGGGAGGTAGTGGCGGTGGCGTGCGGCAGTTGCCGGCGTGACGCCGTGCGGGGGCTCGGCGCGGTGTACCAGGGCCAGCTCCTGCAGCGAATGCAGCACGCGGTCGATCGCGGTGAGGGACGAGCCGTTGATCAGCTTCTTCAGCATGGCGGACGAGGCACTGTGTCCGGTGTCGGTGTTGGTGCACAGGTGAAGCGTCTCCAGCACCTGCATTTCGGGGCGGTTGAGCCGCTCCAGGGCGCGTTGCACGCTGACCCGGCCGCACGCCCGGGCGGCGAGGGCGGCGAAGTCCGGAACGCCGGGGGAGATGAGGTCCGGCCGCGCGGAGAACAAGGACCGCAACGAATCGTCGCTGCGGGCCTCCAGTTCCTTGCTGAGCGCGCGAATAAGGGACATCAGTCCAACGTTACCTTTCGCGCGGCTCTTGCGTCCGGCGCCGGGCCGCGATTCCGTCGACCACCAGGAGCAGCATGAGCAGGAAAGCAAGGGGGAGCCCGTAGAGAGCCACGGAAGTCACCCAGGCCGGAGCGACGACGTTGCCGAACGCCATGGCCATCACTGCGCCCACGGCAATCAGCGACAAAACGGCGGTGGCTGCCGCGGTGATCAGCAGGGGCCGCCGGAAGCGCAATGGTGTCATGGGGGCAACGCTAACAGTCCGGCTTCGCCCGCGCCTCACACCGTCATTGTCGACAAGGCAGGATAACCTTGAGGAAACAGACCAACACGGTCCGGGCAGCCATACCCTGAACCCGCATATCAATGCGGATGCGGTGGCCGCCGGCCGTGTCCCCAGCAGAACGAAGAAGGTTGATTACGTGCCTACCGGCAAGGTCAAGTGGTATGACAAGGAAAAGGGCTTCGGATTCCTCGCGGCGGAGGACGGCCAGGAGGTCTTCCTGCCTAAATCGGCGCTGCCCGAGGGTGTAACGGAGCTCAAGGCCGGTACCCGGGTGGAGTTCGGTGTGGCTGACGGGCGCAAGGGCGCCCAGGCCCTGGGCCTGCGCGTGCTGGACAAGACTCCGTCCATCGCCAAGGCCAAGCGTCCCAGCGCCAAGGACCTTGCCCCACTGGTGCAGGATCTGGTCTCTGTGCTGGACAACCTCTCCGGCACACTCTCCGCGGGCAAGTACCCGGAAGGCAACAAGGCCAAAGCGATCGCCGTCGCCCTCCGTAAGGTTGCCGACGAGCTGGACGCGTAGGGCCCCTGATGTCACTGGAACCTGAGGAAAACGTGCCGGCAACGGGCGGCGCAGCCGCAGCGCATGCCGCCGGGGCCAAGGCGCCGGGCTCGAAGCCCCGCGCCGGTGTGCCTGTCTGGCGCACCGGCAAGCCGGATGCCGTCCTGGCCGCCGCCGTCGACGCCGCGCGCACCGCGGTGGAGGGCATCGCCCCGGCCGAACAGATCGGACGCCACCTTGGCGCCCGCAGCGAGGGCGACCGGCTGGTCACCCACCTCTTCGAGTCCAAGCTGGCAGGTTACGGCGGCTGGCAGTGGTACGCCGTGCTCACCCGCAACTCCCGCTCCAAGGTGGTCACGGTCGACGAGCTCGGCCTGCTGCCCTCCGATGACTCGATCCTGGCCCCCGAATGGGTGCCGTGGGCGGAACGCGTCCGGCCCGAGGACGCCCAGGACGCCGACGCCGACGCCGCCGGGCAGGCCGCCACGGCCGCGGAGCCGGCAGCCGACGCGCCCGAGAGCGATTCTGACGTCGCTGACGGCATCGCCGCCGATGGCGACGATGAGTACGACGAGGACGAGGACGACGACGACGAGAGCGACGACGACGACGAGAACGACGACGAAGCCGCCGACGAGCAGCCGGCCAGCGAGGCTGACTAGCGGTTGGAACACTTCGGGATGAGGCGGGGTGAGGGCCGGACATGATGTCCACCTTCAAGTCCCTGCACATCCTGAACTACCGGATCTGGTTCATCGGGGCGCTCATCTCCAATATCGGCACCTGGATGCAGCGCACCGCCCAGGACTGGCTGGTCTTCGACCACCTCACCGAGCACGACGCCGGAGCCATGGGCATCACGATGGCCCTGCAGCTGGGACCGCAGCTGTTCCTCGCACCCGTGGCCGGGCTGGTGGCCGACCGCTTCAACCGCAAGCAGCTCCTTGTCATGACGCAGTCCGCCATGGCACTGCTGAGCGCGGCTCTGGGCATCCTGGTGGTTTCCGGTGCGGCGCAGCTCGGGCACGTGTACGGCTTTGCCCTGCTGCTCGGCGTGGTCTCCGCCCTGGACGCGCCCGTGCGCCAGACCTTCGTGTCCGAACTGGTCCGCGACGACTACCTGCCCAACGCCGTGGCGCTCAACAGCGCCTCCTTCAACGTGGCCCGGATGATCGGACCCGCAGTGGCCGGTATCCTCACCGTTGCCGTCGGCCCGGGCTGGGTCTTCCTGATCAACACGGTCACCTTCCTGGCACTGCTGCTGAGCCTGTGGACGATTCCCACTGCCTCGCTCCGCCAGCTTCCCCGGGCGCCGGCCGGCAAGGGCCGCATCCGTGAGGGCCTGCGCTACGTGCGCTTCCGGCCCGACATCGTGGTAGTGCTGGTCGCGGTGTCGATCGTGGGAACCCTGGGACTGAACTTCGTCCTGTTCATCGCCGCCATGGTCGGCACCGAATTCGGTCTGGACGCCGGCGCCTTCGGACTGATGAATTCCATCATGGCCATCGGCTCCGTCGCCGGGGCCCTGATCTCCGCCGGACGGAGCAAGCCCAGGCTGCGGATCATTTTCGGGGCCGCCGGCGCATTCGGCATCACCTCGGGCATCGCCGCACTCGCCCCCAGCTACTTCTGGTTCGGGGTGGCGCTGGTGCCCGTGGGCCTCTTCGCGATCACCATGATGACCAGCGCCAACGGCTACGTCCAGACCACCACGGACCCCGTGATGCGCGGCCGGGTGATGGCCCTCTACATGGCGATCTTCATGGGCGGAACGCCGATCGGTGCCCCGCTGGTGGGCTGGGTGGCCAACGTCGCCGGTGCCCGCTGGTCGATGGGCGTCGCGGCAGCCTCGGGCGTCCTCGCCGCCGTCATCGGCCTCCTCTGGATCACCCGGGCCCAAAAGCTGCGGATCCGTTTCGACCGCAGGGCCCGCGGGCTGCACCATTTCCGGCTCGAATCCGGCCACGCCGCAGGCACTATCGCAGGCACAACCGCAGGCACTTACAGCGGCGCTTCCGGCGGCACTTCCGGCGGAGCCGGCAACGCAAACGGCGCCGCCCGGGACCAGAACCCGGACGACGCCGTCGAACGCTGAGACCCGACCGTCACGCCGGGCGCAGCGGAGCTACTTCTTGAGTTCGGCCACCACGAAGTCGATGCATTCGAGCAGCGCCGAGACGTCGTCGGGTTCGATCGCCACGAACGTCGCGATGCGAAGCTGGTTGCGCCCGAGCTTGCGGTACGGCTCGGTGTCCACAATGCCGTTGGCGCGGAGCACCTTGGCGATGGCCGCCGCGTCGATCGAGTCGTCGAAGTCGATTGTCGCGATCACATTCGAACGGTCCTCGGCCCGGGCTACGAACGGGGTGGCGTATTCGGAAGCTTCGGCCCATCGGTAGATCCGCCCTGCGGAGTCCGCGGTCCGGCCGGCGGCGAAATCCAGGCCGCCGTTGGCGTTCAGCCACTGCACCTGGGCGTCCAGGGTCACCAGGGTGGCCAGCGCCGGGGTGTTGTACGTCTGGTTGAGCCGGGAATTGTCGATCGCCGTCTGCAGGTCCAGGAAGTCCGGGATCCACCGGTCGCCGGCCTTGATGCCCGCCGCACGTTCCAGGGCGGCGGGGGAGAACAGGCCAAGCCACAGGCCGCCGTCGGAGGCGAAGTTCTTCTGCGGGGCAAAGTAGTACACGTCCGTTTCGGACACGTCGACGTCGAGCCCGCCGGCCGCGGAGGTGGCGTCAACCAGCACGAGCGAACCGTCGTCGGCGCCGGACACGCGCTGGACCGGGGCGGCGACGCCGGTTGAGGTCTCATTCTGGGGCCACGCATAGACATCGACGCCGGCCTCGGCGCGGGCGGCCGGGCGGGTGCCGGGCTCGGACTTGATGATGGACGAGTCGGCCAGGAACGGAGCCTTGTTGGTGGCCGAGGCGAACTTCGACCCAAACTCGCCGAAGGACAGGTGCTGGGCCTTGTTCTGCACCAGGCCAAAGCTGGCAATGTCCCAGAAGGCGGTGGAGCCACCGACGCCCAGAATGACCTCATAGCCCTCAGGAGCGCGGAAGAAGTCGCTGAGTCCGCTCCGGACCGAGCCCACGAGGTTCTTGACCGGCGCCTGGCGGTGGGAGGTTCCCAGCAGTGACGCGGAGGCGGCGAGGGCCTCCAGCTGTTCCGGACGGACTTTGGACGGTCCGGCGCCGAACCGGCCGTCCTTGGGCAGGAGGTTTGCGGGAATCGTGATGCTGGTGTCGCTCACAGTGGCTCCAATTTTCGGCTGGTACAAAGCGTGGCTTGGGAGGTGGCCCGGCAGGGTGGCTGCAACGGAGACTCCTTTTCATTCTGCCTGACTGCCGCGTGCGGGCGGGAAAAGAGTCCGTCATAGTCCGGTCATTGAGACAGCGGCGCCGGCCTGCGGGCACGGCCGGGATTTTTATCCGGAGTAATTCAAAATAGGCTAAGCTGTCTTGCGAACGTACGGCGGATCCCGCCGGGCACGCTGCCCCCGGCCGGCACACGGTAGCGTGGGCGCGGTACGGTGGGAAAGACGCAAGGACGGCGCTCGAGGAGCTGAGCTGAATGACGGATCTGATCGATACAACCGAGATGTATTTGCGGACCATCCTGGAACTTGAAGAAGAGAACATCGTCGCCCTCCGCGCCCGCATCGCCGAACGGCTGCGCCACTCCGGCCCCACCGTCTCGCAGACTGTCGGCCGGATGGAGCGCGACGGACTGGTGGTGGTTTCCGGTGACAGGCATCTTGAGCTGACCGAAACGGGCCGGAAGCGCGCCGTCGGGGTCATGCGGAAGCACCGGCTGGCCGAGCGGCTGCTGGCCGACGTCATCGGCCTCGACTGGGCCTACGTCCACGAGGAAGCCTGCCGCTGGGAGCACGTGATGAGCGAGCGCGTGGAGCGGCGGATCTTCGAGTTGCTCAACCACCCCACGGTCTCTCCGTATGGAAATCCGATCCCGGGGCTCGCTGAGCTGGGCGGCCTGCCGTCCCAGCCCTACGGCGTTGGCATCGTGAACCTGCTGGAGGCGATGGCCGGTTACGGCGCCGGTTCCCGCATCACGGTGAACCGGCTGGCCGAGCCCATCCAGGTGGAACCGGAACTGCTCGTCCAGCTCGACGAGGGTGGCATCCGTCCCGGCGCCCTCCTGTCCCTGGAGCGCGTCGGGGAGTACATTTCCGTCCGTGTTCCGGACATCGAGGGAGCCCTGGAACTGCCCCCCGAGGTTGCCGCCCACGTCTTTGTTACCGTCGGTTAACCTGCCCGTACTCACACCTCGTGGGAGGACCCATCAGTTGTGCACAGCCGAGATCACGGGATTATTACTGGGCGGCTTAATCGCCTATAGTTAATCAGCAGTACCGATACCAAAGCGTTATCTGATCCGAAGCCGAGCTCTGCCAGCGGATCAGTCGCAGAGTCACCTTCTGGCAGGGGCGGGGGAACCACTTCCGGCTGTTCAGCAGCCTTGGGGTGAAGTCCGTCAGCGGCAAGCACGCTCCACCGAGGGATTTTCCATTGGCTTCCTCTGTGCCTGAATGCTTGTTCACGGCGGACCGGGTCTTTGAACTCTCTGACCCGAATCCGACAGCTAACTTCGCAGGCTATCCAGAGAGGAACCGTTCTTGACCACCCAGACCACCAGGGGCCGCCGTCGTGCGACCGGCCCCGCTCCGGAGCCGCGCCCGGCCCTTGCCTTCACGGCAGAGCGCCCGCGTGACGCGCACCGCGATGAACGCCGGGACCGCCGGAGCCCGTTCCGCCAGGTAACGGACTTTGCCGCCGCCAGCGGTGTGGGGCAAAAGGCCGGCATTGCCCTGGCCGCCACGGGCCTGGTCCTGACGGTAACTGTTCCCGCCACCGGCCCGGTCATGGCCACCGACGCCGGCTCGAATAGCGCGGTTTCCGCGTCGGCGCAGCCGAACGTGACCGCCGAGTCTGCCGCCAAGATCGATTTCAGCCGCACCGCCGTGAGCACCAAGGGCGATCCGGACGGCAAGCTGAAGCAGCTGTTGAGCGCCCAGTCCGTCGGCAGCATCACACGCGCCGCGTCTTCCGGCAGCCTCGGCGCCCCCCTTGACCAGATGGTTACAGCCTCACCCTTCGGCTACCGTGTCAGTCCCATCACCGGCGGCTCGGGCGAGTTCCACCGCGGCCAGGACTACGCCGCGCAGTGCGGAACCGCAGTCCACGCGGCCGCCAGCGGCACCGTGACGTTCACCGGATGGCACCCCTTCGGCGGCGGAAACCGCGTCGTGATCGACCACGGCAACGGCCTGGAGACCACGTACAACCACTTGTCCTCCTCAAGCGTCCGCGTCGGCCAGCAGGTCACCCGTGGCGACGTTGTGGCCATGAGCGGGACCACCGGCGCCTCCACCGGCTGCCACTTGCACTTCGAAGTGATGGTCAACGGCGACGTCGTGGACCCCACAGGCTGGCTCTAAATAGCCGATGGATGACTCTCGCATTCTTATGACACGCCGTGATCTGAATGTGACATTGACTCCCAACTGCTGTACCGTATGAAGTACGCCAACTTCTCCGAAGTTGGCGCTCTTGAGTGGATTGCCTAGCTCTGCCACCGCTCAAGGTCCGTTCGCATCACATCGTCTGGCAGGGGCGGGGGAACCAATTTTGGCCTTCGAAAGAAGGCCTTGGGGTTAAGTCGCAAAAGCTTCCCAGGAAGCAGCGCGGCCGGGTGACTCCCATCCGAATCCGACAGCTCACCTCGCAGGCATTGGGAGAGGCTACTTTCGTGTCTTCACGCCACAATGCTGCGCTTCGCAGCGCTTGCGCGGCTCTTTCGAGCCCGCTGAAATCCATGACCCGTGCCGCCCTTGCCGGCGCCCGGACTGGATCTCACTCCGCCGACTCAATCTCAGCCGAGTCCGGCCCGCAGGCCAAGCACCTGCATGCAGTTCCCGCTTTTGGCGCGTCTTCGCAGTACACCCTTCGCTAAGTAACCCATTCGGGGCGATCCGGCGTACCCCCAAGATGCCGGAGCGTCCTCAGTTCGCGCCTGAAAAGTGCGATCCAAGGATCACGAAAGAGAGAACTTAATGACCACTCGTGCAAACACTGCACGGCACCGCGCCGAGGTCACCAAGACCAACTCGCTTGCTGTCATTGCCAAGGCTGTCGGCGACAACGCCGGAACCATGGGCCGCCAGGCCGCGGTTGTTGCTGCTGCTTCAGGCCTCGTCCTGACCAGCGGTATCGCGGCCAACGCTGCTGAGACCAACGTCCAGCGCGAATCCACTTCCGCTTCGGCCCTCGAAGTCCAGTCCGGCACCCCGGCAACGATTTCGGCTGCATCCACCATTGCCATCTCTTACGAGAAGCCGGCCGTTTCCACTTCACCGGCTCCGGTCGTCGCGAAGCCGCTCGTCAAGGTCCAGGACTCCAAGGCCGGCGCCACCGGCGCCCAGGCCGGCGCTTCGGTCGCCGCAACGGGATCGGCCGTTGCCAGCGGCAACGGTGCTGCCATCGCCGCCGCCGCCTATGCCCAGCTCGGCGTCGCACAGGACTGCACCGCCCTGGCCACGAACGCCCTGGCCGCCGCAGGCATCAACTTCCACGGCTGGCCGGCCGGCTACCTGTCCCTTGGCCGCACCGTGGGTGCCGCTGAGGCCCGCCCGGGCGACCTCGCGTACTACAAGAACGGCGGCGTCGGCATGGCCCACATCGCTGTCTACGTCGGCAACGGCATGGCCGTCCACGGCGGCTGGAACGGCGGAACCACCGCACTTTACAGCGTGAACGTCGGTTCCGGCCCGGTCTTCATCCGCGTCGGCGGCTAAGCATTTAGCCTCCAAAGCTTCAAAAATCGAGAGGACCCCCGCCCCTGTGGCGGGGGTCCTCTTGCGTCCCGGGCAGGGATCGTCCTGAAGACACGCATACCGCCGCGGATCAAAAATTCGGTGATCCGGCCCTTCGGTGTTTACTCTTGTGGTGTCGATCCATAGCCCGACCATGCAGAGGGCAGCCGGCCCTCGTGCCCCTGGCGGGTGCGGCCGTGAAGAGGTATGCGGATGCGCACTCTCGTTCTGAATGCTGGATATGAACCGCTCGCGGTAATCACCTTCCGCCGGGCGCTTGTTCTTGTGCTTACCGGAAAGGCCAGTGTGGTGGCCGAAGGCGACGATCCAGTCGTCGGGCCACAGGACATACTGGGGCGGCCGTCGGTGATCCTGCTGAACCGCTACATCCGGCCCCGGTACAACACGATGACGGCTGTCAGCCGCCGCGGTGTGCTGCGCCGGGACGGGCAGCGCTGCGCATACTGCGGCAAGGCAGCCCACACCATTGACCACGTCCAGCCCAAGTCCAGGGGCGGAGCCGATTCCTGGGAAAACCTCGTGGCGGCCTGCCTGCGCTGCAACAACGCCAAAGGGGACCACACTCCTGCGGAGATGGGCTGGAAGCTCAGCTTCGTCCCGGGACCGCCCAAGGGCACCACGTGGCAGATCAAGGAACTGGAAAAGCCGACGCCGGCCTGGGATCCTTTCCTCCTGCCGGAATCCGCAGCCTGACCCCACTGCCCGCCAGTACTGCCAGTCGCCGCGCTAGGCTGGGCCGGTGGACTTCGATGCTGTCATTCTCGCCGGCGGGCGCTCCTCACGCTTGGGCGGCTCGTCCAAGGCCGGTCTCCTGATCGGCGGCCAAACCCTCCTGGAACGCTCGCTCCGGGCAGCACGCGGTGCCCTCACTGTTGTCGTCGTCGGACCGGACCCCGGCACGCTTCCGCCCGGCGTGCTGGTCTGCCGTGAGGAGCCGCCCTTCGCGGGACCCGCCGCCGCCATCGGCGCCGGCCTCGCCGCGCTGGAGTCCCACCATGCCCGGCCTGACGGTCCCGGCCGCGCGCCGGCCCTGACACTTGTCCTGGCCTGCGATATGCCCGGGGTGGATGCCGCAGTCGGGTCGTTGCGCGAGGCCGTCGGCACCGGACCGGCCGGCGACGGCGTCATGGCTGTCTCGGCAGACGGGCGCAGGCAGCCCCTCGTCGGTTTTTATGGCACAGCCGCGCTACAACGATCCGTCGCCGAAGCCGCACGGCGGGGCGCGCTGGCAGACGCCTCGGTATTCGCCCTTCTTGCTAGTCTTGACGTGCGGGGAATTCGAGTTGCCCCCGGTGCCACGGATGACGTGGACACCTGGGACGATGCCGCCGCACTAGGGGTATCCGGCCGGATTCCGGGCCATCAGCCGGACCAGCGGCCCGGAGCTCCTCGACTGAAACCGACTTTGGAGGCAAACGGTGAAGAGCCAGGATGAAACTCTGGAAGATTGGTGCCGTGCCCTGCTTCAGGCCCTCGAGCTGGAGGATGTCGAGATCGACGTCAATGAGGTCCTCGCGCTTGCCGGGGTGGCCGCGCACTCGGTGGTCCGTCCCGCCGCCCCGCTGACTACCTTCATCGCCGGCTTTGCCGCCGGTCTCGCCTCCGGCTCGGGCCAGGCCACGGACGAGGTGTCGATGCAGGCGGCGATCGGCGTGGCCAGGAAGCTCGCCAAGGACTACGCGGCCACCGAAGCCTCCGGGGCATGACGCCGGCGACCCCTCGTGGCAGTTCTGCTGCCGGCGACAGCCCTGTGCCCGGCCCGTCCGTGCCCGGCCCGTCCCTGCCCGGCCCGTCCGCGGCCGGCGACGAAGGTCCCGGCGGTGAAGAGCCCGGCGAAACCGCACCGCAGTCGAATCCGCACAAGCACCTGGCACACACCTGGCAGGAGGCCAGGCAGCTGGCCTTCGACTGCGCTGCCCCCCTTCCCGCCGCACCGGCGGCCCTGGGAAACGCCTTGGGCCGAACCCTCGCAGCCGACGTCGAGGCGCTGCAGGACATCCCGCACTATGCTTCCTCTGCCATGGACGGCTGGGCGGTCAACGGCAGCGGGCCCTGGATCTTGGCGGAGCCCGGCCAGCGGCTGGCCCCGCACCAGGCGAGCCCGATCGTCACCGGCGGGTTGATCCCGCCTGGCGCCAAGGCGGTGCTCCGCAGCGAAAACGGCATTGTTGCTCCGGATGAAGACGGCCTGCCGGCCCTGAAGACCAGCGGTTCCGCCAAACCCGGGGAACCGCGGAACGGTGAACATATCCGCAAAGCCGCGGAAGAAGCCGCGGCCGGCGAGCTGCTGATCAAAAGCGGCACCGTGCTCAATCCCGCCCACCTGGCCCTGGCCGCGCTGGCGGGACACGAC
This sequence comes from Arthrobacter sp. UYCu712, assembly GCF_040547005.1. Classification (NCBI taxonomy): domain Bacteria; kingdom Bacillati; phylum Actinomycetota; class Actinomycetes; order Micrococcales; family Micrococcaceae; genus Arthrobacter; species Arthrobacter sp. UYCu712. The sequence goes on from NZ_JBEPOZ010000007.1 coordinate 88,270, forward strand.
ACCCTCCCGGTCCTGGGCAAGCCGGTTGTCCGGCTCGTGCTCACCGGCTCCGAGGTGGTCCCATCCGGGCTCCCGCAGCCGGGACAGGTCCGCGACACCTTCGGCCCGCAACTGGCAGGCGTGGTCGGGATGCTCGGCGGAATCTGCAGCGGCGAAGTGAAGATCGGGGACAGCTATTCCGAATGGCTGGCCGCCCTCGAGGACAACGAACCCCCCGCAACGGACCCCGCGGCCTCCGGACCCGCGGAGGAAACCGGACTGGAAAACCTGCCCGCCGACGTCGTCATCACCACCGGGGGCACCGGCCGATCGGGCACGGATCATTTCCGGCGCTCTGTCGCCGAGCTCGGCGGCCGGCTCCTGATCGACGGCATCGCGATGCGGCCCGGCCATCCCGCCGTGCTCGCCGAACTGCCGGACGGCCGGTTCATCATTGGCCTGCCCGGGAATCCGCTGGCGGCCATGATGGCGCTGTCGACCCTGGCGGCCCCGCTCCTGGCGGCCCTGGGCCACGGGGCCATGCCGCCGGTCGGCGAGGTCCCCTGCGGATCGACGATCGAGCCGGACCCCGGCCGGACGCGGTTGATGCCTTTCAGGCTCCTGTACGGCATGGCCTCGCCGGCCCAACACGCCGGGCCCGGGATGATGCGGGGGCTGGCCGCGGCGGACGGCGTGCTGGTGGTGCCGCCGCACGGCGTCCAGCTGGGGGAGCCCGTGCCGGCCTTCGCCCTTCCGTGGGGCGCCGCCCTCCCGGAACCGGGATCGGCGGGGACGAAGGCCAAAACGCCCCCGAAGCGTGCCGCCCGGAAGCCGGCCGGCTCCGACGGGCCGGTTGACTGGAGCGCACTGCTTGGCTGAACCTGGGCTGGCCACCCGGCCGGGTGCTTGCAATGATGGATGCATGGTGTGGAGGAGTATTCGATGGGCCGCGTGACGCAACGCCGCAAGGTGCACAAATTTGTCCTGGACGGCTCGCCGCAGGCCCTCGAGTTCCCGGTCCGGCACCGCGAGGACGTCCTCGCCGTGGAGGAACCGCTCGAGATCCGGCTGGGCCAGCTGTCCTATTCCGTCACGATGCGGACGCCGGGAAACGACTTTGACCTGGTTGCCGGCTTCCTCGTCTCGGAGGGCGTCATCTGGAGCCCCGAGCAGCTGGTTTCCCTCCGGTTTTGCGCCGGCGAAGACGAGGACGGGGTCCAGACGTTCAACGTTGTGGAGGCCCAGCTGCGGCCCGACGTCGTTCCTCCCGAAACCGGACGGAACATCTACACGTCCAGTTCCTGCGGAATCTGCGGCACGGATTCCATCGAGGCCGTGCACAAGTCCTCGCACTACAGCCCCGCCACGGACCCGCTCACGGTTCCCGTCGGGGTCCTGGCATCCCTGCCCGGGCTGCTGCGGGAGTCCCAGGCCGTCTTCGATGTCACCGGAGGCGTGCATGCCGCCGGGTTGTTCCGCATCGCCGACGACGGCTCCGCCGAGTTGCTGTGCCTGCGGGAGGATGTGGGCCGCCACAATGCGGTGGACAAAGTCGTCGGCTGGGCGCTCCGGGAAGGGCTGCTGCCCCTGAGCGGGACCGTGCTGCAGGTCTCGGGGAGGGCCTCCTTTGAGCTGGTGCAGAAGGCGTCGCTGGCCGGCATCCCGGTGCTCGCGGCCGTCAGCGCGCCCTCGAGCCTGGCGGTGGAGCTCGCGGAAGCCAGCGGAATGACCCTCGCCGGTTTCAGCCGCGGCAGCTCCCTCAATGTATACGCCGGCCCCGGCCGGGTGTCCGTTCCCGCGGCCGTGACTGCAGCGGCGCCCTTGGCCTGAGCGGCGCCCTTGGCCTGAGCCGCGCCCTCGGCCTGAGCCGCGCCCTCGGCCTGAGTGGCGTCTTGGCTGATGGCACTCACCCGGCGTAAGTTTTATCCATCGATTTGATGCGATCGGGCATCATTCCCACCAGGGCAAAGAGGATCACGTTGCATGACGACCGCCGTCTCACGGAAGTCCGGCTGGACCGCTTTTTGCGCGAACGCATCATCCCTGCGGTCTACCAGCGCAGTATCCCGCTTGCGCTGAGCAGCTGGGACGTTCCGGACGAGCCCGTGCCGGCCCTGGAGGCCCTCCGGCAGGACTTCGCCGCACGGGACCACGGCACGGCCTGGGGGCGGCCGTGGAGCACCATGTGGCTGCGGCTGCAGGGCGAAGTGCCGGATGGCTGGGGCACCCAGCCGGGCACCGCAGTGGAAATCGTCGTGGACCTGGGCTTCGGCGGGGACCTGCCGGGGTTCCAGTGCGAAGGCATCGCCTGGCGGCCCGACGGCACCATCATCAAGGCCATCTCCCCGCGGAACCAGTACATCCCGCTGAAGCTTCTCGGCAGCGGGATGTCCATCGATTTCTACGTCGAGGCCGCGGCGAACCCCGACCTGTCGCAGGGATGGAGCTTCGCGCCGACCCCGTATGGGGACAAGGCGACCGCGGGCAACGAGCCGAAGTACCGGCTCGGGCGGATCGTCATTGCGGAGGTCAACCAGACGGTCTGGGAGCTGCAGCAGGACATCTGGACGCTCAGCGGGCTCATGCATGAACTGCCCATGGAGCTGCCCCGCCGGCACGAGATCCTGCGCGCCCTCGAACACATGCTGGATGTGATGGATCCCGACGATATCCCGGGCACCGCCGCCGCCGGCCGTGCCGTCCTGGCCGGCGTCCTGGCCAGGCCCGCCTACGCCTCCGCGCACCAGCTGCTCGCGACCGGCCACGCGCATATCGACTCGGCATGGCTGTGGCCCGTCCGGGAAACCATCCGGAAGTGTGCCCGGACGTTCTCCAACGTGGTCGCCCTGATGGACGAGGATCCGGGTTTTGTGTTTTCCTGCTCCTCGGCCCAGCAGCTCGCCTGGATCAAGGAATACTACCCGGAGCTGTTCGGACGGATCCGGGAAAAAGTCACAGCCGGCCAGTTCGTCCCGGTGGGTGGCATGTGGGTCGAGTCGGACACCAACATGCCCGGCGGCGAAGCCATGGCCCGACAGTTCCTGGAAGGCAAAAGCTTCTTCCTGGCCGAGTTCGGCGTCGAATGCCAGGAGGCCTGGCTTCCGGACAGCTTCGGCTACTCCGCCGCCCTGCCTCAGATCGTCAAGGCTGCCGGCAGCAAGTGGTTCCTGACCCAGAAGATCTCCTGGAACCAGGTCAACCGGATGCCGCACCACAGCTTCAACTGGGAAGGGATCGACGGCACCCGGCTGTTCACGCACTTCCCGCCGGTGGATACCTACAACTCCGAGCTCAGCGGCCGCGAGCTCGCCCATGCCGAGCGCAACTACCGTGACCACGGCCGCGGCACAACATCGCTGGTGCCGTTCGGATACGGCGACGGCGGCGGCGGGCCCACCCGCGAAATGCTGGCCGCGGCGCGCCGCACGGCGGACCTTGAAGGCTCACCGCGGGTGCGGATCGGCTCGGCGGCGAGCTTCTTCACCCGGGCCCAGGCCGAATACGAGACCCTTCCCGTCTGGGTGGGGGAGATGTACCTGGAGCTTCACCGCGGGACCTACACGAGCCAGGCCAACACCAAACAGGGCAACCGTCGCAGCGAACACCTGCTGCGGGAAGCGGAGCTCTGGTGCGCCACGGCGGCCGTGCGGACCGGTCACAGCTACCCGGCGGCGGAACTCAAACGCCTGTGGCGCTTGGTCCTGCTCCAGCAGTTCCATGACATCCTGCCCGGCAGCTCCATCGCCTGGGTCCATCAGGATGCCGAACGGAACTATGCCGCCGTCGCACGGAAGCTCGACGCGATCATCACCGAGGCGGCCGGCGCGGTACTCGGCACGGGCGGACGGGACTTCCTGCTCAACGCGGCACCGCACGCCCGGAGCGGCGTCCCTGCCCTGGCAGCGGCCGAACCGTTCCGCGCGGAGCAGCAGGTGGCCGTGGCCGAAGCCGGGGGCGGCTACATCCTGGACAACGGCATCATCCGGGCCGTCATCAACCAGGGCGGGCTGCTGGCATCCCTGATGGACTATGCGAGCGGGCGGGAGGCGATTGCCCCAGGGCAGTTCGGTAACCTCCTGGAACTGCACCGGGACACGCCCAACGAATGGGACGCCTGGGACATCGATGCGTTTTACCGGCGCAACGTCGTCGCCCTGACGGCGGCGCGTTCCGTAACACTGGAGCGCGACCCCCGGGAGGAAAGCCCGGACGCCGTCGTGGTGGTGGAGAGGGAAGCCGGCTCCTCGACGGTGGTCCAGCGGATATCGCTGGCTGCCGGCGCCGATTCGCTGTCGATTTCCACAGCGGTGGACTGGCAGGAAAGCGAGAAGCTGCTCAAGCTCGGCTTCGCCCTCGACGTCCGCGCCGACCGGTCTGCCGCCGAGACCCAGTTCGGGCACGTCTTCCGTCCTACCAACGTCAACACCTCATGGGAAGCGGCCAAGTTCGAGATCTGCGCGCACCGCTGGATCCACGTGGCGGAGCCCGGGTACGGGGTGGCGGTCTCCAACGCGTCCACCTACGGCCACGACGTCACCCGGAATATCCGGCAGGACGACGGCGGGACCACCACCACGGTGCGCCTCTCGCTCCTGCGGGCGCCGAAATTCCCGGACCCCGGCGCGGACCAGGGCCGGCATGAACTCAACGTGACGATCAGGCCCGGAGCCAGCATCGCCGACGCCGTCGAGGAGGGCTACCGCACCAACCTCCCGCCCCGGATCGTGCGGGGCGCCCATGGCGTCGAGCCGCTGTTCACGGTCTTCAATCAGGGCATCGTGATTGAGGCTGTCAAGCTCGCGGAGGACGGCTCAGGCGATGTGATCGTGCGCCTCTACGAGTCGCTGGGGGAGCGGTCCACCGGACTCGTCACGGCCAACTTCGAGGCCACGGGTGTCCACACCGTCGACCTGCTGGAGCGGCCGGTGGCCGCCCCGGGGGTGACCGCAGGGCCGGATTCAGCAGAGCTGGTGCTCCGGCCGTTCCAGCTGGTGACCTTGAGGTTTGTGCGCTGAGGCGGGTGGCGGGGTCCGCCCCGCCGACGAAAAGGGCCGTTAAACAGGCTGAGTGGGAGCGGTCCGCATGGACCGCTACCACTCATCCCCCCAATGGCGCTTGGACGACTGCACCTGCCCCGCACGGCTGACTTCCGTTCACGAAGAGATCGTCGCATTCACACATTCATGATTCTCTCACGGTCTAATGATTTTGTGAATGCCTATCCGGTGTTCTTGCGTAATGTTTCGCCCGGGCTCCCCGGCGCGTGGGCAATCAGCCCGGCAAACCAGAAGAGGGCAAGGCCCAGCACGTAGCCCAAAACCGCCGAGTAGTTGACCACGTGCTGTCCCGGCAGCCAGGCGGGAGAGGCGAAAGACGCGGGGATGCTCAGGACCACCGCGACGGCACCGCCGAGCATCACGAGTGCCCCGGCCCGGACAAGCCGCGGCAGCTGGCTCCGGACGGTGGCCAGCAGCGGTGCCATGAGGATGCAGGAGACGAAAGCCGGATAGCTGCGGCCTGCGGCGGCGTAGAAGGGAGCCAGGGCGGCGTTCCGCGCGCTGCTGGTCGAGAGCCCCTGCATCCCGGAGGATGAGCCCTGCGTGTCCATCAGGAAAAAGACGGCGGTGACGGCGAAGCAGCTGATGCCGAGGGCCCAGCGCCCGGCCGGCCCCGCAATCAGGCGGTAGCCCGTGGTCGACGCGAGCCCCCTGGTTACCCGCAGACCCACCAGCAGGACGGTGGCGAAGACGAGGTGCCGCAGGATGAGATTGGTGACATTCCAGCCCCCGAGCATCCGGTCGATCGCCTCGTACGGGCCGGAGACTGCGAGGACGCTGCATAGGGTCGCCAGGAACAGGATTCCGAAAACAGTCCGGTTTCTCCCCTTCACGGCGTCCGGAAGGCGGAGCAGAAGCACTGTGCAGCACACGATTAGCGTGCCCCACTCGAGGACTGACATCATCCCGGCTTTTCCACTTCGTTCGCCTGCTCAGCTCACGGTGACAGTCAATTGAAGCCAGTCTGCGGCCTCGGCGTCCGCTTCGCCACTGTCTTCCCGAGCCAGATCAAGGCGAGGCCCAGGACGAGGCAAAGGATCGCGGTGTAGCTGAAGACGAAGCGCAGGAAACCCAGCGAAGGGGGGATCACCGGGGACAGCAGGCTCAGGGTGATCGCAATTGATCCGACGATGAGCAGGCCCGCGCTGATCCGCACGAGGCGGGGCAGGCTGCTGCTGACAGTCCGCACCATGGCCGGCAGCAGCGCGAGCGTCACGTACGCCGGGTAGAGGCGGCCGGCGGCACCGTAATATTCCACGAGGGCGGCGTTATGGGCATCTTTGGCGAAGACGGCCACCAGCCCGGCGGAGGATCCGGCCGTATCCATCATCAGAAAGACCGCCACAACCACGACGGAAGCTGCGCCCAGCACGGCGATCCCGACGGGACCGGTGATCAGCCGCAGGGCGTCGTCGGCGCCGAATCCCCGGGCGACCCTGAGCCCGAGGGCGAAGATGGCGCCGAAGATGATGAAGCGGAGGATCAGGTTGGCCAGGTTCGTACTGCCCAGGACCTGGTCGACCGCCAGGTACGGGGCATCGATGCTCAGCACGATGGCCACCGTCATAAACGCGTAGATGAAGAACACCGACCGGTTCTCACCCCGAAGCGCGCTGGGGATGCGGGCGAGCGCGACGATTCCGCAGACCGCCAGTGTGCCCCATTGCAGTACCGCAATCATCCGAGGTTCTCCCAAATCTTTTCTGTCTGTGTGTGCTCCTGCTCCTGGCGGCGGAGGGTCTTTCCCAGCGTTTGCAGGCGCTCACCAGCCAGCGCCGTGAGGTCGCCGTCCGAAAGCGCGTCCAGGGCCGATTGCTTCGCCCCGGGCGCCCAGCCGGCTTCGTCCTCAGTGATCAGGCCGGTTGCGACGAGTCCGCCCGTGAAGCCTACGCCTGCCGCGCGGGCAGTGGCGACCGCAAGCTCCGGCGACAGCCTGTTGGCGGTCAACTGCGCAGAATAATTCTGCGGTGCGACGCCGGTGGCTGCCGACACCCGGTGCCGCAACTCGCCGTCGTCGATCGCGTCCACCCAGTTCCGGACCGAGGTGGAATGCGGGGCCGGGCCGGGGTCCGGCGGCGGCGCCGGGCCTTGCCCGGCTGCCCCGGACCCGGCGGCGGCCCGGTCGATCACCGCACGCAGCAGGTCCATCGTGGCGACCTGGCTGACCAGCTCGGCGGGGGTCGGGGGCTGCGGTGTCCCAGCAAGCTCCGCGTAGTTGTCAAAAGAGGCCAGGGAAGCCAAGGGGCTCAGCCGCAAGGCCCGGCTGATGCTCACAAGGGTGGTTTCCGCCACCTTCCCCCGCACCAGCTGCTGGGCCAGGGTGGTGCGCTTGATGCCGGAGATCCTGCAGATGTCGGCCGTGCTCGCCGTCGGAGCAACACCATGGAGCCAGAGTTGAAACGCCTTGGCGGGTAATGGCATCTACGGCTTCCTGCAGACTCGGATGGACTGGCGGCAATGGATGTGCGGCTAGGTTGTGGATCTTGAGGCACTGATTTTACGGGAGGAGCTGATTCAACTATGCTAGATGCTCGAACCCGCTGGTCCGTACACCCCCCAAGTCCGGACCGGCGGGTTCTTTCATGCCCGGCGGAAATTCGGCTGCCGGGAGCGGTATTCCGGCTCCCGTTGCTACTGCGCGTTTGGGCCGCGGTGAGAGGATGGACTAATGACTGCAACCCTTGTTGCCAAGGACCTTTCCGGTGGTCACGACCACCGCACACTCTTCTCCAATCTCTGCCTGACCGTCGCCCCGGGCGACGTCATCGGCGTCGTCGGCGCCAACGGGGCGGGCAAATCAACGCTGCTCCGGCTGCTGGCCGGCGTGGACGAACCGCAGGAAGGCACCGTCAGCCTGGCCCCGGCGGACGCCTTCGTGGGCTGGCTGCCGCAGGAACACGAACGCCTCCCCGGCGAAACGGTCGGCGGGTACATCGCACGCCGGACCGGCTGTGCCCGGGCCACCCTGGAGATGGAGTCGACCGCCGAGGCGCTGGGCTCCGGCGCTCCCGGCTCCGACGACGCCTACTCCCTGGCCTTCGACCGCTGGATGGCCTGCGGCGCCGCCGACCTCGAGGACCGCATCCCGCCCGTCCTGGCGGACCTTGGCCTCGAGGTGGGGCCCGACGCCGGGATGACCGGGCTCTCCGGCGGCCAGGCGGCCCGCGTGGCGCTCGCCGCCCTGCTGCTGAGCCGCTTCGACATCGTGCTCCTGGACGAACCCACCAATGACCTGGACCTCAACGGCCTGGCCAAACTCGAGGCCTTTGTGCAGGGCCTGCGCGGCGGCGTGGTGCTGGTCTCCCACGACCGTGAATTCCTCGCCCGCTGCGTCACCACCATCGTGGAACTGGACCAGGCCCAAAACTCCGTGGCGGTCTACGACGGCGGCTACGAGGCGTACCTGGAGGAACGCGCCGTCGCCCGCCGGCACGCCCGGGAACGCTTCGAGGAGTACGCGAACACCAAGGCGGACCTCGTGTCCCGGGCCCGGACCCAGCGCGAATGGAGCTCCCAGGGCGTCCGGAACGCCATGAAGAAAAACCCGGACAATGACAAGATCCGGCGCGCGGCCAGCACCGAATCCTCGGAGAAGCAGGGCCAGAAGGTCCGGCAGATGGAATCCCGCATCGCCCGGCTCGAAGAAGTCGACGAGCCCCGCAAGGAATGGCAGTTGCAGTTCAGCATCGGCCAGGCGCCGCGCTCCAGCTCCGTCGTATCGACGCTCCGCGACGCCGTCATCCACCAGGGCGACTTCAGCCTGGGGCCGGTGAACCTGCAGTTGAACGCCGGCGAGCGGATCGGCATCACCGGGCCCAACGGTGCCGGCAAATCGACCCTCCTGCGCCTCATGCTGGGCGAGCAGCGGCCCGACTCCGGGGAGGCGTCCATGGGTGCCTCCGTGGCCGTCGGCGAGATCGACCAGGCCCGCGGGCTGCTCGACGGCACGTTGAAGCTCGGAGACGCCGTCGAAGCCGTACTTCCGGAGCTGACCCCGGCAGAGGTCCGCACTCTGCTGGCGAAATTCGGACTCAAGGCGGACCACACCTCCCGCCCGGTGGACTCGCTCTCGCCGGGAGAACGTACCCGGGCCGCCCTCGCGCTGCTGCAAGCGCGCGGCGTGAACCTGCTGGTCCTCGACGAACCCACCAACCACCTGGACCTGCCCGCGATCGAACAGCTCGAGGAAGCCCTCGACGGCTACGACGGCGCGCTGCTCCTGGTCACCCACGACCGCCGGCTGCTGGAAAACGTGCGCCTGGACGCGCGCTGGAACGTGGACAACGGCGTCGTCACCGAACTCCTGGGCCACACCGCCCCCGCATCCACCGGCGGACGGGCTGCCGCCCCGAAAGGCAACAACAAATGAGCATGGACCGGGTGGCCTGGAGCTCCCTTTACAACATCACGCGGGCCTCGAGCGGCTCCAAACCGTTCTCGAAGGAAACGATCAAGCGGGTGTTCAGCTTTGCCCGTCCGCACAAGGGCAAGCTGATCGCCTTTGTCCTGCTGTCGATCGTGATGGCCGTCCTGGCCGTGGCCACCCCGGTCCTCGCCGGCCAGGTGGTCGACGCGATCATCGCCCGCGCCGATACCGCAACGGTGGTCTGGCTGGCGGTGCTGATCGCCATCGTGGCGGTCGCGGAAGCCGGGCTGGGGCTCGTGACGCGCTGGCTGTCCTCCATCATCGGCGAGGGCGTGATCGTTGACCTGCGCACCAAGGTCTTCGACCACGTCCAGAAGATGCCGATCGCCTTCTTCACCCGCACCCGGACCGGGGCCCTGGTCAGCCGGCTGAACAACGACGTCATCGGCGCGCAGTCGGCGTTCGCCGGAACCCTGTCCGGCGTGGTCAGCAACGTGGTGGCGCTCGCCCTGACGCTGGTGGTGATGCTGGGCAAGTCCTGGCTCGTGACCGTGCTCGCGATCATCCTGCTGCCGATCTTCCTGATCCCGGCCCGCAGGATGGGCTCCAAGCTGGCCGACCTGCGCCGCGAAGCCGCGGACAACAACGCGGCCATGGGCACCCAGATGACGGAGCGGTTCTCCGCCCCGGGCGCCACCCTGGTCAAGCTCTTCGGCCGTCCGGATGAGGAGTCCCGCGAGTTCGCGCTCCGGGCCGGCCGCGTCCGGGACATCGGGGTGCGCACCGCCATGCTGCAGTTCACCTTCGTGACCGCCCTGACGCTCGTCTCGGCACTGGCCCTCGCCCTGGTCTACGGCCTCGGCGGCTGGCTGGCCCTTGAGGGGCAGCTGGCGGCCGGCGACGTCGTCGTGCTGGCACTGCTGCTCACGCGGCTCTACGCGCCGCTGACGGCGCTCTCCAATGCCCGGGTGGAGATCATGAGCGCCCTGGTCAGCTTCGAGCGGGTCTTCGAGATCCTGGACCTCAAACCGCTCATCCAGCAGAAGCCGGACGCGGTGTCCTCGCCGCCCGGCCCGCTCTCGGTCCAGTTCGACGACGTCCGGTTCGCCTATCCCTCGGCGGACAAGGTCTCACTGGCCTCGCTGGAGGACGTGTCCACGCTGGACACCCGCGGCGGCGAGGAGGTGCTGCACGGCATTAGCTTCCGGGTGGAGCCGGGCCAGACCGTGGCACTCGTGGGCTCTTCCGGTGCCGGCAAGTCCACCATCGCGCAGCTGCTCTCCCGGCTGTACGACGTCGATTCCGGCGCCGTCCGCTTCGGCGGCACCAACGGCGCGGACGTGGACGTCCGCGACCTCAGCTTCGATTCGATGCGCGAAACCCTCGGCATGGTCACGCAGGACGGGCACCTGTTCCACGAGAGCATCTCCTCCAACCTGCGCCTGGCCCGCCCGGAGGCCACCGAGGAGCAGATGTGGGACGTGCTGCGGCAGGCCCGGCTTGAAAACATGATCCGGTCCCTGCCCGATGGCCTGGACACCGTGGTGGGGGAGCGCGGCTACCGGCTCTCCGGCGGGGAACGGCAGCGCCTGACCATCGCGCGCCTGCTGATCGCCCAGCCCCGCGTCGTGATCCTCGACGAGGCCACGGCCGCCCTGGACTCCACCAACGAAGCCGCCGTGCAGGAGGCGCTCGGCGCCGCCCTCGAGGGGCGCACCGCCGTCGTGATCGCCCACCGGCTCTCCACCATCCGCGCCGCCGACGCCATCCTGGTGGTGGAGGACGGTTCCATCGTGGAGCGGGGTACCCACACCCAGTTGCTGGCTGCCGACGGCCGCTACGCGGAGCTGTACCGGACGCAGTTCGCCGAGGCGACGGCGGTTGCCGCGGAGGCTGTGCCGGAGCACTAGCCCGGGGCGCTGTCCCGGAGCCCTAGGGCCTGTCCGCGGCGAGGGCGGGCAGCACGTGGTCGGTGAGCAGCGGGGCAAGGTCGTCCGGCAGCTCGACGGCCAGGTCCAGCCACCGGATCTCCGCGATCTCGGCGGACGGATGCGCGCTCCAGACTCCGGGCGCGGTGAAGACCGTGGCCTCGATCTGGGTTGCGGCCTCGTTGGCTGCGTCCGCGAGCCAGATTCCCAGCGGCTCCAGCACTTCCGGCGCCAGCACAATCCCGACCTCTTCGGCAAGCTCCCGGGCGGCCGTCTGGGCGGCGGATTCACCGGCCTCGGGCTTGCCGCCGGGATGCATGAACTTGTCCGTGCCGCGCTTCCGGACGGTCAGGAGGCGCCCGGCGTCGTCGAAGACGCAGACGGCGGAGACCAGAATGCGGGGGTTCATACGGGCGGACCTTCCGTGCGGCGGAGGACGGATTCAATCAGCTGGTCCTTCATGGGCCCGGTGACGTCCCAGCGGTAGTGGAATTCCGCCGGCCCGACCAGAGTGTACGTCACCCGGTAGGTGTCCGGATCGCACCAGTGCTCGTCGTGGCTGCTCTGCTGCCCGAAGCCCATCCGGTGGAAGGGCCGGCCGTCGGGAAAGAACATGTCCAGGGCGTCCAGGGTGCCGGTGGGCCGCAGCAGGTAGTCCCTGCTGGCCGGTCCCGTAAAGGGTTTGCCGGTGAAGGAAGTCCACACAAGGGTGCCTTCTTCGCGGAAGTGGAGGCCGCCGTCGTCGGTCAGTGGCGTGAAGCGGACGACGCCGGTGAACGTCCCGCGGGTGCCGGTGGCCCGGTCCAGCAGGGTCCGCGTCAGGGACCAGGCGCCCAGCAGGTATCCACGCAGATCGAGTTCCGCGGCGGCGGCCGGTGCTGGCGAGTTCAAGTGCCCTCGATTGGAATCGAACCAACGACACCGGCTTTAGGAGAGCCGTGCTCTATCCACTGAGCTACGAGGGCGGGCATCCTTGCCGGCCGGCACCAAGGCCGGCCCGTCTGGACACGGATACAAGCATACAAGGTGAGGGCGCGTACTACGCTCTTGGCATGACAGCCCGCGCCGCTCCGGTTTCCCCGGACGTCCTCTACATCCCGGATACCGCGTCCACCAGGTTCTTTGCCGGGGCGCTGGCGCTGCTGAGCGTGCTGCAGTATTTCGTGGCCGAGGCTGCCGTCATCGGGGTCTGGGCCGGGCAGGACCCGTACAGCCGCCGGACCGGGTACATCAGCGACCTCGGCGCGGTGGGCTGCGGCGTTTTTGACGGCCGGGACGTGTGCTCCCCGGCGCATCTGCTGATGAATGCGTCATTCGTGGTCCAGGGGGTCGGGATGATGGTGGGGGCCTTGCTGCTGAGCTCCGCGCTGCTGTGCACTGCCGCGCGACCCGGGGCCCGGATCCTGTTGCGCCCGGGCTGGCGGTCGCCGTCGCGGAGCGCCGTGGCCGCCCGGTTTTTCAGCTTCACGGCGGGCGCGGGCACCATCATCGTCGGCCTGGTGCCCGAGGATTCCGGTTCCGGCTGGCACGGCGTCGGGGCGGTGATGTACTTCGCGGCCGGGGCCTCGGCCCTGCTCATGCTGGGCTCGCTGTGGATCAGGCAGGCGGCACTGGGCTGGTTTGTCCTGGTCTGCGGTGCGGTGTCCTTTGGCGCGCTCATCACGGCGGGGGTCACCGGCTTGGCCGTGCCGGAGCCGGGGACCCTGGAACGGCTGATGGGTTACCCCATCACCATCGGCATGGCCGCTGCCGGCCTCACGGTCGCCCAACGGGTCCGGAGCGAGCTCAGTAGGCGGAGGAGCCTTACTCGGCAAGGTCATATTCGTCCTGCCGGATGACGAACAGGCGGCCTTGGGGTGTCCTATGTCTCATTAGGGTCTGGGCTTGCATTATCATAAGGGCACTCACTGGAATGTTCCGGTGCCTCATGCGCAAGCTGTCTCGAGCGCATGCCGATTTGCCGACTTTGTAGTCTATGGGGACGAATGTTTGATCAGCTAGTCTCGCCGTACCGTGCTGCAGCGACTGCCTTCCGGGGCCAATGCCGGGGGACTGCAGTCAAATGACGGTTGACACCCTCGCCGCGCCCGACGAGCGGCTCCCCGACGGCGCCACAGCTTCCCCCTCCGCTGCCACGGCCGTGATCACCGGTGCGACGGCGTCGGTCCCTGATTCGGAGGAGCCGGCCGCCGGCGCGGGCGCACCGATCGGTGTTCACCAGCTCGACGGCGGGATCATCCAGGTCACGCTGCCGCCCAACGAAGAGATCGCAGGGGCCGAGGCTCGGATTGCCGGCGCGACGGTCCGTGCGCTCGCCGACGGCCGTCGCGTACCCGTGCTGCTCGTCATCACGGGCGTGGTCGGGGTCAGTATCGAGGCCCGGCACGTGTACGCCTCCTCCATTGCTGCTTCAGCCTTCGCCCTGGTCGGCGAAAGCCCCGTTGACCGCGTCATTGCCCACTATCTGCTGCGGTCGAAGACCGAGACGATTCCGGCGCAATTTTTCACCTCCGAAGCCGAGGCCGCCGAGTGGTTAGGGCAATACACGAGTGAAGACTGATCCTCCGGACCCCAGGCTGCACGCCCTTGTGGAGGGCATTGTCCGGATTGCCGGCGGCGACCTGAGCACCCGGATCCCGCACTCGGGTGCGCGGGACGACGTCGCCGCCGTCATTGCCGGGATCAACCTGATGGCTGATGACCTGCAGACGATCTACCAGGAGCTTGAGGAGCGCGTTGAAAGCCGCACGGCGATGCTCCGTGCGGCCCAGGTTGAACTGGAGCGCATGGCGCTGACGGACCCGCTGACGCAGCTGGCCAACAGGACCGCCCTCAACTCGGTTCTGAGTCACGCCCTCGCGGAGACTTCCCGGGGGGAGATGCCTCCGGCGCTGCTGATCCTCGATCTCGATTCGTTCAAGGGCATCAATGACACGCTCGGACACAGCGCCGGGGATGACGTCCTCCGCGTGATCGCCCGCCGGCTCCAGGAATCGGTCCGCGAGACCGACACAGTTGCGCGCCTCGGCGGCGACGAGTTCGCCGTCATGCTGCCCAAATCCAACCTGGTCCGGGCCAGGCGGGTGGCGAACAGGATCCTGAAGGCGCTCAACGAGAGCCTGGACATCGGGGACCTGCGGATCACCTGCGGCACGAGCATCGGCCTCCGGGTTGCCGAGCCGGGGCAGTCCGTGGACGACCTGGTCATGGAGGCCGATACGGCCATGTACGCGGCCAAGGCCCAGCCGCACAGCAGCATCAAGGTGTTCGAACCGGCACTGCTGTATGCCCGCAGGCTCCAGAGCGTGATGATCACCGAAATGCGTGAAGCCATCCGCCAGGACCAGCTCACCCTGCACTACCAGCCGGTGGTGGAACTCGCGACCGGCAGGATCGAGGGCGTCGAGGCACTGGTGCGGTGGAACCATCCGGAGCGCGGGCTGCTTATGCCCGATTCCTTCATCCCGCTGGCCGAAGAGACCGGCATGATTGTGGACCTGGGCCACTGGGTCCTGCAGAACGCTGTACGTCAGCTGCGCGTCTGGCAGCGGGACCTGAACGTGGACGCGGCATTCAACGTCCGGGTCAACATCTCGACTACCGAGCTGCAAAACCTGGACCTGATCGAACACGTCCGCGACATCCTTGGCGAAACGGGGGTGGACGCCGCCAATCTCATCGTGGAGCTGACCGAATCGATGGCCATCAACGGCGGCGACGTGGACAAATACTCCCTCAGCGGGTTGCGCCGGCTCGGCGTCCAGCTCGAAATCGATGACTTTGGCACCGGCTATTCCTCCATCAGCTACCTGCGGAAGCTGCCGGTCAACGTGGTCAAGATCGACAAGAGTTTGATCGACGGGCTGGGCTCGGACGAGGAGCAGAGCACCTTTGTCGAGGCGGTGCTGCACCTCATCCACGCGTGCGGGCTCAAGGCCGTCGCCGAGGGGATCGAGACGGCGGAGCAGGCGGCCGAACTGGTCCGGCTGGGCTGCACGAGCGGCCAGGGCTACTACTTCGGCAGGCCCGCCCCGGCGTCGGAGATCGCAGGATTGATCAGCCTAAGCGAATAGCCGGGCGAAGCAACCCGTGACTCTGCCAAATCTGATTTGAGGGTTTTATGCAACAAATGGCGGGCATCGGAAGTCGCCTTCCGGTGCCCGCCATTGCTGTTATTGCTCCGTTAGTTCTTCGGAGTGGAGTTCGGCCACCAGTTAACGGCCTGGACGGAACCCTGTCCGGCATTTTCGCCGGAAGCCGAGATTGCCGAAGTCGCGGAAAGACCTGCGACTGCCAGCGCACCGGCGATTAGGAGTGTTGCAAGGGATTTCTTCATGAAGGGCTCCTGATACGTAAGAGGCTGATGAGACTCATGTGATGCGATTTCAGTATAAGGGCATTGGACACGCCGTGAAGGAATAATCTCCGCGGCATCATCAAAATTATGTTAGTCGCGCGAAGCTGATCGATTCCTGCGAGAAAACTGCGCGGCTCCTGCTTTGTGGCGTGTCCGGATCTGCTTCCGCGGTAACGGATACTGGAGTCATGCCATTGCACTCCGTTTCGCCGTTATACGCCGCCGCTGAATTGCAGGCATACGAGCACCGGACCAACCATAACTTCGTTAAAGCAGCCGGCAGCGCCCAAGAGGCCGCAGAAATAGCCCGTAGTGAAGGCGATATGGATGCCTGGTGGAACATGACTTTCGTCCAAGCCGAGAATCTCCTGGACGCGGAGGAATTCGAGACCTGCGCAGCACTCGCCTCGGGCTTGGTTGGCGGCCCCCACGCGACGACGGAACCGCATGCCAAGGCGCGAACCTACATCCTGGTGGCCAAGGCCTGGCAGGGTGCTGGCTTGCTGGAACAGGCGGCGGACGCGGCCAGGGCTGCTGTGGAACTTGCGTCAGATGACGATGTCGAAACCAATGTCAAGGCCCGCCAGGCACTGATCGCCACTCTGGCGGATAGTGGAAGGCTGGATGATGCCTGGGCTGAATGTCTTGACTTGGCCGAGGCGGTTTCTGCCGAAGTCGACGACCAGCTGATCGGCAAGGTCTACTGGGTCATCGGGAACGTCGCATTCCTCTGCAGCAAGGTGCAGGAGGGTCTCGAATATCACGAGCTCGCGGCGTCGACCTTTTCCCCGGCAAGGAACCTCGATGTCTGGGCAAAGTTCAACAAAGCATCTGCAGCCATGCGGCTCGCGGCGGACGTCGCAGACGCCGACACCCTGCGCTGCATCGAACGGGCGGAGCTGGCCACGGACGTCATCGGCGGAAGCGCAAACGACTACCTGCTGATGAAGCTGAACCGCGCCCACTGGAACTTCTTGGCCGGTGAAGCCAGCGCCGCTATCGAACTGCTGGATCAGATTTGTGCGGACCCGGACAAGCCTTCACCCCAAATCCTCGGCGAGGCATGCCTTCTGCTGGGTCGGGCACATTCTGCGATTGGCAACCCCGACGCGGCCAGGGAGAACCTGCTTCGGGCAGTGGACCATTTCGAGGCTTCAGGTGCGCAGCAGCGCGCGGATCAGGTAAGGGAGTACCTGGCAGTCGAAGCGTGAGCCCGGCTGGTTGATTTTGAGCCCTTGTCTCCTTCGCTCCCCGCGTTGGACATGCCCTCCGGATTCCGCGACGGATGGACTCAGTGGGACTATGTCCAGTGGCTGTGGCTAGGACTGGGCATGTCCCGCGGTGGGCGAGGGGGGCGAGGCGGATCTCCGGCCGAGGAACACCGCGGCGCCGCCTGCCACGAGGCTCAGCACCAGCAGGACCCAGCCAGCCGCGGTGAGCCCCGATGCGAGGGCAACCTGTCCGGCGTCGAGCGCGTCGGCGGACATCATCGTGTCAATGGCGGAATTTCCCCACAACCGCACGGCCGCGAAGAGCAGCGGAATGGCCCACAGCGCCCAGCGCAGGGGCTTTCGCGCCACGTTGGTTCCGATCAGCAACAGCCAGCTGAAGCCGAAGATCAGCGGGAAGAGCGTGCCCGCCGTCTTGTGGATGTAGTTGAGCTGGCCGCGGGCGTCCCCGTCCATAGCGGTCCGCAGCTGCTCCACGTGGGCTTGGTCGAAGCCGCCGAGCAACGAGTCCGGCATGGCCAGGCCCCCGGAGAGCTGGGTGAGCTGGTTCAGGGTGAGCAGGTGGACGTACCAGAAGAGGAAGAGGCTGGCGACCACGCCGGCAATGAGGATCAGATTGCTGTTGTTCTGCGCCTTCTGCGGTGTCCGGGTGGTGCTGGGATTGATCACGGGCGGCAAACGGTGCTGGGGGACGGCAGCGTTCGCGCCGTGCTTCTTGATCCGCTGTGCGGGTGTCTTGGCCATGGCTCCATTATCGCCCGCCCCGGCTGCCGTTCGGCGCTGTGTGTTCACCGCCGACAGCCGCCGATAGGCTGGAGCCCGTGACCGAACTAGGAAAACACCGGCTTGGCCGGCACAGCACCGCCGAGCTCGACTCGAGCCTCGATGACTACCAGTTGGCGGAAGCCCTGGTGCGGGAAGCCGGCCAGCTGGCGCTCTTGATGCGCCAGGCCGGGCTGGAGGGCCAGCAGAAGACGTCCATCTCCGATGTGGTGACCGCCGCCGACCACGCCGCCGAGGCCTATGTTCTGGAACAGCTCCAGCGCTGCCGCCCCGACGATGGCATCCTCGGCGAAGAGGGCGCCTCCGTGGCCGGCCACAGCGGCCGCACTTGGGTCATTGATCCGGTGGACGGGACGTACAACTTCCTGCACGGTTCGACGTACTGGTGCTCGGCGATCGCGCTCAAGGACTCTTCCGGTGTGCTGCTGGGTGCGATCTTCCAGCCGGAGGAGGACAAGCTCTGGCTCGGTGGAACGGCCCGGAGTGCGACGCTCAACGGAGAACGCCTGACGAGTTTCCTGCCCCGGGAAGACGGCGGCACGGGCCGCGCCGACACCCCGCTGTCCGAACTCGGTGCGGCTACCTACATCCACCCCAACTGGCTTGCCGACCCGATGTGCGCCATGCCCTGGCACGCGGCTGCCACGTCCGCCGCGGCCCTGCGGATGTTCGGTTCGGGCTCCTGCGACCTCAGCCGGGTGGCCGACGGCGAACTGGGCTGCTGGTTCCAGCACAGCTGCCCGGAATGGGACTGGCTGCCGGGAAAGGCGATCGTCCTCGCGGCCGGCGGCGCGGCCGACGTCGTCCGCGTCAATGGACTCGAGTGGTTCCTCGCCGGGGGCACGACGGCGGTCCGGCAGCTCCGCGCAGCCCTCGTGTCGGGCTCCGTGCGCTAGTTCCGGGCCTCGAGAGCTCCGCGAATCCATGCCTCCGGGCGGACCTCGTTCGGGACATGCCCATTCTTGGACCCGGGATCGGACGTGCCCGGTGTCCGCACCGCGCACGAGGGGACATGCCCAGTCCTGGCCGCGAATTCCGGGGGACATGCTCATTTCTGGCCGCGAACACTGGACATGGTGGCGAAATGTCCAGTGTTCGCGGACCTGAGGGGGCATGCTCAACGCAGTCTGGAATGCCCGGCGGACATGCGCAATCCCGCGGGCCAGAACGGGACATGTCCAGTCCTGAAGACGCACCGGACATGCCCATTCCAGGGTTCCGGGAGGGGACATGCTCAATCCTCGCCTCGAGCACCGGAGGACATGCTCATTCCTTGCCGCGGGGAGTGGACATAGGGGCCATATGTCCAGTGGCCGGGGGCAGGGGAGGGCATGTCCCGAGGGGCGGACGCCGCTGTCAGTGGCACCGCCTAGACTTGTTAACACCATGGATATGTTGTTTGACCCTTACGCCGACGGACCCTTCCAAGCTGCCTCCAAGACGGCGGCAGCCACAAAATCGCCCGCCGGAACAGGCGCGGCGGCTGTGGGTTCCGCTCCCGGGTGGGGCCCAAACAGCGCTGAGGGCGGCCACGAGGGGGACCAGGACGCCTCGCGACTCCCGGGCGCGGACGAGCTCCTGCAGGGGCTGAACCCGCAGCAAGAAGAAGCGGTCAAGCACGCCGGCAGCGCCCTGCTGATCGTCGCCGGCGCGGGCTCGGGCAAGACGCGCGTGCTCAGCAACCGCATCGCCTACCTGATCGCCACGCGGCGCGCGCACCACGGCGAGATCCTGGCCATCACCTTCACCAACAAGGCTGCCGCCGAAATGCGCGAGCGGGTTGAAGCACTGGTCGGCGCCCGGGCCAAGACAATGTGGGTCTCTACCTTCCACTCGTCCTGCGTGCGGATACTGCGCCGCGAAGCCAAGAACGTCGGCCTGAACTCCAACTTCTCCATCTACGATTCGGCCGACTCCCTGCGCCTCATCAACCTGGTGGCCAAGAACCTGGACCTGGATCCGAAGCGGTTCGCCCCCAAGGCCATCCAGCACAAGATTTCGGCGCTCAAGAACGAGCTGATCGATGCCGACAGTTACTCCTCCAGCGCCAACCACAATGACCCCTTCGAGCAGGCGGTCGCCGAGGTCTTCAAGGGCTACACGCAGCGGCTGCGCCAGGCCAACGCGATGGACTTCGATGACCTGATCGCCGAGACCGTCTACATGTTCCGCGCCTTCCCGGCGCTCGCCGAGTCCTACCGGCGCCGCTTCCGGCACGTTCTCGTCGACGAATACCAGGACACCAACCACGCCCAGTACGCCCTGGTCCGCGAGATCGTCGGCGAGGGCCCCGGCGCCGCCGAGCTCACGGTCGTCGGCGATTCGGACCAGTCCATCTACGCCTTCCGCGGCGCGGACATCCGCAACATCGTGGAGTTCGAGAAGGACTACCCGGACGCCCGCACCATCAAGCTTGAACAGAACTACCGCTCCACCCAGACCATCCTCAGCGCCGCGAACTCGGTCATCTCCCGCAACCCCAACCGGCCGGAGAAGCGGCTCTGGACGGCGGAGGGCGACGGCGAAAAGATCGTCGGCTACGTCGGCGAGAACGAACACGACGAAGCCCAGTTCATCGCCAAAGAAATCGACCGGCTGCAGGACGAAGGGGACCTCCGCCCCGGCGACGTCGCCATCTTCTACCGCACCAACGCCCAGTCCCGCTCGATCGAGGACGTTCTGGTCCGCGTCGGGCTGCCGTACAAGGTGGTCGGCGGCACGCGCTTCTACGAGCGCAAGGAAATCAAGGACGCCCTCGCCTACCTGCGTGTGCTGGTGAACCCGGACGACGACGTCAACCTCCGCCGGATCCTGAACGAACCCAAGCGCGGCATCGGCGACCGTGCCGAAGGCGCCGTCGCCTCCCTCGCCCAGCGCGACCGGACCTCCTTCATGGCCGCGGCCCGCCGCGCCGACGAAGCCCCCGGGATGGCCACTCGGTCCGTCAACGCGGTGCTCGGCTTCGTGAAGCTGCTCGACGACCTCGCCGAGGTGGCCTCCGGTTCCGGGGCCGCCGCGGCCCTCGAAGCCGTGCTGGAACAGACCGGCTACCTCGCCGGGCTGCGCTCCAGCACCGACCCTCAGGACGAATCGCGGGTGGAGAACCTCGCCGAGCTCGTCGCCGTCGTCCGCGAATACGAACAGTACAACCCGGAAGGCTCACTCGGCGCCTTCCTGGAAGGCGTCTCCCTCGTGGCCGACGCCGACCAGATCCCGGACGCCCCGGCCGGGACGGCCGATGAGCTGGCCGCCGCCGTCGCCGAAGCCAAACGGCTCGGCGTCGTCACCCTCATGACGCTGCACACCGCCAAGGGCCTGGAATTCCCGGTGGTGTTCCTGACGGGCATGGAGCACGGGCTCTTCCCGCACCAGCGCTCCGCCACCGACCCGAAGGAACTGGCGGAGGAACGCCGGCTGGCCTACGTCGGCCTGACGCGTGCCCGGAAGCGGCTGTACCTGACCCGCTCCGAGGTGCGCAGCATGTGGGGCCAGAGCCAGTACAACCCCGCGAGCCAGTTCATCGAGGAAATCCCGGCCGAGCTTGTGGAGTGGAAACGCGAAGGCTCCAACCGGCAGGCGGGCAGCTGGGGGAGCGGTGCCTCGATCGGCTCCAGCCGGTACGGCGGATCGTTCTGGGGTGCCGGCACCGCCCGCGGCGCCGCGGCGGGCCCGTCCGCAGGCTTCAACGCCGACGTCCCGGCCGCCATCGCCAAGAACCGGGTCCAGCCGCAGAAGGAAATCGTCGCCGTCAGCGTCGGGGACAAGGTCAACCACACCAGCTTCGGCAACGGCACCGTCCTGGCTGTCGAGGGCGCCGGCGACAAGACGGTGGCCAAGGTGAAGTTCGGCATCGGCGAGAAGCGGCTGCTGCTGCGCTACGCGCCGCTCACAAAGATTGACGCGTGACCGGTCCCGGCGCCTGATCGGGGAGTCCGGCGCGGCCCGGCCGGCTCCAGCGCCGCGGCCAGAGCGCGCCGGGCGCCGCGCCAGGCACGGCCGCAGGCATAATGGAGCCCATGCGACGGACACTACTGGGGATCCTGGCCGCCCTCTTCCTGCTGGCGTCCACGGCGTGCACCATCACGCAGAAGGACCCGCAGTACGTCCCGCCGGCGCCCCTGGCCGTCCTGGAGCAGCTCAAGTAGGCGCCGCTGACCGACTCGGCCGCGTTTGGCGCCGGCCAGGACATCCTCAGCTTCGTCACCGCCGACCACAACGTTGTCTGTTCGCTGACCTCGGCCCGCGGTGAGAATGTCAACCTGCCCTACGAACAAAACAGCTTCGCGGACACCGCCAACACCAAGCTGGCCACCGTCCCCGTGGCGCACTGCGAGCTCGCGGCCTACCCCACACCCGCGGCCTAGGATGTCACCGACAACTGCGGCGGCACCGGCCTCGGCTTCCTGGGCGGGACCGCCCTGCTCACCCCCGCCAAGGCCGGCTACGGGGAGTGCCGTTCCGGCGTCACGGCGCAGGAAACGGAATTCGGCCCCAAGGGCAGCCGCGCCGGGCCCATCTCGCAGCTCCACGTCCTCGAAGACGGCCAGAACCTGGAACGGAACGGCCTGCGCTGCTCCGCCTACAACGGCGGTGTCGCCTGCGGAAACGTCTCCGCGGGGGTAGCATTCTTCGTCTCCCGGGACCGTTACGAACTAGTCTCGGAGGCCGGGAAGAAGCCCTCCCCGACGTCGTCCGAAGCCCCAAAAACCCCGTAATCTAGCGGTTTTTCTACACTCCATAGAATAGTGTGCTTCCTCACATAACGGGTACTCTGGAACGGGCTGGTCCCCAGAAAGGACTAGAGTTCCGAAAGGAGCATTGCGCCGTGTGGCTCGTTTCCAAGCTTGTCGCAGGGTGCGTTTATTCCGCAGCCCGGTAACCGCGAGAACGTGGGGTCCGGCTGTACAGAAACTACTTCGACGTAGAAGGACACTAAACCGTGGACCTGTTTGAATACCAGGCGCGCGATATGTTCGAGGCGCACGGTGTACCCGTGCTTGCTGGCATCGTGGCGCACACCCCTGAAGAAGCAAAGGCAGCTGCCGAGAAAATCGGCGGCGTGACTGTCGTAAAGGCGCAGGTCAAGGCCGGAGGCCGCGGCAAAGCCGGCGGCGTCAAGGTCGCCAAGACCGCTGACGAGGCGTTTGAACACTCCACCAACATCCTCGGGATGGACATCAAGGGCCACACCGTCCACCGCGTGATGATCGCCCAGGGCGCGGACATCGCCGAGGAATACTACTTCTCAGTCCTCTTGGACCGGGCCAACCGCAACTACCTGGCCATGTGCTCGGTTGAAGGCGGCATGGAAATCGAGCAGCTCGCCGTTGAGCGGCCCGACGCCCTTGCCAAGATCGCGATCGACCCGGCCGTAGGCATCGACCAGGCCAAGGCCGACGAAATCGTCGCCGCTGCGGGCTTCTCTGAGGAACTGCGCGGCAAGGTCGCCGGCGTAATCCTGAAGCTCTGGGACGTCTTCAAGAAGGAAGACGCCACCCTTGTGGAGGTCAACCCGCTGGTCCTGACCGGCGCAGGCGACATTGTTGCCCTTGACGGCAAGGTCTCGCTCGACGAGAACGCCGACTTCCGCCACCCCAAGCACGCGCACCTTGAAGACAAGGACGCTGCTGACCCGCTCGAGGCCAAGGCAAAGGCGCAGGACCTCAACTACGTCAAGCTGGACGGCGAAGTCGGCATCATCGGTAACGGTGCCGGCCTGGTCATGTCCACGCTCGACGTCGTTGCCTACGCCGGCGAGAACCACGGCAACGTCAAGCCCGCCAACTTCCTGGACATCGGCGGTGGAGCTTCCGCCGAGGTCATGGCTGCAGGCCTCGACGTCATCCTGGGCGACCCGCAGGTCAAGTCGGTCTTCGTCAACGTCTTCGGTGGCATCACCGCGTGTGACGCCGTTGCCAAGGGCATCGTCGGTGCACTGGCCGAGCTGGGCCACTCCGCGAACAAGCCGCTGGTAGTCCGCCTCGACGGCAACAACGTTGAGGAAGGCCGCCGCATCCTGGCCGAGGCCAACCACCCGCTGGTTACCCTGGCCGCCACCATGGACGAGGGCGCCGACAAGGCTGCCGAGCTCGCCAACGCAGCGAAGTAAGGCGACTCAAACATGTCTATTTATCTGAACAAGGACTCCAAGGTCATCGTCCAGGGCATCACCGGCGGCGAAGGCACCAAGCACACCGCCCTGATGCTGAAGGCCGGCACCAACATCGTTGGTGGCGTCAACGCCCGCAAGGCCGGCACCACGGTCCTGCACGGCGACAAGGAGATCACCGTCTTCGGCACCGTCAAGGAAGCCATCGCCGAGACCGGCGCTGACGTCTCCATCGTCTTCGTCCCGCCGGCCTTCACCAAGGACGCCGTCGTCGAAGCCATTGAGGCCGGCATCGGCCTCGTCGTGGTCATCACCGAAGGTGTGCCGGTCCAGGATTCCGCCGAGTTCTGGGCCCTGGCCCAGTCCAAGGTCGACGCCAACGGCAAGCAGGTCACCCGCATCATCGGGCCGAACTGCCCCGGCATCATCACCCCGGGAGAGGCCCTCGTCGGCATCACCCCGGCCAACATCACGGGCAAGGGCCCCATCGGCCTCGTCTCCAAGTCAGGCACCCTGACCTACCAGATGATGTACGAACTGCGCGACCTCGGCTTCTCCACCGCCATCGGCATCGGTGGCGACCCGGTCATCGGCACCACCCACATCGATGCCCTTGAGGCCTTCGAAGCCGACCCGGAGACCAAGGCGATCGTTATGATCGGCGAAATCGGCGGCGACGCCGAGGAGCGTGCCGCGGACTACATCAAGGCACACGTCACGAAGCCGGTTGTCGGCTACGTGGCAGGCTTCACCGCTCCGGAAGGCAAGACCATGGGCCACGCAGGCGCCATCGTCTCGGGTTCCGCGGGCACCGCACAGGCCAAGAAGGAAGCCCTCGAGGCTGCCGGTGTCAAGGTCGGCAAGACGCCGTCCGAGACCGCCAAGCTCCTGCGCGAGGTCTTCGCGACCCTCTAGGTCCGAAGCGCCACAGCACCAAAAAGTACGACGGCGGCAGGTCACCATCCCCAGGGGAGGTGGCCTGCCGCCGTCGTACTTTTTTGTTTAACAGTCCGGCTGCTACTGCCCGTCAAACTCCCGTTCGGAGTCCACGAACGGCACCTTTTCCGGGGCCACGAGCTTGAGCGCATTGCTCATGCCGTGACCTTCCCTGACTGCGGGGTGCCGGTGACGGCGCCGGCCAGGAGTTCCTCGAGCCGCTCGTACGCTTCGGACAGTCCGTCTTCCATGCCGGACTGGGCCATCCCGTCCCGGGCCTCCAGGCTTGGATAGACAGCGTGGGCCGTCAGCCGGGTCCGCCCGCCGCCGAGATCCTGGAAGGTCGCGAACTCGATGCTGACCACGTCCGGGTAGCCGTCGAATTCGAAGGTCTGGATGGCGAAGTCGTTCTCACGGACCGTGTGGAAGATCCCGCTGAAGCGGTACGCTGCGCCGTCCGGTCCGATGTGCGTGTAGAGGTAGCTGCCGCCGGTACGGAAATCGTAGTGGTCGATCTCCATCCGGAGCCCTCGCGGGCCGAGCCACTGGGCCACAAGGGCGGGTTCCTTATGGGCACGGAAGACATCTGCAACGGGGAAGTCGAACTCCCGCGCGAAATCGATGAAGGGCAGTCCCTCCGGGACAGTGACTGTCAGGGCGTTGGTCATGATGAGTCCTTTGCCTGTGTGCCGCGTGCCGCGGCGTTGGATTGGAGCACGGCGTCAAGGCTGCGGAACTGCCCCTCGCGGACCAGCCGGTACTGGTCGATCCATGCGGTGAGCGCCTCCAGCCGTGCTGGGTTCAGATGGACGGGCCGGCGCTGGGCATCACGGGTGCGCGTGACCAGGTGCGCCTGCTCGAGGACCTGGATGTGTTTCGAGACCGCCTGCTTGGTGATCGCGAAAGGTTCCGCCAGTTCGTTCACGGTGGCCGGACCCCGGCTGAGCCGGGCGATGATGCGGCGGCGGACGGGGTCGGCGAGGGCCAGGAAGGCCGAGTCGAGCATCTCGTCGTCGCGGGCTGGCAACTGGTGTCCCACCTTTCCGTCATCCGTCGCCGTCAATCTGATCAATCAACGGACAATTCATCGTAATCAACTAATCCATTGATCAATCTATTGGTTGTTCAAGGCTACGCCTGGAGGCGCGTGTCCACAATCCCCTATCTGCCCTGAGGCTCTTGTGCTATCGGAAAAATCTTTGTTAGTATGTCAGGACAAAATAGCGAGGAGCAACGAGTGCCTCTCGTGCGAATAGACGTCAACCAGGGCCGGAGCCCCGATCGGCTCCGGGTGCTCAGCCGGAGCATCCACGACGCCATCGTGGCCGAATGCGGCATTCCGGAACGGGATTATTTCCATGTGCTGACCGAGCATCCGCAGGGCCAGATCTTGGCCCAGGGTGCCGGGCTCGGATTTGAGCGGACGCCGGACGTCGTGATGATCCAGATCTTCACCCAGGCCGGACGCGGACAGGAGGCCAAGCAGTCCCTGTTCGCCGCGATCGCCGCAAACCTGGCAGCCGCCGGGATTGCCGGCGAGGACGTGTTTATCGGCTACGTCGAAAGCACCGCGGGGGACTGGTCCTTCGGTTTCGGCCGGGCCCAATATGTCACCGGCGAACTCGCCTCGCCGGGGCGCTAACCCTGGAGTGGCCGGGGGTTCTCCCCGCCATGCGTCAGGGGCGCGCGCAGCGACGTGCGCCAGGGGTGCAAACTGCCGGGAAACCCGGCCTGTGTCAAGTTGTAAATATGTCAGTACAAACCTTTGACAGTACATGGATTGTAAGGCAGAGTAGTCGATGTGGTCCGGCTCACTGCGGGGCCGCCGGAACCCACTCCGGACCACGCATGCTGACATGCTGCCGCTGTGTAAAGGTACAGAGTTCACACCAGAAAGGTCCACGATGACCGTGACCCACGAACTGCTCACGATCGGGCGCATCAGCGTTGATATCTACCCGAATGACATCGGGGTGGATCTGGAGGATGTCACGTCCTTCGGGAAGTACCTGGGCGGTTCCCCGTCCAACGTGGCTGTGGCCGCGGCCCGCCATGGCCGCCGCGCCGCCGTCATCACCCGCACCGGCGACGACGCCTTCGGCACGTACCTGCACCGCGAGCTGCGCAAGTTCAAGGTGGACGATTCCTTCGTCACCGCTGTGAAGGAATGGCCCACCGCGGTGACGTTCTGCGCGATCAAGCCGCCGGAAGACTTCCCGCTCTACTTCTACGGGCGGTTCCCCACGGCCCCGGACCTGCAGATCAAGGCTGCCGAACTCGACCTCGACGCCATCAGGAACGCCGGCATCTTCTGGTCCACCGTGACCGGCCTCTGCCAGGAACCGAGCCGCGCGGCGCACCTCGCGGCCCACGGGGCCAGGCCCCGCACCGGGCTGAAGCCTGGCCAGCACACCATCCTGGACCTCGACTACCGGCCGATGTTCTGGGCCTCCGAAGCGGAAGCCCGGGAACAGGTCGCCAAAATCCTCCCGCACGTCACCGTGGCGATCGGCAATGACAAAGAATGCGCCGTCGCCATCGGCGAAGGCACCCCGGACGAGCAGGCCGACCGGCTGCTCGCGGCCGGCGTCATAATCGCCGTCGTGAAGCTCGGCCCCGAAGGCGTGATGGCGAAAACCCGCACCGAACGGGTCGTCTCCGCCCCGGTCCCGGTCCAGACCCTCAACGGCCTCGGTGCCGGCGACTCCTTCGGCGGGGCCTTCTGCCACGGGCTGCTCTCCGGTTGGCCGCTCGCGCAGGTCCTCGACTTCGCCAACGCCGCCGGCGCCCTCGTCGCCTCCCGGTTGTCCTGTGCCGACGCCATGCCGACGCCGGACGAAGTCACCGCGCTGCTCGCCGAGCGCGGCCGCCCGGTACCGGGCACCTACGCCACCGAAGGAGCAACCCTGTGAGCCTCCATCCCGGTTCCGCCACCGCTTCAGTGCCCGCTTCAGTCAACGATGATCCGCGCCGCTACGCGCACCTGAGCGCCATCCGGCTCGAAGACCCGGACGCGATTGCCCGCGCCGCGAAGGCGCGCCGCCGCCACCCGGGCCCGAAATCCGGAATCCAGAACTTCATTGTCGCCGCCGACCACCCGGCCCGTGGCGCCCTCGCAGTCGGCGACGACCCGGTGGCGATGGCGGACCGCCGCCAGCTCCTGGACCGTCTGCAGATCGCGCTGGCCAACCCGGACGTGGACGGCATCCTCGCATCCCCGGACATCATGGATGACCTGCTGCTGCTCGGGGTGCTCGACGGCAAGCTCCTCTTCGGCTCGATGAACCGGGGCGGGCTCTCCGGCCTGGTCAACGAGCTCGACGACCGTTTCACAGGCCACACGGCCGCGGCCCTGGAAGCGCTCGGAGCCGATGGCGGCAAGATGCTCACGCGCATCTGCCTCGGCGACCCGGACACGGTGGCGACCCTCGAAGCCACCGCCAAGGCGATCGACTCCCTGGCCGAGCGCAAGCTCATCGCCATGGTGGAACCCTTCCTCTCCGTCCGGGAACACGGCAAGGTCCGCAACGACCTCTCGACCAATGCCGTGATCAAGTCGGTGGCCATCGCTGAGGGCCTCGGCTCCACCAGCGCGTACACCTGGATGAAGCTCCCGGTCGTGGCCGAGATGGAACGCGTCATGGCGGCCACCACGATGCCCACCGTGCTGCTCGGCGGAGATCCGGACAGCAGCCAGGACGACGTCTTTGCGAGCTGGGAAGCAGCCCTCGCGCTGCCCGGCGTCCAGGGACTCACCGTCGGCCGTACCCTGCTCTACCCGCAGGACGGCGACGTCGCCGGCGCTGTGGCGACTGCAGCCTCGCTGCTGAACCGGGCCGTCCCGCGCACCCTGTCCACCCGCACCGCAGAAGTATCGGAGTAACGTCCCATGGGAATTGGATCTGCATCAGGAACCCGCAGAATGACGGTCGCCCAGGCCGTCGTCGAATACCTGTCCAAGCAGTACACCGTTGACTCGATCGGCGGCCAGGACTACCGCGAGCGGCTCATCCCGGGCACCTTCGGGATCTTCGGCCACGGCAACGTTGCCGGCGTCGGCCAGGCCCTCAAGCAGTACCAGCAGCTCGATCCGACGATCATGCCGTACTACCAGGGCCGGAACGAGCAGGCCCAGGCGCACCAGGCCGCCGGCTACGCCCGCCACACCCGACGCCGGCAGACGTTCGCGATCAGCACCTCGATCGGGCCCGGCTCCTCGAACCTCCTCACCGGTGCCGCCCTGGCGACCACCAACCGGCTCCCGGTCCTGCTGCTGCCCAGCGACACTTTCGCGACCCGAGCCGCTGACCCGGTGCTGCAACAGCTCGAGCAGCCCCACGGCTACGACATCACCGTCAACGACGCCTTCCGGCCGCTGTCCAAGTTCTTTGACCGGGTCACCCGGCCCGAGCAGTTGTTCTCCGCCTTCCACCACGGGCTGCGCGTGCTGACGGATCCGGCCGAGACCGGCGCCGTCACCATCTCGCTGCCCCAGGACGTCCAGGCCGAGGCCTTCGATGTACCCGAGGAATTCCTTGCCGAGCGCGAGTGGCGGATCCGCCGCCCGGACGCCGACGACGAGGACATCCGCCGCTCCGCCGAGGCCATCCGTGCCGCCAAACGTCCGCTCATCATCGCCGGCGGCGGCGTCCTGTACGCCTACGCCAACGATGAGCTCGCCAGGTTCGTCGGGCTGACCGGCATCCCGGTCGGCAACACCCAGGCCGGCGTCGGCGTCCTGCCCTGGGACCACCCGTTCTCACTCGGTGCGATCGGCTCCACCGGCACGACGGCGGCCAACGCCATCGCCGCCGAAGCGGACCTGATCATCGGGATCGGCACGCGCTACGAGGACTTCACCACGGCGTCCCGGACCGCTTTCCAGAACCCGGACGTGCAGTTCATCAACATCAACGTCGCCGCGATCGACGCGTACAAGCACGGCACCTCCCTGCCGATCGTTGCTGATGCCCGCAAGACGCTCGTCAAGCTGAACCAGGCCCTCGGCGGCTACCGGATCGGCGCAGACCTGGAACAGCAGATCGCGGCGGAAAAGACCCGCTGGAACACCACGGTCGACGAAGCCTTCGACACCCGCTTCACCCCGCTGCCTGCCCAGAACGAGATCATCGGCGCCACGAACCGCGCCATGGACGCCCGGGACGTGGTCATCTGCGCCGCCGGGTCCCTCCCCGGTGACCTGCACAAGATGTGGCGCGTCCGGGACCCGTTCGGCTACCACGTCGAATATGCCTACTCCTGCATGGGCTACGAGATCCCCGGCGGCCTCGGCGTCAAGCGCGCAGCCCTCGCCGAAGCCGCGAGGGGCGGGGCGCAACGCGACGTCGTCGTGATGGTGGGCGACGGCTCCTACCTGATGATGCACACCGAACTCGTCACCGCCGTCGCCGAGCGGATCAAGCTGATCGTGGTCCTGATCCAGAACCACGGCTACGCCTCGATCGGCTCGCTCTCGGAGTCCCTCGGTTCGCAGCGCTTCGGCACCCAGTACCGCGCCCTGGACGAGGAACACCACAGCTTCGACGACGGCGACCGGCTCCCGGTGGACCTGGCCCTGAACGCCGAAAGCCTCGGCGTGAAGGTGATCCGGATCGAACCGGGGGAGAAGGTCATCGCCGAACTCGAACAGGCCATCCGGGACGCCAAGGCCGCGCCCGAACGCGGCGGCCCGATCGTCATCCACGTTGAATCCGATCCGCTGCTGGACGCCCCCAGCTCCGAATCATGGTGGGACGTTCCCGTCTCCCAGGTCTCCGAGCTCGACTCCACGAAACAGGCCTTCCAGACCTACACCGACCACAAGGGCCGCCAGCGCAAGCTGCTCGGCTGACCCCGGGCCCCTGACCCCGGCCAGCGAAGGCCACCAAGACTCCAACCCCCAAGGACATTCCGATGAGCACCCTCACCACCACCAAGACCATCCATCACTTCATCAACGGCGCCGAAACCGCCGGCGTTGGTGACCGCACCCAGCCTGTCTACAACCCCGCCACCGGCGCCGTCACCGCAGAGCTGCGGCTGGCCAACCGGGCGGACCTGGACGGCACCGTCGCCGCCGCCCGCGCCGCCGCCGATACCTGGGGCGACTTCTCCCTCGCCAAGCGCACCGCCGTGCTGTTCAAGTTCCGTGAGCTCGTCGCGGCCCACGTGGACGAGCTCGCCGAGCTGATCACCGCCGAGCACGGCAAGGTCCTCTCCGACGCCAAGGGCGAAATCGGCCGCGGCCTCGAGGTCATCGAATACGCCTGCGGCGTCCCGACCCTGCTCAAGGGCGACTACTCGGACCAGGTCTCCACCGGGATCGACGTCTTCTCCTTCCGCGAGCCGCTCGGCGTCGTCGCCGGCATCACCCCGTTCAACTTCCCGGTCATGGT
Source organism: Arthrobacter sp. UYCu712 (assembly GCF_040547005.1). NCBI lineage: Bacteria > Bacillati > Actinomycetota > Actinomycetes > Micrococcales > Micrococcaceae > Arthrobacter > Arthrobacter sp. UYCu712. The sequence goes on from NZ_JBEPOZ010000007.1 coordinate 119,409, forward strand.
CCCGCTGTGGATGGCCCCGATGGCAATCGCCACCGGCAACGCCTTCATCCTCAAGCCCTCCGAACGCGATCCCTCGGCTTCGATGCTGCTGGCCAAGCTGTGGAAGGACGCTGGCCTGCCCGACGGCGTCTTCCAGGTCCTGCACGGGGACAAGGATACGGTCCACGGACTCCTGACCCACCCGGACGTGGACGGCATCTCCTTCGTCGGCTCCACACCGATCGCCCAGTACGTCCACGAAACCGCCACCAAGCACGGCAAGCGCGTCCAGGCCCTCGGCGGCGCCAAGAACCACGCCATCATCCTGCCCGACGCCGATCTCGACAACGCCGCAGACCACCTCGCCGCCGCCGCCTTCGGCTCCGCCGGCGAGCGCTGCATGGCCATCTCGGTCGCCGTCGCCGTCGGAGACGCCGCCGACCTGCTGGTCAAGAAGGTCCAGGAGCGCGCCCTCGCCGTCAAGGTCAACAACGGCACCGCGCCCGACGCCGAAATGGGCCCGGTCATCACCTCGGCCTCCAAGGAGCGCATCGTCCGGATCGTCACCGAAGCCGAAGCCGCGGGAGCGGCCATGGTGGTGGACGGCCGCGACCTCGTTGTCCCGGGCCACGAGGACGGGTTCTGGGTCGGCCCCACCGTCATTGACCACGTCAAAACCGAAATGACCGCGTACAGCGAGGAAATCTTCGGCCCCGTCCTGGTCGTGGTCCGGGTCGAGGACCTGGACGCCGGCATCGCGCTGATCAACTCCAACCCCTACGGCAACGGCACCGCCATCTTCACCTCCTCCGGCGCCAACGCCCGCAAGTTCCAGCGCTCCGTCGATGTCGGCATGATCGGTATCAACGTCCCGCTGCCCGTCCCGGTGGCACACCACTCCTTCGGCGGCTGGAAGGCCTCGCTCTTCGGCGACAAGCACATCTACGGCCCGGAAGGCGTCTCCTTCTACACCCGCGGCAAGGTGGTCACGTCCCGCTGGCCCGAACCGACCCACGCCTCGGGCGCCTCCTACAACTTCCCCTCCAACTAGTCCCCACCGCCGCCCTAGCCTCGCAAGTCCCCACCGGCTCCCAGCCTTCGCAAGCTCAGGCAGGGGCCCTCGCCGGTGGGGCCCCACGGACAGGGAACCCTGGCGGCGTGGGCCCACCCGACCAACCACGATCGATTGCTCCGTAACGGCCGTTTTGAGCGTCCAAAACGGCACTTGCGGATCAATCGATGAGAAGGAATCGACATGACTGAGAACAAGCTGATCATCGGCACCGCGCCGGACTCCTGGGGCGTCTGGTTCGCGGATGACCCGAAGCAGACCCCGTGGGAGCGGTTCCTCGACGAGGTGGCCGAATCCGGCTACAAGTGGATCGAACTCGGCCCGTACGGCTACCTCCCCGACGACCCCACCCGGCTCGCCGAGGAGCTCAAGGCGCGGGGCCTGTTGGTCACTGCGGGAACGGTTTTCACGGCCTTCCACCGCGGCCTGGACCAGTGGGAGACCGCCTGGGAGCCGGCCCGCAAGGTCGCCGAACTCACGGCGGCCATGGGCGGCGAGCACATCGTGGTCATCCCGGCGATGTGGCGCGACGACGTCACCGGAGAAGCCGTGGAAAGCGGTGAGCTTACCGATAAGGCCTGGAGCGACCTGTTCGCCGGCCACAACCGGCTGGGCAAGACCCTGCTGGAGGACTTCGGCCTGAAGCAGCAGTTCCACTCGCACGCCGACTCCCACGTCGGCGCGCAGGAGGACATCGAGACCCTGCTCGCCGCCACCGACCCCAAGTACCTCAACCTCTGCCTGGACACCGGCCACGCCGAATACTGCGGGGCCTCCAGCCTCGAGCTGATCAAGAACTACCCCGACCGGATCGGCTACCTGCACCTCAAGCAGATCAACCCGGACATCCTCAAAAAGGTCAACGAGGAAAAGATGACCTGGGCCGCCGCCAACCTGGCCGGCGTCATGACCGAACCGCCGAACGGCCTGCCGGACCTGCGCGCCGTCATCGAAGCCGTCGAGGCGCTGGACCGGCCGATCTTTGGCATCGTGGAACAGGACATGTACCCCGTCGCCTTCGACGTCCCGATGCCGATTGCCAAGCGGACCCGCAACTACCTGCTCTCCTGCGGCTCCCGCACCGCCGTCAACTAGAACCAAAGGACAAGAAACCATGACCAAGACACTCCGCGTAGCTGTCATCGGCGCCGGCCGTATGGGCGCAGACCACATCCAGCGGCTCAACACCCGCATCCACGGCGCGGAGGTTGCCGCCGTCGTCGACGTCGACCTCGCCCGTGCCCAGGCAGCCATCGAAGGCATCCCGGGCGCCGTGGCCCTGGCCGACACCGAGGAGGCGCTCAACAACGGCGACGTCAACGCCGTACTGATCGCCACCCCCGGCTTCCTGCATGAGGACATCCTGCTCAAGGCGATCGCCAAGGACATCCCGATCCTGTGCGAGAAGCCGCTCACCCCGGACGCCGCCTCCGCCTGGAAGATCGTCCAGGCCGAGGAACAGCTTGGGCACCAGCGCATCCAAGTTGGTTTCATGCGCCGCTTCGACGCGGAATACGCCGCGCTTGGCAAGATCATCCAGGACTCCGAACTCGGCGAACTGCTCATGCTGCACCACCAGCACCGGAACCCCACCACCCCGGCGGGCTTCACCAACGAGATGCTGATCAACGACTCCGTGGTGCACGAATTCGACGCCATCCGCTTCTTCACCGGCGGGGAGATCACGTCTGTCCAGGTCCGTCTCGGCAAGGCCACGAAGAACGCCCCGGCCGGCCAGCATGACCCGCAGCACGTCCTGATCGAAACCGAATCCGGAGTCCTGGCCGACGTCGAGATCTACGTCAACGCAAAGTTCGGCTACGAGGTGGCTACCCAGGCCTCCTTCGAGGACGGCATCGTCAGCATCGGTGGCGACCAGGGCCCGTACACCCGCGCTGCCGGCCGCTGGGGTGGAAACGTCACCCCCGGCTTCGAGGAACGCTTCGGCGCCGCGTACGACGTCGAAATCCAGTCCTGGGTGGACGCCGCCCTCCGCGACGAAATCGGCGGTCCGACGGCCTGGGACGGCTACGCCACCGCCGCCTGCTGCGAGGCCGGCGTCGAGGCGCAGAAGAACGGCGAAAAGGTCGCCGTCAAGCTGAACGCCAAGCCTGACCTCTACCGCTAGGAAGAACGCGAAGGGGGCCGCAGCCACCTTCGCGTTCTTTCCGGTCCCCTGCACAACCTGACTGACCCGCAATGGAGTGTTCCACGTGAAAATCGCACTTGATCCAACGCCGTTCCACCACTCGCACAGCCTGCTTGAATTTCCCCGGGTGGCGGCGGACCTGCGCTACAAGTGCATGCAGATGACCCCGCACGCCGATCTCATCCCTTTCTACAACCACCCGAAGGCCGACGACGAACTGGTGGGCCAGCTCAACAAGGGCTGCAAGGACGCCGGGATCGAGATCGCCTCGGTCCTGCCCGTGCTCCGCTGGTCCGGGCCGGACGAGGGTGCCCGCGAAGCGGCCGTCCGCTACTGGAATCGTGCCATCCAGATCACCGCCGCCGAAGTCTCCCGCTACCAGCTGGACACGATGAACAACTACATCGCTAAAGCACGGTAGCGGCCGCCCTATGAAGCAAACGGAAAACACGCTCACCAGTCCTTCCGCCCAGTCCGCAGCCGGTCCTGCCCGCACGGCCGGTGCTCCCGCGAATCCCAAGGGATTCATGCGGCGGGTTGCCCTGTTCTCAACCTTCGGCGGCCTGCTCTTCGGCTACGACACGGGAGTTATCAACGGCGCCCTGCCGTTCATGCAGCGCGACCTGGGGCTGAACCCGCTGACTGAAGGCCTGGTCACCTCGACCCTGCTGTTCGGCGCGGCCTTCGGCGCCATCACCGCCGGCCGGTTGTCCGACCGCTTCGGCCGCCGCAAGACCATCATGGCGCTGGCCCTCATCTTCGCCGTCGCCACCATCGCCTGCTCCCTCGCCCCCACGACGGAGCTGCTGGTGGCGGCCCGGACCGTCCTTGGGCTGGCGGTGGGCGGGGCATCGGTGATTGTGCCCGTGTACCTTGCGGAGATGTCCCCGGCAGCCCAGCGTGGGCGGATCGTCACGCAGAACGAGCTCATGATCGTCACGGGCCAGTTCCTGGCGTTCACGTTCAACGCCGTCCTGGGCAACGCCTTCCCGGAGGCGTCCCATGTGTGGCGCTGGATGCTGGTCATCGCGACACTTCCGGCAGTCGTGCTCTGGTTCGGAATGCTGGTCCTGCCCGAAAGTCCCCGCTGGCTGGCGGCGGCCGGGCGGTTCGGTGAGGTCCTCGAAGTGCTGCGCAAGACCCGCGCATCGGCCGATGTCTCGACGGAATTCGATGAAGTGCGGCAGGCGGCCCGGGAAGACTACCAATCCAAGCTCGGCACCGTGCGGGACCTCACCGTGCCCTGGATCCGCAGGATCTTTGTGGTGGGACTGGGCATGGCGGTCATCAACCAGATCAGCGGCGTCAACGCCATCATGTACTACGGCACCTCGATCCTCTCCAGCTCCGGCTTCGGGGACCAGGGCGCGCTGCTCGCCAACGTCGTCAACGGCGTCACCTCCGTGGCCGCCGTCATCGTCGGCATGTCCCTGATGACCCGGGTGCGCCGGAAGTCCATGCTGACCGTCGGCCTGGTCGGCACGGCATCCTCGCTGCTGGCCATCGGCCTGATTTCGATGCTGATCCCGGAAAGCATGCTCCGGGGCTACCTCGTGCTGCTGTTTATGGTGACTTTCCTGGCGTCCATGCAGTCCTGCATCGGCACGGTCACGTGGCTGACGATGTCCGAAATCTTCCCGCTGCACGTTCGCGGGATCGGCATGGGCATCTGCGTGTTCGTGCTGTGGATGATCAACTTCCTGATCGGATTCTTCTTCCCGCAGATGGTCGCCTGGATCGGCGTTTCCACGACGTTCTTCATCTTCGTCGCCCTGCAGCTGGCAGCGATCGTCTGGGTGAAACGAGTGGTCCCGGAAACCAAGGACAAGAGCCTTGAAGACCTGGAGCACTACTTCAAGAACCTGGCCGCCAAGGAACCTGTCACTGCCTAGACCTGCAAGCGCCCGCCCCCGGCACCACCCAACTAGCTCTGTTGCGAGTTAGTTGGGCCGACCCCGGGCGGGGTTTTGTGTGTCCGGGGCGCCAGGGCTGTGCCTAGACGGCGGCATGCAGGGTAGGGAGGGCGTCGACCAGTGCCGCCAGTTCCGGCACCTCCTGCGCCTCGGCCAGCGCACGCTCCAGCGTGGCGTCGTGGCTCGGCCGGGCTTCTTCCAGCAGCTGGATGCCGCTCTGCGTGAGCTCCGTGTAAATCCCGCGGCGGTCGTCGGCACACAGGATCCGGGTGAGCAGGCCCCGGTCCTCGAGGCGGTTGACCAGGCGGGTGGTGGCGCTGGCGCTCAACGCGGTGGCGCGGGCCAGCTGCTGCATCCGCATGTGCCAGCCGTCCTGGCGGCTCAGCGCATCCAGCACGGTGTACTCCACGACGGACAGCTGCGCCACGGACTGCAGCGAGCGCTCCAGCTCCGCCTCGATCAGCCCGTGCAAGGCCGCCAGGGTCCGCCAGCCTTGCGCCCGGACCTCGACGGCGTCGTCCTTGATGCCCATCAGTTCTTCCCTTCAGATCAGCCTGACCGCCCCGGAAACCCCGGAACCCAGCAGCCCATAAATTAGTTGCTTGCGCGGCATAGTTGCTTGTGCAACAATAAATAACGCGTCTGCAACTAATAGCTTACGCTTCGCTTTTCTTTCCGTACAGTTTTTGAAGGAGCTCCTCAATGCCTATTGGCCTGATAGCGCTCGCCCTCGGCGGGTTCGGGATCGGACTCACCGAGTTCGTCATCATGGGCCTGCTGCCCGAAGTGGCCGCGGACTTCCAGGTCAGCGAGGCGACGGCCGGCTGGCTCATCTCCGGCTACGCCCTCGCCGTCGTTGTGGGGGCCCTGCTCCTGACCGCCGCCGTGACCCGGTTCGAGCGCAAGCCGGTGCTGGCCGTGCTGATGGTGCTGTTCATTGCCGGCAACCTCGTCTCCGCCATCGCGCCGGACTATTTGCTGATGATGGTCGGCCGCATCATCGCGGCGCTGGCGCACGGCGCCTTCTTCGGCATCGGTGCCGTGGTTGCCGCCAGTATGGTCGCACCCACCAAAAAGGCCGGCGCGATCGCCATCATGTTCACCGGTCTGACGGCGGCCAACGTCCTCGGCGTCCCCTTCGGCACCATGCTGGGCCAGGCGGCAGGCTGGCGGTCCACCTTCTGGGCGATCACGGGAATCGGCGTCCTCGCGCTCGTGGGCATCCTGGCCCTGGTCCCCAAAACCGGGTCCGGCGACGCTGCCTCGGGCGGCTTGCGCGGGGAACTCCGCGCCTTCCGGTCCGGCCAGGTCTGGCTCTCCATCCTCGTCACCATCCTCGGCTACGGCGGCATGTTCGGTGCCTTCACCTACATCGCTTTCACCCTTACGGAGGTCACCGGATTCTCCGCCGCCACCGTGCCGTGGCTGCTCATCCTGTTCGGCGTGGGTCTCTTCATCGGCAACACCGTGGGCGGCAAGGCGGCTGACCGGAACGTGGACCGCACGCTCCTCGTGGCCCTGTCGGCGCTGGTGGTCGTCCTCGTGGTCTTCGCCCTCACTGCCGGCAACCAGCCCATGACCATCGCCTCCATGGTGCTGCTGGGCGGCTTCGGCTTCGCCACGGTCCCCGGACTGCAGATGCGGGTCATGAGGTACGCCACGACTGCACCCACCCTGGCGTCCGGCGCCAACATCGGCGCCTTCAATGTGGGCAACGCCCTCGGCGCATGGATGGGCGGTGCGACCATCACCGCCGGCCTCGGCTACACCTCGCCCATCTGGGCGGGCGCCGGAATCACCCTGCTGGGCCTGGCGGTCATGGTGTTCGCGGCAGCTGCCGCGAAGCGTCACGACACCGGACGGGGCAATGCAACCGGGGTTGCCCGCGAGCCGGAAAGTGTGGAACTCCAGCGGGCGTAGCGGCCTCCACCGCAAAGAACAACGACGACGGCGGCCAGAGGCTGCCGTCGTCGTTTTGGCGTTTCCGGATGCCGCGGAAGGGCCCGCAAGCGGGCGGTTCTTTACGCCTGATTCCGGTCAAGTTACGTGATTACATCCTAATGTCAGGACAAACTATTGACATGAGTGAGCTAAGTCACCATGATCGAGGTAGGCAATATTCCGGTAGCTGCAAGGTAGCAGCCCGGAGCTGAAATCAAAGGAGATTCACGGTGGCTAAATTTTCCTGGCGCAAGGCGACCCTGGTAGCTGCGGTTGTGCCGATGCTGGCATTGAGTGCGTGTTCAAGTACCGGAGGAAAGCCCGCAGACTCCGGCAATGCGGCCGGCGGCGGACAGGTCGCCACGACGGAACGGATTAAGATCGCCCTGATCACCCACGCCGCGGCAGGGGATACATTCTGGGATATCATCCGCAAGGGCGCCGAGGAGGCGTCGGCGAAGGACAACGTGGAACTCCTCTACACGTCCGATCCCGAAGCCGGACGCCAGGCCCAGCTCATCCAGCAGGCCATCGACCAGAAGGTGGACGGCATCGCTGTCACCCTCGCCAAGCCCGAAGCCCTCAAAGACGTCCTGAAGAAGGCCACCGACGCCGGCATCCCGGTTGTGAGCCTCAACGCCGGCGAGGATGTCTCGGCGCAGCTGGGGGCGTTCACCCACTTCGGCTCGAATGAAAAACTCGCCGGTGAGGCAGTCGGCACCAGGCTCGCCGCGGAGAACTTGAAGCACCCGGTCTGCGTGATCCAGGAACAGGGCCACGTCGGCCTTGAAGCCCGTTGCGCCGGCGTCAAGGCCAAGGTGCCTGGAACGGAGATCCTTTACGTCGACGGTAAGGACATGACCTCCGTCCAGTCCACCGCGACAGCCAAGCTCCAGGCTTCAAAGGACGCCGACGTCATCGTTGGCCTCGGTGCCCCCTTCACCCTCACTCTCCTCAAATCGGTCACGGACGCTGGCAGCGCCGCCAAGGTCGCAAGCTTCGACCTGAACGCGGACCTGGCCCAGAAGATCGTGGATGGCGCAGTTCTGTTCACCGTGGACCAGCAGCCGTGGCTGCAGGGCTACATGTCAGTCGACGCAATCTGGCAGAACAAGCGCGGCGGCTTTAACATCGGCGGCGGCCAGTCGGTCCTCACCGGCCCGAGCATCGTCGACAAGTCAACTGCTGCTGATGTCCTGAAGTTTGCCCAGCAGGGTATCCGCTAACAGCCCGCTGGCCGGGCCTGCTCACGCCGGCCCGGCAGCAAGGAGAATCATCATGACCATCACCCAGACCAAGACAACGTCAGCGGCGCCCGATGAGCGCGTCGCCAAGCGCAGTCCGTTCCAGAAACTTCTCGGACGTCCCGAAGTCGGTGCCCTGGTGGGCGCCATCGTCCTCTTCATCTTCTTCGCGTTGGTTTCCCCGACCTTTACCCAGCCCAATGCCTTCGCGACCGTGCTGTACGGCAGTTCGACGATCGGGATCATGGCGGTGGGTGTCTCCTTGCTGATGATCGGCGGGGAGTTCGACCTTTCCACCGGCGTCGCCGTGATCAGCTCGGCGCTGACGGCGTCGATGTTCAGCTGGTACTTCACTACGAATGTCTGGGTCGGCGTCGGCCTGGCCCTGGTGGTCTCCTTGTCCATCGGCTTCATCAACGGCTGGATCCTGATGAAGACCAAGTTGCCCAGCTTCATCGTCACCCTGGCCACCTTCCTGATGCTGACCGGCCTAAACCTGGGCCTGACCCGCCTGATCGGCGGCTCCGTGTCGTCCCCCTCCATCGCCAACATGGACGGGTTCGCCTCGGCCCGGGCGGTGTTCGCGTCCTCCGTGAACATCGGCGGCGTCGAGGTCAAAATCACGGTGTTCATCTGGTTCGCTCTCGTCGCCGTGGCCACCTGGGTGCTCATGCGGACCAAGGTGGGCAACTGGATCTTCGCCGTCGGCGGGGACGCGAACGCGGCCCGCGCCGTGGGTGTTCCGGTCAAGGCCACGAAGATCGGGCTGTTCATGGCCGTCGGCTTCTGTGCCTGGATCCTGGGCATGCACAACCTCTTCGCCTTCGACACCGTGCAGTCCGGTGAGGGTGTGGGCAACGAGTTCCTGTACATCATCGCCGCGGTGATCGGCGGCTGCCTGCTGACCGGCGGCTACGGTTCGGCAATCGGCGGCGCAATCGGCGCGTTTATCTTCGGCATGGCCAACAAGGGCATCGTCTATGCGCAGTGGAACCCGGACTGGTTCAAGTTCTTCCTGGGCCTGATGCTGCTGCTGGCCACCATTGTCAACCTCATCGTCAAGCGCCGCGCGGAACTCAAGTAGAAGGGGCCGGAGAAATGAACGCCAACGAGATCGACCAGCAAACGCTGCTCCAGAATGAAACAGACCCCCTGACCCACACCCCCGTGCACCTGCTCGCCCTGGAGGGCGTCGGCAAGCACTACGGTAATATCATCGCCCTGAGCGATGTCACGATGGCCGTGGACAACGGCCGCGTCACGTGCGTGCTGGGCGACAACGGCGCGGGCAAGTCCACGCTGATCAAGATCATCGCCGGACTGCACCAGCACGACGCCGGAGTGCTGAACATCATGGGCGAGGAACGGAAGTTCGGCTCGCCGCGGGACGCGCTGGACGCCGGCATCGCCACGGTCTACCAGGACCTTGCTGTGGTGCCCTTGATGCCGATCTGGCGGAACTTCTTCCTCGGCTCGGAGCTGACCAGCGGTTTCGGCCCGTTCAAGAGCATGGATGTCGAGAAGATGAAGGACATCACGCTCAAGGAACTCGCGGCGATGGGCATCGACCTCCGCGACGTGGAGCAGCCGATCGGCCAGCTTTCCGGCGGTGAACGCCAGTGCGTCGCGATCGCCCGGGCCGTGTACTTCGGCGCTAAGGTCCTGATCCTGGACGAGCCCACCGCTGCGCTGGGCGTCAAGCAGTCCGGCGTCGTGCTCCGCTACATCCTGCAGGCCCGCGACCGCGGCCTCGGGGTCATCTTCATCACCCACAACCCGCACCACGCCTTCCCCGTCGGCGACCGGTTCCTGCTGCTCAAACGCGGCAAATCAATCGGCTACTACGACAAGAAGGACATCACCCTGGACGAACTCACCGCCCAGATGGCCGGCGGCGCCGAACTCGCCGAACTCGCCCACGAACTCGAACAACTCGGCGGGCACAGCGACGTGGTGAAGGAAGTCCAGAGCGAAGTGGCCGAGGTAGCCGAGACCACCGGCAAGACCTACTAATAGCTGCCGTCCCAATTCTTGAAAGGAAAAGCCTTTGGCTTATCTGAATCACAACCCGTCCGACGTCTTCCGGCCCGTGCGGATTGGACTGATCGGCTCCGGCTGGATGGGCGCCTTCCACGCCGAGAGCATCGCCCGACGGGTCCCCGGTGCCGAACTGGCGGCCATCGCCGATCCCAATGTCGAGTCCGCCACCGCGCTGGCATCCGTCCTGGGTGCAAGCAAAGTGACGGCCGACGCCGCCGACATCTTTGCCGACCCGGAGATCGACGCCGTGATCATTGCGAGCCCGGCCCGCTTCCACTCGTCCCTGATCGCCCAGGCTGCCGGCGCCGGGAAGCATGTGTTCTGCGAGAAACCGGCCGGGCTGGGGCTCGACGAGCTCGACGCCGCCCTGGCCGCCGTGGAGGCAGCCGGTGTGCACTTCCAGATCGGCTTCAACCGCCGGTACGCGGAGGACTTCCAGGCCGCCAAGAAGGACCTTGCCGCCGGAACCGTCGGGACGCCGCAACTGCTGCGCTCGCTGACCCGGGACCCCGGCACCGGAAGCATCCCGCACGCGGCCCGGGTCCCGGCGTGGACCGTCTTCCTGGAAACCCTGATCCACGACTTCGACACCCTGAACTGGTTCAACGAAGGCGCCGAACCGGTGGAGGTCTACGCCATCGCCGACGCGCTCGTGGAGCCCGGGCTGCGGGACCAGGGCTTCCTGGACACGGCCGTCGTGACCATCCGCTACAGCAACGGTGCCATCGCCGTGGCCGAGGCAAACTTCAGTGCCCTTTACGGCTACGACATCCGCGGGGAGGTCTTCGGTTCCAAGGGCATGGTGCAGGCCGGGCGCGCCACGGAAACCGCCGCCCGCCGGTACACGGCCGAAGGGATGGCGGCCGACACGCCACGGCTCAACGTCGAGCTCTTCCGGCAGGCCTATACGGACGAACTCGTTGACTTCACCGACGCCGTGCGCGCGCGGCGGAACGGCACGCCGCCGCCGTCGGCCGGCTACGCACTCACGCCCGGGGCGGCGGATGCCCGGCGTGCGCTGGCTATCGCGCTGGCGTGCATCGAGTCGGTGAAACGCGGCACCCCGGTGGCCGTCAACGAGGCGGCAGTCCTCTGATGCGCCTGGCCGTTTGCGCGGAGATGGTCTTTACCGATCTCCCGTTCACTGAGCGCGTGCGCAGGATCCACGAGGCCGGCTTCGACGTCGAACTCTGGGACTCGCGGACCAAGGACATCGGTGCCCTGAAGTCCACAGGGGCAGTGTTTTCCTCCATGACGGGCTACACCGCCGGCAGCCTCGTCGACCCCGAGACGGCCGATGAGGTGGTGCGGACGGCGGAGTCCCTGATTCCCACCGCCCTGGCGCTCGGTGTGAGCCGGATGGTGGTGCACCCGGCTGAACTCATCGACGGCCAGGCGGCGCGTCCCGTCTACCGGTCCAACGGACACATGTGGAGCACGGGGGCGCGGACCCTGGAGCGGCTCGGCCGGCTCGGCGGGAAGTACGGGGTGACGTTCTGCCTGGAGAACCTCAACACCATCCTCGACCACCCCGGCATCCCGCTGGCCCGCGCCAAGGACACCCTGGCGCTCGTGGCAGCCGCCGGCCACCCCAACGTAAAACTGATGTTGGACCTGTACCACGCCCAGCTGGGGGAGGGGAACCTCATTGAACTGGTCCGGACCGCCATGCCGCATATCGGCGAGATCCAGGTGGCAGATGTTCCGGGCCGCTGCGAACCCGGGACCGGGGAAATCAACTACGCGGCTGTCGCCAGGGCACTCGCGGCGGCAGGCTACGACGGCACAGTGGGAATGGAAGCCTGGGCCAGCGGCGACAGCGTTGCCGCGCTGGAAGCTTTCCGGGCCGCATTCACCGTGCCCGCACTAGACATGGGAGTAGACGTATGAAAGACGTAATTCTCGGACTGGTCGGGGTGGGGCGGATCGGCGTTATGCATGCCAACAACATCGCCGGGCTCAACGACGTCCTGAATCCGCAGGGCATCAACGTCCGGCTCCGGCTCACCGACGTCGCCGAAGACCACGCCCGGGCCGTCGCCACCGGCCTCGGCGCAGAATTCCTGCCCACCGTGGAGGCGCTGCTCGCTTCCGGGCTGGACGGACTCGTCATCGCCACGGGAACCGGGACCCATCCGGACCTGATCAAGGCCGGCGTGGACGCGGAAATCCCCGTCTTCTGCGAGAAGCCCGTAGCCCTGAACGTGGCAGACGCCCTGCCCGTACTCGACTACATCCGGGACCGGCAAGGCGTTGTCCAGATCGGCCACCAGCGCCGCTTCGACGCCGGCTACCAGGAGGCCCGGCGCGCCTACCAGGCCGGGGAACTGGGCTGGATCCACTCGCTTCGCGCCGTCACCTGCGACATGGCGCCGCCGCCGGTCGAGTTCCTGGCCAGCTCCGGCGGGCTGTTCCGGGACTGCTCGGTGCACGATTTCGACATCCTGCGATGGCTCACCGGCCGGGAAATCGTCGAGGTGTACGCCAGGGGTTCCAACAACGGGGACCCCGCCATCGGAGAAGCCGGCGACGTGGACACGGCCCTCGCGCTCGTGACATTCGACGACGGCACCGTGGGAACGGTCTCGGCCACGCGGTACAACGGGGCGGGCCACGATGTACGGCTGGAGATCCAGGGCTCCAGCCGCTCACTGATGGTCGGGTTGGACGAGAAAACGGCGCTGGCCTCGGCGGAGGCCGGGATCACGTTCCCGGCCGGAGAACCCCACCGCACCTTTGCCGAACGGTTCCACCAGGCGTACCGCTCCGAGCTGGCTGCCTTTATCGAGTTGATTCTGGGCCGCCGGGAAAACCCCTGCACCCCGGAGGATGCCGTGGCCGCCTCCCGGGTGGCGGACGCCGCCCAGGAATCCCTCGCGACCGGTGTGCCGGTCCGGGTGGTCCAGACAGTGGCGCACTAAACCGGTGCTCCATCCCGGGTCCGTCACCGGGGTGGAGCGCCAGGGACGAAAGAACCCCCGGAGCCCAAGGGCCCCGGGGGTTCTTTCGTGCGGGTCGGGCCGTGCCGCGTCAGGCGTCGAACGGCAGCCGCGGGTCGAGGTCCTGGCCCGCCCAGGTCTGCCGGATCCAGCCGTGGTGCGGGTCGTCGCTGATGAGCCAGTCCCGGACCGGTCCGGGGCCAGCCATCACGTTGAGGTAGTACAGGTCATAGCCGGGGGCAGCCATTGCCGGGCCGTGCCAGCCGTAGGGCACCAGCACGACGTCGCCGGTCCGCACCTCCGCGGAGACATCGATGGGCCGCTCGTCCGAGGCGTAGACGCGCTGGTAGCCGATCGCGTCGTCCGTTCCCGGACGCGCCGGGGCGCCGGGGGCGACCCGGGTCTCGAAGTAGTAGATCTCTTCGAGGCTCGTCTCGCCGTCCTTCTCCTCGTCATGCTTGTGCGGGGGATAGGAGGACCAGTTGCCCGCCGGCGTGAGGACCTCGCAGACGATGAACCGGTCCGCCTCCAGCGCCGCGGGCGTGCCGAAGTTGTGGACCTGGCGGGAACAGTTGCCGGCCCCGCGAAGTTCAACCGGCGTCTCCGCGGCCGTGACGAGGCGGGTCGGGTAGGAGGCCTTGGCCGGGGCGGTGGCCACGGCGACGCGTCCGCCGTCGGCCGAACTGATGGTCACAGCTTTGCCGGTCCCCGTGTAGAGGACATCGCTAGGACCGCTGAAGACGCTGTCCCGGCCGGCCAGCCGGTAGTCTGCGCCGTCGACGGACACCGTGAAAGACCCGTTGAGCGGGACCACAATGCGTTCCTCGTCCGCGGCGGGAAGTTCGACGGCGGCCGCGGCCCCCAGCGTGGCGACCTTCAGCCCCGTGTGGGCCCAGCCCTCCACCTCCAGCGCGGAATCGGACGTTCCCAAGGAGACGTCCCATGTGCCTTGGGCGGCGGTGCCGAGCGGATAGACCCAGTTGGCCATGAGTTCTGCCCTTTCATTGTCGCGCCGGAGGAAGACGCGGGTGGTTACGGGGTGGGGGTGATCACGACGACGGGCCGGGCAACGCCGAACGGCAGGCGCTGTCGCCCGGCGCTGAACGCCTGCCTCTGGACTCTTATCTTTGGACCAGGGTCATTTCGAAGCTGTACGAATCCGCGCGGTAGACGTGGTGGCCGGTCTCCACCTGGCGCCCGGTGTCATCCACCGCGGTGCGCTCCATGGTGACAAGGGCGGAGCCGGGGCTGGTTTCCAGCAGGGGGGCCTGGTAGTCGTTGGCGATCATGGCGCCGATCCGCTGTGAGGCGAGCCGGAAGTTCACGCCGCCGTTGCGGAGGATCCCGTAGAGGCCTTGTGAGCTCAGCAGCGCCTCGTCGATGATGGTGATGTCATCGCGCACCCAGTTCTCCATCAGGGCCAGCGGTTTTCCGCCGACCTTCCGGAGCCGGGTGAAGTGGTACACCTTGGCGCCGGCAGGAAGCTGCAGTGCCGCCCGGGTGGCGGCGTCGGCCTCATCGTGGGAGAAGCTCAGCACCTCGGTGGTGGGCTTGCTGCCGTTGTTGCTGAGGTCATCGAAGAGGCTGGAGAGTTCGAGCGGGCGGCGGACCTGGCTGGAGACCACCTGGGTGCCGACGCCGCGCTTGCGTACCAACAGGCCCGAGCGGACCAGTTCGTCCATGGCCTTGCGCATGGTGGGGCGGGAGAGGTTCAGCTGCGCGGCAAGGTCGATCTCGTTGTCGAGACGGCTGCCCGGGGGAAGCCTGCCACCGTGGATCGCGGCTTCAATGCCTTGGACCACCTGGTGGTAGAGCGGCACCGGGGAGGACCGGTCGATGCTGATGTTTAGCGGATTAGCCACTTTTTGAATAGCCACTGTTGAAGCGCTCCCTTGTGCCCCGGACCGGAGCCCGGTGGGGCCGCCAGTCATTTGTCCGGCATATGTTCGCTTGATAGGACATACTGCCTAAGTTGATAGTAGCAGGGGACGGCCGGGGACGTCAGGAGAAATTTCGCTGCATCCCATGGCTCCGGCAGATCTCGACGAAGGCGCGGAAAGGGGCCAGCCGTTCTCCGGCCGGGAGTTCCCGGGCCTCGGGGTGCCACTGCACGGACGCCACCCAGCGCTCAGGGTCCTCCAGCGCCTCGACGGTCCCGTCCCCGGCCACAGCGGTCACCACGAGTCCTTCCCCCACCCTGGCCACGGCCTGGTGGTGGCCGGAGGCTATCTTGACCGTAACCTCGGCCGCGCCGTTCCCCGCGCCGCCGTACAGTCCGGAAACCTTGGTTCCGCCCTGCACCTCGACCTCGTGCCATGCCCACGGTCCGGCTCCGTGCACGGGGTCGGGCTCCCGGTGCGCCACCGTGCCCGGATCCATGTCCTGGACCAGGGTGCCGCCGTAGAGGACGTTGAGCAGCTGGTGTCCCCGGCAGACGCCGAGCACCGGCAGTCCGGCGTCGATCGACTGCCGGGCCACGGCCAGGTCCAGCTCGTCCTGGGCGTGGCTGACGTCGTAGCACGCACCGCCGGGCTCCTGGCCGTAGAGCCGCGGGTCCAGGTCGCCGCCGCCCGGAAGGACGACGCCGTCGAGCGCCTCGATCGGCTCATCCGGTGCGGTCAGCAGTACCGGTTCGCCGCCGCCGTCGCGCACCAGATCCACGATGTAATCGAAGAGGGCATTGGCCTCCGCCACCCGTGGATCCGCGTCCGTGGAGCTGCTGAGGCGGACGGGAATGCCGATGCGGGGACGGCTGCTGCGGGGGAGGGGCGGAGTCTGCATGCTTTATTCTGCAACACAACCTCCGTATCGCAACGCAGGTCTAGGATTGCCGGATGACCAACAGATATCTCGTGTCCCGCAGCCGCTTCATCGCGGCCGCTCCGGAAGCCATTTTCGAACTGCTCGCCACCCCGGCGCTGCACAGCGTGATCGATGGCTCGGACACCGTCAAGGGCGCCCAGCCCCGCGGTCCCGAGCGGCTGGCCCTCGGTGCGAAGTTCGGCATGGAGATGAACATGCGGGTCGACTACAAGATCCTCAACACGGTCTGCGAGTTCGAGGAGGGCCGCCGGATTGCCTGGCGGCACTTCTACGGGCACGTCTGGCGCTACCTTTTGGAGCCCGCCACGGACGACGCCGGCCGGACCGGCACCATGGTCACCGAGCAGTGGGACGCCCGCCAGGTCCGTGGCAAGTTCTTCCTTCGGCTCGCCGGCTACCTGCGCCGACACCCCGCCAACCTGGAAAAGACCCTGGCCAAGCTGGAGGCCTACCTTGCGGACTCCGGGCGGCGCGAGGCCGGCAGCGCGGGGAATTCCTGAGGCGGCGCCTCACCGGACCGTGACGCCGCCGGCGGGTCCCGGTCGGCCCCGCCGCTTCTGTAATGTGGATGGCACCGGGAGCA
Organism: Arthrobacter sp. UYCu712; assembly: GCF_040547005.1. Taxonomy (NCBI): domain Bacteria; kingdom Bacillati; phylum Actinomycetota; class Actinomycetes; order Micrococcales; family Micrococcaceae; genus Arthrobacter; species Arthrobacter sp. UYCu712. The sequence continues at coordinate 136,092 of NZ_JBEPOZ010000007.1, forward strand.
CAAGGCAAGACTGAAGGTGGGAAGCGCGATGGGCCGCAGGACACTCGTTGACGACCTCGTCGACGGCCTGCTCGACGACATCCTGGAAGGCAAGCTGCCGCCCCACGAAGCCATACCGCCCGAAGCCGACATCGCCAAGGCCTATGACGTCAGCCGCCTCACGGTACGCGAAGCGCTCAAGGCCCTGCGGGCGCAGAACATCCTCTACGTCAAGGCCGGCCGCGGGACCTTCGTCAACCCGACCGACAACTGGACCGGGCTGGATGCGATCTTCAAGGCCGCTTCGCACGGCAGCGGAGCCGAGCAGGTCGCCGTAGGGCTGATCGAGATGCGGCGCATGGTGGAAACGGGGGCCGCCGCGCTCGCGGCCAAACGCCACACCCCCGAACATGCCCGGCAGATGCGCGAGTGCATCGCGGACATGAAGCGCTTCCATGATTCCGGCGACCTCGATGCCTTCGTGGCGGCGGACATCGCCTTCCACGACGCGGTGCTGAAGGCGTCCGGCAATCCCTTTGTCCGGGCGCTGTTCGCGCAGCTGGGCCAGCTCCTGTACGTGAAACGGCGCGAAACGTCCGCGGTCGAAGAGATCCAAGTGCATGCCATCGAGTACCACCAGAAGGTCATGGACAGCATCCTCAGCGGCGAGGCCGAGCCCGCCCGCCGTGCCATGGACGAACACATGGACCAGACCTACCGGGACTACGAACGCTACGTGCACAACGCAGCATCCTGACGTTCAGCGCACACCGGCCAGGGCTTGACGTATTCCACATCACTCTTCTATGCTTTTTCACAGTTCACCAGTCAGATGTCTGACATCTGACTCAAATAGCATCGGACCCGGTTCCCGTTGGGCTGGGCCGCCCCAAATATCCCCACGGATTCCCGCCGCCAACGCAGGCGCCGGGCTCCGTTAGACAGAAGGTCGAAGATGACTTCACTCTCCTTAAAGTCCGCAGGGCTCGGCGAGCTTGGCGAGCGTACGCTCCGCAAGGTCCGCCGCCGCGTTATGCCGCTGATCGTCCTGCTGTATTTCGTTGCCTACCTTGACCGCAACAATGTCGGCTTCGCCAAGCTCACCATGAGCGAGGACATCGGCCTGAACGCCGCCGCCTACGGACTGGGCGCCGGTATCTTCTTCCTGGGCTACGCGCTCCTGGAGGTCCCGAGCAACGCCGGCATGTACCGGTTCGGCGCACGCAAGTGGCTGGCCCGGATCCTCATCACGTGGGGCATCTTCGCCACGGCCATGTGCCTGGTGAACGGTGAAACCACCTACTTCATCATCCGTTTCCTGCTCGGCGCGGCAGAGGCAGGGTTCTTCCCGGCCATCCTGTTCTACCTGACGCTCTGGTTCCCGGCCGCACAGCGAGTGACGGTGCTCGGCATCTTCATCCTCGCCCAGCCGGTCTCCAACGCCCTTGGCGCTCCGGTCTCCGGCCTGCTGCTGCAGATGGACGGCGTTATGGGCCTGCAGGGCTGGCAGTGGCTGTACATCATCGAAGGTATCCCGGCCATCCTCCTGGGCCTGCTCACCCCCATCCTGATGACCGACCGCCCGCGGGACGCCAAGTGGCTCAACCCGGACGAGCGCGAATGGCTTGCCAGCACCATGGACAAGGAACTGGCCGTCAAGTCCAGTTCCGGCAACCACAACTTCCTGGCCGGCCTCAAGGACAAGCGCACCCTGACCTATTCCGCCCTTTACTTCGGGCTGGTCTGCGGCATCTACGGACTGGGCCTGTGGATGCCCACCATCGTCTCCGCCATGGGGAAGTTCTCCACGGCCCAGATCGGCTTCATCGTGTTGATCCCGTACAGCGTTGCCGCCGTGTTTGTGTACTTCTGGAGCAAGCGCGCAGACCGGACGGGCAAGCGTGCCTGGCACACCGCCGTCAGCATGGTGCTGGCCGGGATGGGCCTGCTGGCCGCAGGTTACCTGCTGCCGGTGAACCCGATCCTGGCCATGATCGGACTGACGGCCTCGGCCATGGGCATCTACGGCGCCATCGCACCGTTCCTTTCGATGCCCTCCGCCGCACTGACGGGGGCGGCCGCTGCCGCCGGATTGGCCCTGATCAACTCACTGGGCAACCTGGGCGGGTTCGTTGCCCCGTACGCAGTCGGGCTCCTGAACGACGCCACGGGCAACAACCAGACCGGCCTGCTGTTCCTGTCCCTCTGCCTGTGCATCACCGCGGTGGCAACCTACCTCTACGCCCGGAAACGCCCCGAAGGCGACGCCGCGCTGGATCCCGCAGTTGCCGCGACCGCCGCCGTGACCCCCGACTCCACGGACCCCGCCAAAATCTCCTGAACCCGAAATACCGAAGGAAGTCCCCATGACTACAACCAACTTCCCCTCCGAACGCACAGTTGTCCTGACCGGCGCCGCGTCGGCCCGCGGCATCGGCCGCGCCGCCGCTGACCGGATGGCCAGCGAGGGATGGTCCATCGCCATCCTCGACATCAACGCGGAGGACGCTAAGGCTGCCGCCGTGGAGATCGGCTCCAACCGTGCGGTCAAGGCCATCGGCGTCGGAGCCGACGTGTCCGACGAAGCGTCCGTTGACCGGGCCATCACCGAGATCGAAGAGGCGCTTCCCCCGATTGTTGCCCTCGCCAACCTTGCCGGAATCAGCTCCCCGACGACGTTCATGGAAACCACCGTGGCGGAGTGGGACAAGGTCTTCGCCATCAACATGCGCGGAACGTTCATCGTTTCCCAGCGGGTCCTCAAGGGCATGATCGAGCGCAAGCTCGGGCGCATCGTGAGCATCTCGTCCATCTCCGCCCAGCGCGGCGGCGGCACGTTCTCGAAGGTTGCGTACAGCGCCACCAAGGCCGGAATCCTCGGGTTCACCCGCGCCCTGGCCCGCGAGGTCGGCGAGTTCGGGATCACGGTCAATGCCATTGCCCCCGGCCCGATCGACACCGACATCATGGGTGGAACCCTCACCGATGAGCGCAAGGCACAGCTGTCCGAGGGCATCATGATGGGCCGCGTCGGCACCCGCGAGGAAGTGGCGGCCCTGATTGCCTTCCTGCTGGGCCAGGACTCGGGCTACATCACCGCCGCCACCTATGACATCAACGGTGGCCTCCAGGTTTCCTGACCCGGAGCCACGCAAAGATGCCCCCGCCGGTTTTTCCGGCGGGGGCATCTTTGCGTGGCTACAAATCCTTGCGGCACTGGGCGCGGCCCAGCTCGTGCAGGCCGTTCAGGTCGCCGTCGGCGAGGCCGTCCGGGGTGCCGATCTCCGGATACATCAGCTGCACCGGGTCATCGACGTGTTCCAACCCCATGACATGGCCCAGTTCGTGCAGGATCACGGCGGTGGCATAGGCCGCGCCCGAGGGCCGGCGCAGGTCCTCGGTGATTTGCGGAGCGTCCAGTTCGAGGCTGCCGGTGACAAAGCTCTTGGGCCCCTCGCCGTAGCTGAAGTGGGTGCTGCCCCCGGTTCCGATCACCGGGCCCTTGAGCTGGGGCGCCTGCTCGGGGTTGGTCCAGGCGATCAGCAGCGGAGCCCACCGCTCGCCGTAGGCGTCCTTCTGGTACGGAGCGCGCGACTGCGAGGGGGCCTCGGCCGTGGCGCCCTCGTTGATGAATTTGATGCCGGTGGCCCGTGACACCGTCGCGATGGCGTCCTCGACGAGGCGTTCAGCCCCCGCAGGCTCGAGCCCGTCATTCACGACGTAGTGCAGCGGGCGGCACGGGGAGTAGCCCACCGGCGTGCCGTCGTCGTTCGTGGCCAGGAATTTGTAGGAATTGCTGGCGGCGGGGGGCTCTTCCGGCCGGCCGAGCGGTTGGTCCTGCTCCTCGAACCCCGGCGGGGGAGCGTCGTTCCGCCGGCCTTCGGCAGGGACGCCGGGCTGTTGCCCGAGTTGTCCGGCTGCCGGCTCGGCGGTGTCCGGCGCCGCGGCCCGTCCGTTGGGCCCGGCGCCACGGTTGACCTCGAACAAGCCCACGAAGCGGGGATCGCCATAGACCAGGCCCGCGGCCATAAAAGCGGCACCGGCGATCAGCGCGGCAGCGGCCAGATTGCGGAAGATCCGCCAAGCGGTTCGGGAGCGGCCGTGCCGCGGCATCCGGTCCCGGAGTTCAGGACCGTCCACTAAGCGACCACCGCGCCGAACGCCAGTCCCAGCACGTACGTCACGGCGGCGGCCCCCATACCGATGGCGAGCTGCCGGAAGCCGCGGGTTGTCGGGGACGTGCCGGACAGCAGGCCGACCACGCCGCCGGTGAGCAGCAGCGCCAGGCCCACCAGCAGGGCCGAGACCACAAGGGCAGCGAAGCCGGTCATGCCCAGGAGGAAGGGGATGATCGGGATAATGGCGCCGGACGCGAAGAAGCAGAAGCTCGACGCCGCCGCGCCCCAGGCGGTGCCGACGGCCTCGTGCTGGTCCTGGCTCTCGGGGAACTCGGGCCGCAGCGAGAGGCTGGGATCGCAATCGCAGTCCAGCAGGCCCATCCGCTCGGCGACGCGGTGTTCCGCGGCTTCCCGGGACATACCGCGGGCCAGGTAGACGAGCAGAAGCTCATTGTGTTCGATGTCCAGCGACGGCGCCGCGGCCAGGGTGATCTGGGTGGGGCGGGTCGCTGCGAGCAGTTCGCGCTGGGACCGGACGGAGATGAACTCGCCGGCTCCCATGGACAGTGCGCCCGCCAGCAGCCCGGCCACACCACTGAGCAGCACCACGGAGCTGGCCACGCCGGAGGCGGCCATGCCCATAACGAGGGAGAGGTTGCTGACCAGTCCGTCGTTGGCGCCGAAGACGGCCGCCCGGAACGTGCCGGCGAGGCGGTTCCGGCCCCGGGTGGCGAGTCCGCGGACCACTTCCTCGTGGATCTGTTCGTCGGCGACCATCGCCGGAGTGGCGTACGGGTCGGTGGCGTACGGTGAGCGGCTCTCGGCGCGTTGGGCCAGGGCCAGGACGAACACCGAGCCGAAGTGGCGGGCCAGGAATCCCAGGAACTGGCTGCGGAGCGAGGCAGGGCGGGGCCGGCCGGCATGCTGGCCGAGCAGTTGCAGCCAGTGCGCCTCATGGCGTCCTTCGGCCTCGGCCAGGGCGAGCAGGATCGCGCGTTCCTCGCCGCTGCGGCTCTGCGCGAGGTCGCGGTAAACGGCGGCCTCGGCCCGTTCGTCGGCGAGGTACTGCCGCCACCGCTTGATGTCCGCGGCGCTCGGCGAAGACGCCGGCGGCTGGTCGGTTCGGCTGGCCTGGCTACCTTCGGCGACCTCGCCGGCCTCGCCAGTGGCGGGTTCGGCGGGGTGCGGGTCAGGGCTGGGCGGGTCAGATTTGGCGTGCTGGGACACGGAAACTCCTGGGCTAGATGGGGCATGGTCCGGCCCCATTGCGTACCCACCCTACCGCGTATTTCCGCGCATTTTCGGCTGGCAATCCTCAGTCAGGAGTTTAGGCAAACCGTAAAGACCCGGCCGCCGGAGAGGGCGTCAGTGCCGGCGTTTTCCTGCTGTGCCCGGACCCTTGACCGGCCGGGTTCCCGGTGTTCGAATAAAGCTCAGGGCGGGTTCCCCGGAGCCCTGCCACCACCCCAGGCACACGGAGGTTGCACCATGTCCGACACCGGATCACATCCGACGCCCCGTCCGGCACTGCCGGTGAGGGATACCCTCGAGTCCGATCCCGCCTACGACTATGCCGAGGACACCCCGGTGGGTGCTGTGGAGACCGAGGACGAGGAGCTGCTCGAGGAGGCCGGCCGGCTCGTGCCGCTGGACGAGGACGACTTCCTCGGCGACGACCAGCCCGTAGCGCCCCTGGGCGGGGACGAATTCCTCGAACCGGAAGAAAATGAGTGATGGCCCGCCATTAGCTGTAAACGAACGACGGCGGTGCCTCCCTCGAAAGGGGAGGCACCGCCGTCGTCGTTTGCTATTGCCCTAGTGGGTCAGGGCTGCGGGCTGTTCGTCCTCGGAGGCACTGCCGGCGACCCGCCGGCGCCAGTTCTGCATGACGGCAGGATCCGTGGGCTTGGTCAGGAATGACACCGTGATGTACACGACGGCGGAGGCGATGAGGCCGAAGTAGATCGGCTCGTTGGCATAGATGCCGTCGAGCGGAACCTCGGCGTTGATCTCCAGGACGGTCATGGTGCCCAGGGTGATCACCGAACCGACGGCCATGGAGGCGGCGGCGGCTAAGCCGGTGCCGCGCTTCCAGACCAGGCCACCCAGGATGGCGACGAGGAGCCCGCCGACGAGGATGTCATACGCGATGGTGAGGGCCGCGACGACGTCCTTGGTGATGATGGCGATGACGATTGCGACGATCCCGAGGCCCAGGACCCACATGCGGTTCGCCCGGACGTCGTGCTCGGGGTTGTCGGTGTCGTCGGTGTTGATGTCCTTGCCGAACCAGCTGGCAACGAAGGGCAGAACGTCCGCCCGGGCCACGGTGGCTGCCGCGATCAGGGCGCCGGAGGCCGTGGACATCATGGCGGCGACGGCAGCGGCGAGCACGAGGCCGCCGATGCCGATCGGCAGGAGCTGCGTGGCGACCTCGGCGTAGACGACGTCCTTGCCGAGGGCCTTGACGTCGATGTTCGGCAGCGCGACGCGGGCGCCGAGGCCGATCAGGGCGCCGGCAGCACCGTAGAGGATGCAGTAGATACCGGCGGTGGCGCCGCCCCAGCGGGCAACTGTCGGGGTCTTGGCGGTGAAGACGCGCTGCCAGATGTCCTGACCGATCAGCAGGCCGAGGGTGTAGACCACGAAATAGGTGATGATGGTCTGGATCCCGATGCCGTCAATCTGGAAGAAGCTGGCGTCTACACGGGCACGGATGCCCTCGAAGCCACCGGCAGCGTTGAGCGTGAAAGGCAGCATCAGGAAGAAGATGCCGACGGTTTTGATGACGAACTGGACCTGGTCGGCCAGGGTGATCGACCACATGCCGCCGATCGTCGAGTAGACCAGCACGATCGCCCCGCCGATGGCGATGGCCAGCGCACGGTCCCAGCCGAACAGCACGACGAAGATGGTGGCGTAAGCGCCGGTGGAGGTGGCGCACAGCATCAGTGTGTAGGCGAGCATCACGATGCCGGAGGTCTGGGTGGCGCGGCTGCCATAGCGCAGGGTCAGCATCTGCGAGACCGTGTAGATCTTCAGCTTCTGGATGGTGCCGGCGAAGAGCAGGCTCAGCAGCAGCACGCCGGCGCCGATCGCGACCACGAGCCACATGCCGGAGATGCCGAACTTGTAGCCGAGGCCGACGCCGCCGACGGTTGAGGCACCGCCGAGCACAACGGCGGCCATGGTGCCGGTGTAGAGGAACGGCCCGAGACGGCGGCCGGCGACCAGGAAGTCGCTATTGTTCTTGGTGCGGGATTTACCCCACCAACCGAACGCCAGCATGGCGACCAGGTACACCACCACAATGGCGATGTTGACGAAAGTTGCGTCCATAAGGGGCTCCTTGGAGCTGTTCGGTGCAGGGCCGGACCTGCCGCAGCGCACCAGCGCGCAGGGAGGTCCGCTGCTTTCTAACGTATTCATGGGGGATGGCCCCGTGGGGCTCCCGGTATTTCGCAAAAACAGTGACGCGACGGTTGTCTCATCGGCTATTGCCTAATAGACAACGCTTGTTGCCTAGACGGTAGCTTGTGATCCCGGTAACAGTCAAGGCGCGGCGCGTGCCGGAGCCGTTTCCGGCGCTCCGGGGCTCGCGCCCCGCTAGTATGGCTCCAATGATGGGGCCGAGCGGCCAGCCGTGAAAGGTTCCAGAATGAAGGCACTACCAGTTGAACCGAGCAATGTCCCCGTTGCCATCGGTTCCCGGATCCGCGCCGCCAGGCAATCGCAGCGGCTGACCATCGAGCAGGTCGCGGACGCCACCGGTCTGACCAAGGGCTTCCTCAGCCGGGTTGAGCGGGACCTGACGTCGCCGTCGGTCGCCTCCCTCGTGACGCTGTGCCAGGTGCTCTCCATCTCGATCGGCGACCTCTTTGCCGCCCCGGAAACGCACCTCACCAAACAGAATGAAGGGCCTCGGATCTCCCTCGGAGGCGAGGGGATTGTGGAGCGGCTGCTCACCGCTCGCTCCGAGCGCCGGGTCCAGATCATCCAGGCCGTGATCGAACCGCACGGCCGCGGCGAATCTGAACTGTACGCCGTGGACTGCGATGTCGACGTGCTGCATGTGATCAGGGGCAGCATCCGGCTGATCCTCACCAATGAGGAGTTTGAGCTCAGCGCCGGAGACACCGTCACGTTCCCCGGCCGGGAGCCGCACACGTGGGTGAATCCCACGGATGACGCCGTCGAAGTGCTCTGGGTGCTGGTCCCCGCCGCGAGCCGCTAGCCGTGATGAGATGTGCGTCACCTCCCGCTAGCCGTGCCGGAATGCGTATATAACCTCCGGACCTTCCTTGTAACGCCGTTGTAAAAGCCGGCAACCCCGGCTGAAGCATGCCGTGGATAGCGTCATCTGCGGGGGCGCGCAATCAGCCCGACGTCTTTATGGTCTCGCCGATCCGGCGCCGGTTAGGGGCGCCGTCACTCGAGGAAGGCTCCCGCAATGAACGTGAACGCGCTTGCAGTAGGAATGGATGTGGATCCGCAGGCCCTCGATCCGGGTGCGACGGCGTGGATGCCGGCAGCGTCCGCCATGGTCCTCCTGATGACCCCCGGCCTCGCATTCTTTTATGGCGGACTCGTACGGATGAAATCCGTCCTGAACATCATGATGATGAGCTGTGCTTCGGCTGGTTCGGATTCAATGCCGGCTCGGAACTCGCCGCCGACGCCACGGCCGGCCTGGCCTGGACCAACACGCTCCTGGCCACCAGCGCCGCGCTGCTCGGCTGGCTGCTCGTGGAGCGGCTCCGTGACGGTCATGCCATCTCCCTTGGCGCGGCTTCGGGCGCGGTGGCCGGCCTGGTGGCCGTCACCCCCGCGTGCGGATTCGTGGAGCCCGGCGGGGCCATCGTCATCGGCGCCATCGCCGGGGCGGTCTGTGCCCTCGCCGTCGGACTGAAGTTCAAGAGCGGGCCGGATGACTCCCTGGATGTGGCGGCCGTCCATTTTGTCGGGGGCCCGTGGGGCACCCTGTCGCTCGGGTTCTTCGCGATCCCGTCCGCCAAGACCGAGGGCGGGCCGTTCTGCGCGGCGGCCTGGCCCAGTTCTGGCCGCAGGCGCTCACCGCACTCATCGTCACGGCCTGGAGTGCCGTCATGACCACCTGATCGGCTACGCAATCCACAAGACCGTGGGCATGCGGGTCTCCGAGGCGGGTGCGGTCTCCGGCATCGATGTGACGGAACATGCGGAAACGGCCTACGAACTCCTGATGGTCGGCGGCAGCTTCCATCCGGGCGATCCGCACCGGGCCGCTGCCGCGGTGCTCGTCACCGAAGACGCCCGGGAGGGCGTCATGGCCGCGGTCGAGTCGGCGGCGCGCACGGGGCACTTCGGCGACGGAAAAATCTGGACCATAGGCGTCCGCGTCGCGGTCCGCGTCCGGACGGGGGAGCGGGGCGCCGCAGCGATCGCATAACCAAGGTAAACAAATGGTGCGCATTATGAAACTTCGAGTGTATGATGGCTGTCACACCCGTCGGTCAATCCTCGAAGGAGAGGCTTTCTTTTGGAAGAGCTGCGCATCGAGGCCAATGGCAACCTTGGCCCCATCGATTCATCCCGCATCCCGCGCTACGCCGGAGCGGCCACGTACGCCCGCCTGCCGCGGCTGGACCAGGTGGCCAAAGCCGACGTCACGGTGGTCGGAGTGCCGTTCGACTCCGGCGTCTCCTACCGGCCCGGCGCACGCTTCGGGTCCAACCACATCCGAGAAGCCAGCCGCCTGCTGCGCCCGTACAACCCGGCGTGGGACGTCAGCCCCTTCGAGAACATCCAGGTTGCCGACGCCGGAGACATGGCGGTCAACCCCTTCAACATCAATGAAGCCATCGAAACCATCCAGCAGAACGCGCTGGACCTGACGGCCTCCGGCAGCAAGCTGCTGACCCTCGGCGGAGACCACACCATTGCGCTGCCGCTGCTGCGTGCCGCCGCGGAGCGCGCCGGCGCGCCCGTCGCCATGCTCCACTTCGACGCGCACCTTGACACCTGGGACACCTACTTCGGCGCCGAATACACCCACGGCACCCCGTTCCGCCGCGCCGTCGAGGAGGGCATCCTCGACACCGAGGCCATCAGCCACATCGGCACGCGTGGCCCGCTCTACGGCAAGAAGGACCTCGACGACGACCACCGCTTCGGCTTCGGCATCGTTACCTCCGCCGACGTCTACTACCAGGGCGTGCTGGAAACCGTCGCCAAGGTCCGTGACCGGATCGGCAACCGTCCCCTCTACATCTCGGTCGATATCGACGTCCTGGACCCGGCGCACGCACCGGGCACCGGAACGCCGGAGGCCGGCGGCCTCACGAGCCGCGAGCTGCTGGAAATCATCCGCGGCTTCCGCGGGATGAACCTCGTGGGCGCCGACGTCGTCGAGGTTGCCCCGGCGTACGACCACGCCGACATCACCGGTGTGGCCGCCAGCCACGTCGCCTATGAACTGGTCACCCTGATGGCGGACAGTGCCCAGGCGGGCGACCGGTTCGGCGCTCCGAACGGCTACGCGGCCCAGGCCCTCGGCCAGGAATCCCACCGCCCCGCCGGCTTCGCGGCGCCGGCTGCCCGGAGCGTCGAGACCGGGGTCTCCCAGTGAGCGGCGTGCGCAACGGCGGGGACCTCGTCGTCGAGACCCTCGAGGCGCTCGGCGCCAAGACGGTCTTCGGCATCCCGGGCCAGCACGCCCTGGGCCTCTTCGACGCCATGGGCCGCGGAAACCTGCACTTCGTCTCCTCCCGGGTGGAAAACAACTCGGCCTTCGCCGCGGACGGCTATTCCCGCGCCACCGGCGAAGTCGGCGTCCTCTTCCTCTCCACCGGTCCGGGCGCGCTGACCTCCCTGGCCGGGCTGCAGGAAGCGTACGCCACCGGCGTGCCCATGGTGGTGGTGGCCAGCCAGATCCCGCTCGAAGGACTTGGCGCCCGCCGCAAGGGCATGCTGCACCAGCTCGATGACCAGAAGGCCTCGGCAGCGAACGTCACGAAGAGCCAGCGGCTCATCCAGCATGCTTCCGGCATCCCCTCCGCCATCCAGGACGCCTGGACCGAGGCGATCTCCTCGCCGCAGGGTCCCGTCTGGCTGGAAATCCCGCAGAACGTCCTGCTGGATCCCATCATGGTGCCTCCCGTGGAGGACGCCCTCGCCGAAGCCGCCGACAATCCGCCCCGCGTGGAGCTGGTCCGCGAAGCCGTCAAATGGCTTTCGACGGCGGAACGTCCCGCCATTATCGCCGGCGGCGGCACACGCCGTGGCCGGGCGGAAAAATCGCTGCTCTCCATCGCGGAGAAGCTGCGCGCGCCGGTGATCTGCACCCCGGGCGGAAACGGCGCCTTCCCCTGGAACCACGAGCTCTCGCTGCAGTCCTGGATCGAGGACCAGTACATGACGGAGGTGCTTGAGGACGCGGACGTGCTGATCGTCATCGGTTCCTCACTGGGCGAAGTCACGTCCAACTACTTCACGTTCGCGCCGCGCGGCCGGATCATCCAGATCGACGCCGAACCCCGCGTCCTCGAATCCAACCGGCCCGGCCTCGGCATCCGGGCCGACGCCGGCCAGGGCCTGGCCGCCCTCGACGAGGCCCTGACCGAGCCGCACGGCGAACGCGCCGACTGGCACGGCACCGCTCCCGAGACGCTGGTCAAGGAATCCCTGGCCAAGGTCAAGGCGCGGCTGGACTCCCAGGATCTGGGCAAGGAACTGAAGTTCATGGCGGACATCCGCGAGGCCGTTCCCGCGGACATGCAGACGTTCTGGGACATGACGATCTCCTCCTACTGGGCCTGGAGCTGCTGGGATGCCCGCGAGGGCCAGTTCCACTCCGCCCAGGGCGCCGGCGGGCTGGGCTTCGGCTTCCCCGCGGCGATCGGCGGCGCCGTCGGCCTCGAAACCACCGGCAATCCCGGCGGTTCCGCGAGGGTCCTCGCCGTCTCCGGTGACGGCTCCGCGATGTACTCGATTTCGGAGCTGGCCACCGCCAAACAGCACAACGTTCCCGTCACGTGGCTGATCGTGGACGACGGCGGCTACGGCATCCTGCGCGAATACATGGTGGGAGCCTTCGGCAAGGCCACCGCCACCGAACTGGCCCGTCCCGACTTCGTCAAACTGGCCGAGTCCTTCGGCGTGCCTGCCACCCGGGTGGCTCCCGAGGACGTGGGGGAGGCGCTCAAGGCGGGCTTCGCCGCGGACGGCCCGAACGTCGTCGTCGTCGAAACCCTGCTCCAGATGTTCGCCCCGACCCACATGGACGTCTAAGAACAACTCAACAAAGCGGACACCAAACGCGAACCGGCAGCCCTGGCTGCCGGTTCGCGTTTGGTCTTTAACGAGCAGGTCGGCACCCCTCCAGTCCGATTAGTTTCCCGAAGTAACCATTTTGCGATATAGTTGCCTTGGGCAAGCAAAAGGGGTCACCATGTCAGTTGCACCGAATACTGCAGCCAATCTCGTCTATCAGATCTTCGATCTCCAGCGCGCCGTCCGCTGTGTCGCCGCCATCAATATCCGCGGCCAGGACACCGGAGTGGCGCTGCAGGGGGTCCTGCGCTTTGTGGGGGAGGGCGAATCGAGGGCCACGCATCTGGCGGAGCGGCTAGGCGTCAGCGCCCCAGTCCTCAGCCGGCACATCGCCGAACTCGAGGAGCTGGGCCTGGTGGTCCGCCGCCCGGACCCCGAAGACGGGCGCGCCCAGCTGATCGCCCTGTCCGCGTCCGGGGTCGAGAAGCTGCGCTCCATCGAGGACCAGCGGACCTCCGCGCTGCAGGGACTCCTGCAGGACTGGACCGAGAGCGACGCCGAAGAGACGGCGCGGACCCTGAAAAAACTTGCTGAGTCCCTGCGGACCACAGCCCGGGCAAAGACGGCCGGACCCACCACTACGACCACCGTTGCTGAGGAGTAAACATATGGCAAGCCACGCTGCCGCCACCGGGCCGTCGCCGGTCCCCGCCCCACATCCGCACGCCGCGCCCGCGCCCGCGATGACCCACCGCCAGATCATGGAAGCGCTGACCGGGCTGCTGGCCGCATTCTTCACCGCGATCATCAGCAGCACCATCGTTGCCAACGCGCTGCCCACGATCATGTCCGAGCTCAAGGGCACCCAGACGGACTTCGCCTGGGTCATCACCGCGGCGCTGCTCGCCAACGCCGCGACCACGCCCATCTGGGGCAAGCTGGCGGACCTTTTCAACAAGAAAATCCTCGTCCAGCTCAGCATCGTGATCTTCGTGGCCGGCTCCGTCATGGCGGGCCTGTCCGAGACCATCCCGCTGCTGCTCACCGCCCGGGTCATCCAGGGCATTGCGATGGGCGGACTGACCGCCCTGGCCCAGGCCATCATCGGTTCGATCATTCCGCCGCGTGACCGCGGAAAGTACTCCGGCTACATGGGCGGCGTCATGGCCGTCGGTACCGCGGGCGGCCCGCTGCTCGGCGGCTTCATCGTGGACAGCCCGCTGGGCTGGCGCTGGACCTTCTTCGTCTGCGTCCCGCTAGCCGTCGTCGCACTCATCCTGCTGCAGATCACCCTGAAGCTGCCACACGTCAAACGGCCGGCCAAGATCGACTGGCTCGGTTCCATCCTGCTGACCTCCGGCGTGAGCCTCCTGCTGATCTGGGTTTCCTTCGCCGGCAACCCCGACTACTACGACTGGTGGTCCTGGCAGACCGCCGCCATGGTCGGCGGCGGTGTTCTGCTCCTGGCCCTGCTGGTCGTGGTGGAATCCCGGGTGGCGCAGCCCATCATCCCGCTGAAGATCATCTCGGAGCGGACCACCGCCCTGGCCATCCTGGCCTCGGTGGCCGTCGGCGTCGGCATGTTCGGCTCGTCCGCGTTCCTGGGCCAGTACTTCCAGGTGGCCCGCGGCGCCAGCCCCACCGAAGCCGGGCTGCTGACCCTGCCCATGATCGCCGGCAACCTCATCGGTTCCGTCGTCTCCGGCCAGCTCATCAGCCGCACCGGCAAATGGAAGCGCTACCTCGTCGCCGGCGCCGTCTTCCTGATCGGCGGGCTCGGCCTGGCCGGGACCATCGACCACACCACCGACCTCTGGCTGACCGGCTTGTACACCGGGATCCTGGGGCTCGGTCTCGGGCTGCTGATGCAGAACCTGGTCCTGGCCGTGCAGAACACCGTCCGGGCAACCGATATCGGCACCGCCAGCGCATCCGTGGCGTTCTTCCGCTCGGTCGGCGGCGCCATCGGGGTTTCGGTCCTCGGCGCCATCCTCGGAAACCGGGTCAAGGAGCTCGCCACGGAAGGGCTCGCCGCGGCCGGGATTCCCGTCTCCGGCGGTTCCGCGGGCGCCAGCCTGGACCTGCAGGACATGCCGGCTCCGGTCCGCGAGATCATGCGCGCCGCCTACGGCGATGCAACGGCGGAGATCTTCCTGATCTCGGCGATCATCGGCATCGTGGCGCTCGTGGCGATCCTTTTCATCAAGGAACAGCCGCTGCGCCGCACCGTGGACATCCAGCCGGAGGCGGCCGCCGCTGCAGCCGTTCCCGGTGCGGGCGGGGACCTCGACGGCGCCGCACTGGCAGGGGGCGCACTGGCCGCCGGCGGGAGCGCAGCAGGCGGGAACGCCGACGGCGGGAGCGCTGCCGTCCGGAACACGGGCGCCGACGACGGTGACCGCGTTCCTGCAACGGGGATCGTCGATCTTGACCGGGAGTTCATCGAGGTCCTCAGCCGCCAGCGGGCCGGCGAGACCCGGACGGCCGACCGGGACGGTGCCCGGACCCGGGCGCGCACCATGCTGGCCGATACCCGGACGGAAGCCGACGACGTCGTCCCCGTGCTGCTCCACACCCAGCAGCTGCTGGCCGAACAGCAGCTCCAGCTGGCGGAAGCACTGCGGGCCGTGAACCAGCAGGCAGAACTGCAGCGCGACATTGCCGCCGGGCAGACCAGGGTCAGCGCCGAGCTGACCACCCTGCGCCGCCAGCTCGCGAAGGAGCGGAAACTGCAGCGCGCGGCGGCCGACTACATCGCGACGCACGGCCGGCACCGCGGCGAATAGCCGCCTGCCCGCAGCTCCGCTGACAGGCCCCGCGGCCCCCGGAACGCGGGGCCGCGGGGCCTGTCAGTCGGTGGCCGTTTGCGTCACAGGCGGTGTCCGTACGCCGTTTGGATGATTTTTAGGTCTCGGAGTTCCCGGCCCGCAAGCGATTCCGTAGAGTTGGAGCGCTAAGGCTGTCGGACCCACCTGCTATTACTGGGAGCATCATTTCGATGTTCCCTCTTCAGTCTTCACTCCGGCCTCAACTATTCGGTATTCCTAAGGACTCGTGGGCATGCTTGTCACCCTCATACGGCGCTATTCCAAGCCGTATCTGCCGTACATCGCGGCCGTCATCATCTTCCAGCTGGCCTCGACCATCGCGGCCCTGTACCTCCCCAGCCTCAACGCGCAGATCATCGATGAAGGTGTCTCCCGTGGCGACACCGACTACATCTGGCGGACCGGCGGGCTGATGCTCGTCGTCGCGTTGGTCCAGGTCGCCACTGCGATCGCCGGTGTGTACTTCGGCTCCAAGGCTGCGATGGCGTTCGGGCGGGACCTCCGCCGCGGCGTGTTCCGCAAGGTCAGCAGCTTCTCCGCCAAAGACGTCAACGTCTTCGGCGCCCCCACGCTGATCACCCGCGGCACCAACGATGTCCAGCAGGTGCAGATGCTCATGCTGATGGGGCTGAACTTCATGGTGGCCACGCCCATCATGTGCATCGGCGGCATCTTCATGGCCCTCCGCGAGGACCTCAACCTGTCCTGGCTGGTCTGGGTTTCGGTGCCCTTGCTGGTAGTCGTCGTGGGCTACCTCGTGGTCCGGCTCATGCCGCTCTTCCGCTCCATGCAGACGAAGATCGACCGGCTCAACGGGATCCTCCGCGAGCAGATCATCGGCATCCGCGTGGTCCGGGCCTTCGTCCGCGAACCCCACGAGACGGGACGCTTCGGCGCCGCGAACAAGGAACTCACCGACGTCTCGCTGAAGATCGGCTCCCTGTTCGTGCTGATGTTCCCCGCCATCGGCATGATCCTGCACGTCTCCACCGCCGCTGTGCTCTGGTTCGGCGGCCAGCGCGTCGACGCCGGGGACATGCAGGTCGGCTCGCTGACGGCCTTCCTGCAGTACCTGCTGCAGATCCTGATGGCTGTCATGATGGGCACGTTCATGGCGATGATGATTCCGCGCGCCTCCGTCTGCGCGGACCGCATCGCTGAGGTGCTCGACGTCGAACCCTCCATCCACGAGCCGCTTACCCCGGTTGCCCCGACCCGCAAGGCCGGCCGGGTGGAGTTCCGGAACGTGTCCTTCGCCTACCCGGGCGCCGAGGCGCCGGTGCTGAGCGACATCAGCTTCACCGCCGAACCCGGCCAGACCGTGGCGATCATCGGCTCCACCGGTGCCGGCAAAACGAGCCTGCTGGCCCTGCTGCCGCGGCTTTACGACGCCGCCTCCGGTGAAGTGCTGCTCGACGGCGTCCCCGTCACCAACCTCGACCGCGCGGACATCACCCAGCGCGTCGCCATGGTGCCGCAGCGTCCCTACCTCTTCTCCGGAACCATCGAGCACAACCTCCGCTTCGGAAGGCCCGAGGCCACGGACGAGCAACTGTGGGACGCCCTGACCGTGGCGCAGGCCGCGGACTTCGTGCGGGAAAAGCAGAACGGGCTCGGTTCACGCATCGCCCAGGGCGGCACCAACGTCTCCGGCGGCCAGCGGCAGCGGCTCTGCATCGCACGGGCGCTCGTCACCGAACCCAAGGTGTTCCTGTTCGACGACTCGTTCTCGGCCCTCGACGTCGCCACCGACGCCAGGCTGCGCCGGGCACTGAAGGCAAAAACCGCGGACGCCACAGTCATCATCGTCGGGCAGCGCGTTTCCACCATCGCCGACGCCGACCAGATCCTGGTCCTGGACAACGGACGGATCGTCGACCGCGGCACCCATGAAGAACTCCTGGAGAGCTCCAGCACCTACCAGGAAATCGTCGAATCCCAGCTGAGCGCGGAGGCAGTGGCATGAGCACCAACGAAAAGATCGCCAAAGCCCCGGACGCGGCACCGGACGACGACTTCTATGAGGAGGAATACAAGCCCGGCGAGGCCGACGGCGGTATGTTCGGCGACATCCCCGCCAAGAAGGCCGAGCACTTCTGGCCCTCCGCGAAGCGGCTGATGGGGCTGCTCAAGCCGGAGCGGACCGGCATCATCGCGGTCCTGGCCATGGTGACGGTCGCCGTCGTCCTCAATGTGATCGCGCCCCGGATCCTGGGCCAGGCGATGGACGTGATCTTCGGGGGAGCGGTGGGCAAGCAGTTGCCTTCCGGGGGCACCAAGGACCAGTTCGTTGAGGGCCTGCGGGCCCAAGGCGAGAACAACTTCGCCGACATGATCTCCAAGATGGAACTCATCCCCGGCGTCGGCATCGACTTCCAGAAACTCGCCTACCTCATCAGCGTCGTCCTGGTGATGTACTTCGTCGCCAACATCTTCCTCTGGCTGCAGGGCTACGTCCTGAACATCCTGGTCATGCGGGTGGTCCGCCAACTGCGCGACGACACCGAGAAGAAGCTGAACAAGCTGCCGCTGAACTACTTCGACACCCGCCAGCGCGGCGACATCCTTTCCCGGGTCACCAACGATGTGGACAACATCCAGCAGGCGCTCCAGCAGGCCTTCGCCCAGCTGGTGAGCTCCGCGCTGACCGTGATCGGCATCGTGATCATGATGTTCATCGTGTCCTGGCAGCTGGCCCTGATTGCCCTGATCGCGCTGCCGCTTTCCGGCGTCGCCGCCGGCATCATCGGCTCCCGCAGCCAGAAGCTCTTCGCCGCCCAGTGGAAGAACACCGGCGAGCTCAACGGCCAGATCGAGGAATCCTTCTCCGGGCACGACCTCGTCCGGGTCTTCGGCCGCGACGCGGACATGCTGGCCCGGTTCGACGAACGCAACGAAGCCCTCTACAAGGCCAGCTTCGGCGCCCAGTTCGTCTCCGGCGTGATCATGCCGGTCATGCAGTTTGTGTCCTACCTCAGCTACGTCGGCATCGCGGTCGTCGGCGGACTGCGCGTCGCCTCCGGCGGCATGAGCCTGGGGGATGCCACCGCCTTCATCCAGTACTCCCGCGAGTTCACCCAGCCGCTGGGCCAGATGGCAGGCATGGCCAACATGCTGCAGTCCGGTGTCGCCTCCGCGGAACGGGTCTTCGAATTCCTCGACGCCGACGAACAGGATGCCGAGACCGCCACCGAGCACCTTCCGGCCAAGACGGACGGCCATGTGGACTTCCGGCACGTCACGTTCAGCTACACGACGGACAAGCCCCTGATCGAGGACCTCTCCTTCACGGCCGAACCCGGGCATACCGTCGCGATCGTCGGCCCCACCGGCGCGGGCAAGACCACCCTGGTCAACCTCGTGATGCGCTTCTACGAGCTCCAGGGCGGCAGCATCACGCTCGACGGCGTCGAGATCACCCAGCTCAGCCGTCCGGAGCTGCGCTCCAAGGTTGGCATGGTGCTGCAGGACGCCTGGCTGTTCGGCGGCACCATCTACGACAACATCCGCTACGGCAAACTGGACGCCACCGAGGAACAGGTGATGGAGGCCGCGAAAGCCACCTTCGTGGACCGCTTCGTCCGCGCCCTCCCCGATGGCTACAACACCATCATCGACGAGGAAGGCAACAACGTCAGTGCGGGCGAGAAGCAGCTCATCACCATCGCCCGTGCCTTCGTGGCAAACCCCTCGCTGCTGATCCTGGACGAGGCCACGAGTTCGGTGGACACCCGCACGGAAGTCCTCGTGCAGAAGGCCATGGCCGCGCTCCGGACCGACCGCACCAGCTTTGTCATCGCCCACCGGCTTTCCACCATCCGCGACGCCGACACCATCCTGGTGATGGAAGCCGGCCGGATCGTGGAGCAGGGTCGCCACGCCGAACTGCTGGAGCTGAAGGGCGCCTACTACCGCCTGTACATGTCCCAGTTCGCCGGCGAGGACGCCGAGGCGGCCTTTTCGGAAGACACGGCAGACGATGCCACGGCGGTGCACAGCTGAGCGCCGCACCGGCCGGGCAGGTCGCCGCCGTGGACCCCCGGCGCATCGAGGTGCAGGTGCCGACGCGCTGGAGCGACATGGACGCCTATGGCCACATCAACAACGTGCAGATCGTCCGGATCCTGGAGGAAGCCCGCATTGCGGCGTTCGGCCCGCCCCGCGGTGCCGGCCTGCCCGGGACCGAGCCGCCGGTCCCGCTGTTCAGCGAGGTCCCGGAAGGCACCCTGGCCTTAGTGGTAGAGCACAAGATCCGCTATGTCAGGACGCTCGAATACCGCAACGTGCCGGCGCTGGTCCAGCTCTGGATCGGCGCGGTGAAGGGGGCAAGCTTCGACATCCACTACGTGGTGCAGGACCCCGTGACCCGGGAGGAATGTGTCCGCGCCACGAGCCACCTGGCCTTCGTGGAACAAGCCACCGGGCGCGTGCTGCGGCTGACCCCGGAACAGAAGGAGAAGCTCGCCCTGTTCACTCCGGCGCATCCGGGCCCTGCCGTCCAGCACCGTTAACCCCTACCTCGGTGCTGGGATCGCCCCTAAAATGAATCACCTGCAGTCGATGAGTCCAGGTAGTCCAGGAAATCCAATGAGCCCAGGAACAAGGAGCAGCGATCATGGTGAACCGACAGAAGAAGAACGCCCGCAAGAAGGCGTGGAAAGACCTCTCGCCGACGGCGAAGTTTGGCACCATCGCCGCCGCCATCGTCCAGCTCTCGCTGTTGGTCGCGGCCCAGACGGACATCACCCGACGCCCGGCTGATCAGATCCGCGGCAGCAAGGCCATGTGGCGGGTGGCCACCCTGGTCAACTTCGTCGGCCCCGGCAGCTATTTCACCTTTGGCGTCAAGCGGCGTCCCGCCGTCAAATAGCCGCGGCCGGGCCGGGGTTCTATGCCTACTTGTCAGTAGCATCCGGACGTCCCATGATGCGGGCGTTCAGCTTAAGCCTGTAAATTGAAGGCATGACCCCATCCAAAAAGCCTGCCATGCACCGCGCCCTCGGCATCTCCAAGGAGATTGAGGACGCGGCGTGGTTTGTTTTGGGGCCCGGTCTGCTGGGCAAGGCGTCGGCCCTGGACGGCCGGACCAAGACGTGGTCGGTACAGGCTGCCGCGGAGTTGCTCGAACGCCTCGAACGCGGTGTCCCGGACTCCAAGGCGCCCATGATGACCAACCTGCGGGAGAACCTGGCTGGTGCCTCGCGGGGGGCCAAGCAACTGGCGGTCGAGCTGCTCTTCCTCCAGTCCCTGCCGCTGGCCCACGAGGTGAAATCGCTTAAGGTCAAACGCGCCAGGGTGGCCGAGGCCGCATCATGGCTCGAACCGCCGCTCGAACTTCCGGACGAGCTCTACGCCGGCATGACGGACCACGGCGTCATCCGGGACCGCACGGCCGAATTCAACTGGACCATCTGGGACCACCTCAAATGGCAGTGCCGCTTCGTGCAGCACGTCGCCCAGCGGCCCGCCGGCGTCGTCGCTGCTGCGGTCAAGGACCCGCTGGCGTTCCACCAGCTGGTCGCGGGCACTCCCGGAGACCAGCCCGCGATCCGCCGCAGCATCGAATTCCTGGTCTGGCCCAGCTACTTCGAACCGGTGGTGGCCGACGTCGAACGCCAGGAAATCCGCGACGCCTTCGCCTCCCTCGTGGGCGGCGCCAAGGGGAGCAGCGACGAGGAAATCTCCGCGGACATCCACCGGATCCGGCTGCACCTCGACGAGCAGGCAGGCCAGCGGATCGACTGGTACTCCCGGCAGCTCGTGAGCCAGTGGCGCAAAGTCGGCGACCCCGGGCGCCGCGCCTGGCTGCTGCGCACCCACCAGGACAACGCGGACCTGCTCGGCCACTGGCAGACCGACGAAACGGTGACGCTCGACGTCGAACACCTCCGTCTGCTGGATCCCGGCGTCACCGCCGGGCTGGTCCAGCACGCAGTGGATGAGGATTACAAGCACCTCGGCTATGTGGAACGCGAGGACACCAAGACCGCCGTCTTCGCGTTCCTGACCGTGATGAAGCCCGGCGACCTGACCCTGTACCAGCACTCCGGCGCTGTCCGGGTGGGTGTGGTCCTGGGCGAACCGGAGCACCATGAGGACAACCGGCGGCTGCGCCGCAAGGTCCGCTGGTTCGACGAAACGCACAACATGACCGAGCTGCCCCGGCACGTGCAGCGGCAGCTGGCCACCTCCGGGATCATTGTGGACATCACCCGCGTCATCCAGGCGCTCGAGGCCCTGCTGCCGACCGAAGCGGAAGCCGATGCCGGCGACGGCACCGAACCCGACGCCGTCGTCGAACCTGCCTGCGAGGGATTCCGCCCCCTGACGCCGGAATTCGCCGCCTCCCTGCACATGGACCTGGATCCGCTCCAGGAGATCGCCGAGCTCCTGGAGGAGAACCGGCAGCTGGTGCTTTACGGCCCGCCCGGCACCGGCAAGACCTACCTCGCCAAGCACCTCGCGGCGCAGCTTGCCGGCGACACCACGGACGAGCGCGTGAAGCTCGTGCAGTTCCACCCCTCCTACGCCTATGAGGACTTCTTCGAGGGCTTCCGCCCGGACAAGACCGATGAGGGGCAGGTGTCCTTCAAGCTCGTGGCCGGTCCGCTGCGCCGGATCGCCGAGGAAGCCGCCAAACCCGGCAACGAGAGCAAGCCGTACTTCCTGATCATCGACGAGATGAACCGGGCGAACCTCGCCAAGGTCTTCGGCGAGCTGTACTTCCTGCTCGAATACCGGGACGACAGAATCTACCTCCAGTACAGCCCTAACGAGCCGTTCACCCTGCCGGACAACCTGTACATCATCGGCACCATGAACACCGCGGACCGGTCCATCGCCATGATGGACGCCGCCATCCGCCGGCGTTTCTCCTTTATTGAGCTGCACCCGGAGACGGAGCCGGTGAAGGGCTCGCTGCTGCGGTTCCTGCAGGCCCGGGAGCTGGACACGACGCCTGCCCTGCTGATGGATGCGCTCAACGACGCCATTGACGAGTGGGACCGCGACCTTATGATTGGGCCGTCCTACTTCATGAAGAAGTCTGCCCAGACGCCCAAGGGGCTGCGCCGGATCTGGAAGTACGAGCTGATGCCGCTGCTCGAGGAGCACTACCACGGCCAGCTCAACCGGGCCCAGCTGGAGGAACGGTTCGGACTGGACCAACTGCTCGCCCGCCTTGCGCACGCCTAGCACTGGGGCTGCCGGCGCGTCTGGCGCGCGGCCCGCGGCGGGTGCCGGCGGGGGCCCGCGTCCCGGGGCGGCGCCGCTGCGCCGGGTGGTGCTGGATGAGCTCTCCATCGGCGTGGCGGAGCGGCTGGACGCTGCCAGCGCCGCCTACATCAACGGCAGCGGGCTCGCGAAGGCCTCGCCAATGGGCATGGGCCTGTACCGGATCGAGCCCGTCGGGAAGGTGGGCTCGGTCCGCACGCCCACGGTGCAGCTCGAGGTGCGCCCCAAGGAGCGGCTGGGCCTCGGGCGGCTGTTGTTCCTGCTCGGCTACGCGGGGGACCAGGGCTTCCGCGAGGATTCCGTCGCCGCCGTTGAGGACACGGAGCTGTGGAGTGCCCTCGCCGAATCGCTGGCGCAACTCGCGGACCGTGCGCTCAGCCGGGGGGTGCTGCAGGGCTACCTGAACGTCGACGAATCCCTCCGGACGGTCAAGGGCAGGATCCGCATCTCGGACCAGATTTCCCGCCGGCCCGGCATGTTGGTCCCGCTGGAAGTTTCCTATGACGAGTTCACCGAAGACATCGCGGAAAACCGCATCCTGAGGGCCGCGCTGGAGCGGATGTCCCAGGTCCCGGGCGTGCGCCCGGACGTCCTGAGCCGTTTGCGCCAGTTGAAGGGGAAACTCGCCGCCGTCACCCGGCTGCAGTCCGGTGCCCCGCTGCCGGTATGGCGCGCCAGCCGGATGAACACCCGCTACCACACGGCCCTCCGGCTCGCCGAGGTGATCCTCCGCAACGCCTCCGCGGAGGCCGGCGACGGAAAGCAGCAGTCGGCGTCGTTTGTGGTCGACATGTCCAAGGTGTTCGAGGACTTTGTCGGGCTGGCGCTGCGGGAGGCCATGGCCGCGTTCCCGGGGGAGATGCGCCTCCGGTACAACGCCTTGCTCAATGAGGCAGTCCGCGACTCGGACCGGATCGTGGTGCAACCGGGCGCCGTGCATCTGCTGGGCGGCCGGCCGGTGATGGTCTACGACGCCAAGTACCAGGCGGCGGCCGACGTCGGCGCTTCGCTGTCCGGGGACCACTACCGGATGCTGGCCTACTGCACGTCACTGCGGGTCCCGACGGCGTGGCTCATCTATCCGGGAGCCGGCGAGGTGAAGCTGCGTCGGATCCTGAACACGGACATCGACATTGTGGAATTCCCGCTGGATCTGTCCAAGCCGCCGTCGGAGATCCTGGCCTCCGTGGCGGACCTGGCGCAACAGTCCTGGGGCGAAGTCGTACGGCAAGCCACCATCAGCCGGTGACGTCATGTGACGGCGCGGCGGGTCGTTCCGCCGGACTCGCGTGCCCGAGCCAGTTCGGCCGCTTCTAGCCGGCTTCGTCCCGCCGGGCTGACATGGAGTGCAAGTGGCCCAGGAGGGCCTTTTCCGGCCTGCCGGGATTGGCGTAGACATGCCGGCGAAGTTTTTCGCGCACCTCCGCGTCTTCAGGCGCAGTGTCGGCGAGAATTTCATCAATGATCGCCGACACCTGCCTGCGCAGGGGTTCCAGATCCGCACCGACCTCGTGGGCCCGCCGGTAATCCTGGAGCCGGGTGACGGCGGACGGTGTGGGGTGTGGCATGTCGGTGGTCAGAGACTCATTGGACATCAGCGAGTGCGGCATCTTGCGCTCTCCCGTGGGTCTAGTAGTAATCGAGCAATTGCGGACCGAAAAGCGTCCAAGTCCCCGGATTCGAATTTTACCTGAGACA
The DNA here is from genome assembly GCF_040547005.1 of Arthrobacter sp. UYCu712. Taxonomy (NCBI): domain Bacteria; kingdom Bacillati; phylum Actinomycetota; class Actinomycetes; order Micrococcales; family Micrococcaceae; genus Arthrobacter; species Arthrobacter sp. UYCu712. Next base: position 160,198 of record NZ_JBEPOZ010000007.1, read on the forward strand.
GACAATTCTGTCTTGTATTGGGATAGACTATTTTTGATGTCACTTTCGACTAATCCCGCTCCCAAGGCGTCCACGCTGGAAGGTCCAAGCGGCGACGCTCTTCCCGCGACCGGCGTGCGTGGGCGGATTCTCGACGTGGCCTACGAATTGTTCTCCCGGCGTGGCGTCCGCGATGTAGGCGTCAATGAACTGATTAGCCGGTCCGGAGTGGCCAAAGCAAGTTTCTATCGGCATTTCGCCTCCAAGGACGAGCTCGTGCTCGCCTTCCTGGAGCGCAGGGACCAGCAGTGGACCGTGGACATGATCGTCTCCGAGGCCCGTCGCCGGGGGGATACTGCGGAATCCCAGCTGCTCTCGATCTTTGACGTCTTTGCCGACTGGTTTGCCCGTGATGACTTCGAAGCCTGCTCGTTCATAAACATCCTGCTTGAGATGGGAGCTGGCCATCCCCTCGGTCAGGCCAGCATCGACTACCTCGCCAAAATCCGGGGCCATGTACAGCAACTCGCCGAGGAAGCCGGGTTGCGGGACCCGGAAGGCTTCTCCCGCTCCTGGCACATCCTTATGAAGGGGTCGATCGTTTCCGCAGCGGAAGGGGACCGGGCTGCCGCCGGACGTGCCCGCGAGATGGCTGGCTGGCTGATTAGCAGTCACCGCCGCGGCTGAGTTCCTGCCCGTCGGGGACTGTTCCGGCACCTAGGCCTAACCGGTAGTTTCGGTCCCGCAGAGGAAAGCGTTCAGGTGTTGTTCCAGCGCTTGCGGATCCTTGAGTTCGCACTCCCAGACGGTGAGCGCTTTCCAGCCTGAGGTCTCAAGCTGGCGCAACTGTTCGGCGTCGCGGGTTCTGGTGCGTGTCCGCTTGGTCTCCCAGAATTCGGCGTTGGCCTTGGGTGCATGTTGCCCCACCCTGCAGTCGTGGAAGTGCCAGAAACAACCGTTGACGAAAATGACCTTGTGGCGGCTGGCAAAGACCAGATCGGGGCTGCCTGGGAGCCTTCCGCCGCCGGCCGAGCCGTGCAGCCTGTAGCGGTATCCCTTGGAGTGCAACAGTTTGCGGACCAAGAGTTCAGGCTTGGTGTTCTTACCCCGGATGCGGGACATATTCCAGCTGCGCCGCTCCGGTGTCAGCTTGTCCGCCATGGTTTAAGTCTAGGCGGCGGCCGGGTCGTCGCTGCCTAGATTTCCCGCTCCGGCTGTTCGCCAAACTCGAAGTGGCGGCCGGTGACCGACGTCGGTTCGATCTCAACGTAGAAGTCCTTCAGCGTGGGAACCCAGGACTTCAGATCCAGCGCCTCCGCCGCGGCAATGTCCGCGGACAGCTGCAGGATGCGTGCGTTGCCCCGGAGGACCACGGACCAAGCTTCCTCCGACAGGATGCCGTCGGTTTCGAAGAGCACCTTCGAGTTGATGGTCAGTTCGGCCAGTTTGTTGCCTGGCGCCGTGCGGAGGTACAGCTTCCTGCCGCCCACCGCGTAGTTCACCGGGAAGATGTCCGGCTCCCCGGCGACGGTGACCACCAACCTGCCGTGCCTCGTGCCCTCGAGGAGCTTCCAAGACTGCTCTTCGTCCAGATTGAGGATGGGATTGCCGTCTGCATGTTCGAACATCATGGCCTTATTGTTCTGTCCTCGTGAGGCAAAGCGCTAGAGGCCAACGGGACTATGACGGCGTGCGGACGGGGCTCCTTCCGCCTGTGGACAACCCTGACGGTCAAAATGTGATGTCGGTTACCCTTAAGCCATTGTTTGGCTTCAAGCGTCTTGATTTTCTATCGGGGAGTAGCTGACCATGACATCTCGCACCTTGTTCTCCAGCAGCACACGAATCCGCGCGGCCGCCCTCGCTGCCGCATTGCTGATGTCGGTCACCGCCTGCACCGGGGGAGGTCCAGCCCCGAGCGATTCACCGTCCGTCGGGTCCCCAAGCCCGTCGCAATCGTCGACGCCGAGCGTCACCCCGAGCCCTGCTCCCAGTTACAAACCGGCCGATGCCTCAGGAAGAGCCCAGAACGTCCCGGTCCCGGTGCTGCCCGAGGCGGCGAAGACGGAGACGAAGGAAGGCCTGGAGGCCTTTGCGCGGTACTGGTTTCAACTGCTCAGCTACGGGTACGAGACCGGCGATACATCCAGCTTGGATTTGGTCACGGCCCCGGGATGCGAGCTATGTGTGAATGTGACCCAGGCAATCAGTTCCAGCTACGACGGGGAGAACTGGCTCGCAGGTGGACGAATCGAGACACCAACCGTTAGTACAAATTATGTGGCGCAACCAGATGGTCATTACCAAGTCATAGCGCAAGTGCAGCAGGCGACGATCAACTACTACAGGCCGGGAGGAATCGAGTTCCGGAAGCCGACACCGCGGTCAGATACTGGAAACGTCATGGTCGGTGCGTTCGAGGGAGGAGCCTGGCAACTTACCGGGCTGCATCCAATCCGATGAACCAATCAACCTTCCGTCGTTGGAGTCACGTCCCTAGAATTGCCGCCACCTTACTTGTCGTGGTTGGCCTTCTATTCGTACCGGCCCTAGGATTCGCCGAGGACAGCGGTGTCGACGCGGGTTTCGGAAATCAAGGAGTCAACGTTGGCGGGTGGCGGCTGGATCCCGCCACAGGCAAATTTGTTGCCCTCCAGCCGGGAGCGCCCTCCGCCGACCCCCTCCAATACAAGTACGAACTTCAATGTCACTTGGGCGGAGGCGACTTCGATACGGATTGCCTGGCGGTCCTCGTCGATTGTAAGAACGGGCCAGACGGCAAAGAAGGTATCCCGGTCGTTTGGCTCAAGGCGCCAGCTGGGATCGCGAACCCCTCGTGGACCTACCACTCCGGCCCCACCTGCCTCTTTGATCCCCGGCCAGAGGAATTGCTGCCCCGTATCGCTGCCATGATCCAAACCGAGTTTCAGAGGCTTCCAATCGCGGCAGGAACCGTGACGGCCCAGCCGAGCCCGCACACCCTGCGGGGAGCGGAAACCAACTTCTATGCGGACGCAGCGGAACAGCAGTTCGACGTCACGATCCTGGCTCAACATGTCCACGTCGTCGCAAAGCCCGCGGAATACACCTGGAGCTACGGCGACGGGTCTGCGCTCGGTCCCCAGACGGCGGCCGGCGGACCGTTGCCACAGGAACGCTGGGGCGAAAAGACCCTGACCAGCCACGCGTACACGCAAACAGGGGACTTCTCGGTGGTGCTGACAACCCATTTCCGGGGTACGTACTCCGTGAACGGCGGCCCGCCCCTGCCCATCCCCGGCCAGGGCTCCTTCAGTTCGGCGCCGCAGCCGGTAAGCGTGTGGCGCTCGATCACCAGGAATTACGCTGACGACTGTCTCCGCAACCCCCAAGGCCAGGGCTGCCCCGGCGTCGCCGCGCCAACTCCCTAGAATCGTCCGAATGCCCCATACCGCCGGCCCTATTCCGGCCAATCACTACAGGTGACGGTCGCCGTCGTCGTCCTGCCCACGTCCGCCGATCCCTTAGTGATCCGAGTCTCAGATGGAATAGTTGCAAGCGCTGTGCAGTTTCCGACAGTGAACTAATCCACTGTGAAAGGAACTGCGCATGCTGTTTTCCCCGATGACCCTCGGCGAGCTGGAGCTGCCCAACCGACTCGTGATGGCGCCGCTTACCCGCGTTCGCTCCGGAAAAGAAGGAATCCCCGGCCCGTTGGTAGTCGAACACTACCGTCAGCGCGCCTCGCTCGGCTTGATCGTCAGTGAGGGCACCTACCCCAGCCGCGCAGGCCGAGGCTTCCCGGGCCAGCCCGGGCTCGTGACCGATGAACAGCTCAAGGGCTGGGCCGACGTCACGTCGGCCGTGCACGCCGAGGGCGGCCGAATTTTCGCCCAGGTCATGCACGCCGGCCGGGTGACCCACGAGGACACCACGGGTGGCTACGAAGTAGTGGCACCCAGCGCCATCGCCATCGACGGCGAGACCCGCACCTACGAGGGAAAGAAGCCGTTCCCTGTTCCCCGCGCCCTGACCACGGATGAACTGCCGGCCATCCTCCGGGAATTCGTGACGGCGTCCCGCAAGGCCATCGATGCGGGGTTCGACGGCGTGGAGCTGCACTCCGCCAACGGTTACCTGCTGCACGAGTTCCTCACCCCGGCCGGCAACCAGCGCGACGACATCTACGGTGGCTCGCCGGAGAACCGCGCACTCTTCGTGATCGAAGTTGCCAAGGCCGTGGTCGATGCCATTGGCGCAGACCGCGTGGGCATCCGCATCTCGCCCGAGCACAACGTCCAGGGAGCCCTGGAGCTCGACGCGGCAGACGTCCGGGAAACCTACGGGATTCTGGTGGACGCGCTGGCTCCGCTGAAGCTGGCCTACCTCAGCATCCTGCACAAGGACCCCACCAGCGAGCTGGTCCAGGACCTGCGCGCACGGTTCAACGGCACGTTCCTGATCAACACCGGCTTCGGCATCGTCACTACGCGCGACGAGGCCACCGCGCTGGTCGCAGACGGCCACGCTGACGCCGTCGTCGTCGGACGCCCGGCCATCGCCAACCCGGACCTGGTGCGCCGCTGGCGTGAGGGCCTGCCGGTCAACGAGGCGGATCCGGCGACGTTCTATACCGAGGGTGCAGTGGGCTACACCGACTACCCGGCCTACCAGAACTAGGGCAGAGCAGCAGCACCTCCACCGCTGGACATGTCCAGCCTTGGCCACAAAGAGTGGGCAGAACACCATTCTGCCCACTCTTTGCGTCAAAGAATGGGCATGTCCTCTCCTATAGGATCTGAACATGCAACTAGCTTCCTCCGGGAACCGCCCCGAGGGCCATTTCGCGGGACGACCTGTCAGCCGCCAGGTCCTCGCTGACCACGTCTATGAAGAACTTCTGGCGTCGCTGATGGACGGCCGGCTCGAGCCCGGGGCCGCGGTAAGCATCGATGGAACCGCGAGGGAGCTCAATGTTTCGCCCACACCGGTGCGCGAGGCGCTTGCCCGGCTCGAGCACACCGGAATGGTTCGGAGAGTGGCGCTCAAGGGGTACCGGGTTGCGCCGATGTTCACCCAAGAGGACTTCGCCGAGCTCATGGAAGCGCGGCTGGCCATCGAGCCCGTCAACGCCCGCTTGGCGTGTGCCCGGCTGACGCCGGCGCACTATGCCGAGCTGGCCAAGGCTGTCGCGGACCTCGAGAAGGCGCCGCGGGGCCCGTCGTTTGCCGAATACCGGGACTATCTGGAAGCAGATGAGCGCTTCCACCGGCTGATCGCGGAACAGACCGGCAATCAGTTTATGGTGGCCGCCTATGCTGCCCTCGGGGGACAGGTCCAGCGCTTCCGGCTCTTTGGCGGCGCGGGCATCACGGACGCGGACCAGGCGATCGCCGAGCACCAAGCGGTCCTCGACGCGCTCTCTTCGGGCGACCCGGAGAGGTCCGCGGCCGCCATGGCAGAGCACGTGCAGAAGGTGCGCGGCCGCGCCATCGCGGACGCTCCCGCAGACTAATCTCCCTCCCGCGGGTCGGCCGCAACGGGCCCCCGCAACATTATTTTGTGACCCCCTTCACAGCGGATCAAGGACCCTATAGGATCTTCGATTGTGGCGTCTATGGTGCCGGCCTAGGGAGTCACAAGGGAGTGAAGAGTGTAAACGGAAACTTTGGCCGCTGGGCCCAAGGAATCAGCAACACGCCGCACCATCAAAAATCTGCGGTGGTGGATCCTCGGCTGGGCGCTGGCCGCCGGCATCATCAACTACATGGACCGCAGCGCGATCTCCATCGCCGCGCCGCAGCTCATCAAGGAATTCGGCATGACCCGGACGGACATTGGCCTCCTGGGCACCGTGTTCTCCTGGACCTACGCTTTTGCCCAGCTGCCGGCCGGCTGGCTCGTGGACAAGCTTGGCGCCCGCCGGATGTACTTCTTCACCATCGCGGGCTGGAGCATCGCTACCGCGCTGATGGCCATCGGCGGCAAGATGTGGCAGTTCATCACCTTCCGCTTCCTGCTCGGCGTCACAGAAGCACCCAACGGACCGGCCATTGCCCGCCTGTCCTGACCGCCATCGTGCTCGCCTTCGGCTGGCAGGCCATCTTCCTCTTCCTCGGCGTCGCGGGCCTCGTTCTGGCACTGCCTTCGCCGCGAAGCAGGCGCAAGCTGACATGTGATCTTGACAACATCACTTCAGATAGTAGATCCTATAGGAAACAGGATTCCACAAAGGAGTGAACCCCATGGCTTACGCAGCCGAAAACTGGCCCATCACCGCGGCCCTGCTGCAGTTCCCGGGCACCGACGCGCTGGGCACCCACGTCAACGACGCCGATGCCTCCGCCTGGGCCGAGGTCTTCACTGAGGTCAAGGACGCCGGTTTCGCCGACGCGGACCTCACGGACAGCTGGGTCCGTCCCGGTGACCTGAGTCCGGCCCGGCTTGCCGAGTTCAAGCGGACCGCCGAGACCGTGGGCATCGGTATTCCGGTCATCTCCGCGATCCGGCGCAGCGTGATCGAGGAAGGGAACTGGGAGGCGAACCTGGCCTACAGCCACCGCACCATCGACGCCGCGGCCGAGCTCGGCTGCGAGGTGGTCTCCTTCGGCCTGCACCAGGCGCTCACTCCGGAGCAGCAGAAGCAGCTCTGGTTCTGGACCCTCGAGGGGCACAAGGACCCGGTAGGCGACAAGGAAACCTGGGGCAAGGCAGTAACCCGGCTGCGGGAACTGGGCCGGCACGCGGCCGACGCCGGTGTGCTGCTGTCCCTGGAGATGTATGAGGACACCTACCTTGGCACCGCGGACCAGTCCGTGCAGCTGGTCCAGGACATCGGCCTGGACAATGTGGGCCTGAACCCGGACATCGGGAACCTGATCCGGCTGCACCGCCCCATCGAGGACTGGCGCGAAATGGTCGCCAAAACCCTGCCGTACTCGAACTACTGGCACATGAAGAACTACATCCGCGACGAGGACATCGCCCGCGACACCTACGTCGCTATGCCCGCCCCGATGGAGTCCGGCCTGATCAACTACCGCGAGGCGTTCAAGGTCGCCCTCTCCGTGGGCTTCCAGGGCATCCTCTGCACCGAGCACTACGGCGGCGACGGCCTGTCCGTCACCGCCTCCAACCAGGACTACCTGCGCCGCCAGATCCTGCCCAAAACCGACGGCTACGCCCTCGGCCAGAGCCGGGTGGCCCAGGGCCGCCAACAGCCCGCAGCCTCGGCGCTCAGCAGCGTCTGACCCGGCGTCTGACCCGGCGTCTGACCCGGCGTCTGACACCGGGGCCCGGTGCGGCCGTCAAGCTATTTGGGGGCGGCCGCACCACCCCAGCTCCAACTCAGCTCTCTACCCAAAGCATTAGTTCTCCAACACGGATTCAATGAGGAACCATGACCCAGATCTTCGATAATCCCGCTGATTTCGCGGATGAGGCACTGGACGGCTTTGTGGCCGCCAACCGCGGCTATGTCGCCCGGGTGGACGGCGGCGTGGTCCGCTCCACCGAGGTCCCCGCCGGGCAGGTCGCCCTGGTCATCGGCGGCGGCTCCGGGCACTACCCGGCCTTCGCCGGACTCGTCGGGCCGGGCCTGGCCGCCGCCTCGGCGTGCGGGAACATGTTCGCCTCGCCCGCGGCCGGGCAGGTCTACCGGGTGGCAAAGGCCGCCAACGCCGGCGGCGGGGTGCTGCTGAGCTACGGGAACTACGCCGGGGACGTCCTGCACTTCGGCCAGGCCCAGCTGCGCCTGAACGCCGAGGGCATCGAGACCCGCACGGTCCTGGTCACCGACGACATCGCCTCCGCAGCGCCGGAACAGATCGAAAAGCGCCGCGGGATCGCCGGGGACCTGACGGTCTTCAAGATCGCCGGCGCCGCGGCCGAGGCCGGCCAGGCCCTGGACGACGTCGAACGCCTCGCCATCAAAACCAACCACCGCACCCGCTCCCTCGGCGTCGCGTTCGGCGGCTGCACCCTGCCCGGCGCGGACGCACCACTGTTCACCGTCCCGGAAGGCCAGATGTCGCTGGGCCTGGGCATCCATGGCGAACCCGGCATCTCCGAACACCCGATGCCAACCGCCTCCGAACTCGCCGACCTCCTGGTCACCAAACTCCTCGCGGACAAGCCGGAGGACGCCGGCACCCGGGTCGTCGCGATCGTCAACGGCCTCGGCACGGTCAAATACGACGAACTGTTCCTGCTCTTCGGCAAGATCGAGAAACTCCTCACCGCCGCGGGACTGACCGTGGTGGAACCCGAATGCGGGGAACTGGTCACCAGCCTGGACATGTCCGGGCTCTCCCTGACCCTGCTCTGGCTCGACGCGGAACTCGAACGGTACTGGGCCGCCCCCGCGGACACTCCGGCGTTCCGCAAGGGCAACCTCGCGCCCCGGGCCCGCCGCGAACTCGCCGCAGCCGACGAGACCGCCGCCGAGGAGCTTGAATACACCACCGCAGCGGCGGCAGCCCTCGGCCGGCTGGCGGCCGACCTGCTTGGCCAGACGCTGAACGTGATCATGGAGCATGAGGAAGAACTCGGGCGCCTGGATGCCATCGCCGGGGACGGGGACCACGGGATCGGCATGCGCCGCGGTGTGGACGCGGCAGTCGCCGCCGCCGAGCTGAGAGCGGGGGCAGGAGCATCCGTGGAACGCATCCTGACCGCAGCCGGGGAGGCCTGGAGCGAACGTGCCGGCGGTACCTCCGGCGCGCTCTGGGGATCGGCGGTCATCGCGGCCGGCCTCGCCCTGGGCAACCGCGAGTCCTACTCCGGCCAGGACGCCGCCGCGGCGGTCACGGCCTTCGTTGACGCCATCACCGAACTCGGCAAGGCCGAACCGGGGGATAAGACCATGGTCGATGCGCTCCTGCCGTTCCGGGACGCCTTCCTCGGCGCGCTCGACGGCGGCGCGTCCGTGGGCGGCTCGCTCGCAGCAGCAGCGGAAGCCGCCACTGCCGCCGCAGACGGGACCTCCGGGTTGCGTCCGCTCAAGGGCCGCGCCCGCCCGCTCGCCGAAAAGAGCCTCGGCCACCCTGACCCCGGCGCGGTGTCCTTCGCGCTCATCGCCACACGGATTTCTGCACACACCAAAACTTCCAGCACAGGAACCCGGCTCGCTCACTTCGAGCCGTCGGAACTAGGAGCAAAAGCATGAGCACAACAACAGGCTGGCGCATTGTCGTCGGCAACGATGAGGCCGGGGTCGAATACAAGAACGCCCTGAAGGCGCTGCTCGAGGCGGATCCCCGTGTGGCGTCCGTGCTGGATATTGGCGTCGGACCTGACGACTCCACCGCCTACCCGCACCTCGCAGTCACCGCGGCCAGGAAGGTGGCCGAGGGCGACGCCGACCGGGCGCTGCTGATCTGTGGCACGGGCTTGGGCGTGGCCATCGCGGCCAACAAAGTCCCCGGCATCCGGGCCGTCACCGCGCACGACAGCTACTCGGTGGAACGCTCGGTCCTGAGCAACAACGCCCAGGTCCTCACCATGGGCCAGCGCGTCATCGGGCTGGAACTGGCCAAGAAGCTCGTCGGCGAATGGCTCAGCCACCGCTTCGACGAAAACTCCTCCTCCGCCGCCAAGGTGGACGCCATCTGCTCGTACGAACCCGAATACACGAAGGCAGTCTGAACATGACCGAATCAACAGAAACCGCAGCCGCCATCAACTCCGCCCGGAAGATCGCCGTCGTCGGCTCCGGTTACATGGGCGGCGGGATCGCCCAGGTCCTGGCCCTCGGCGGGGCCCGGGTAGCGCTGGCCGACGTGTCGGCCGAAGTGGCGCAGAAGAACTACGAGCGGCTGCTGGCCGAATCCGATGAATTCGTTGCCGCGGGGCTCTTCCCGGCAGGCTCCACCGCCATCCTGAAGGAGAACCTCTGGGCCGCCAAGGACATCGAGGAAGCGGTGGCAGACGCGGACTTCATTGAAGAGGCCGTCCCCGAGGTCCTCTCCATCAAGCACCAGACCCTGGCCCGGATCAGCGCCGCGGCCCGGCCGGATGCCATCATCGGCTCCAACACCTCCACGATCTCCATCGCGGACCTCTCCGAACCCGTCGCCCACCCGGAACGGTTCCTGGGCGTGCACTTCTCCAACCCCTCACCCTTCATCCCGGGCGTGGAAATCATCCCCCACGCAGGCACCTCCGCGGCCACCGTCGGCGCCGTCCGTGACCTCGTACACGCCGCCAACAAGCAGACCGCGGTCGTCAAGGACGTCACCGGGTTCGTGCTCAACCGGCTCCAGTACGCGCTCTTCCACGAGGCCGCCCAGCTGGTGGAACAGGAAATCGCGACCGCGGAAGACATCGACACCCTGGTCCGCACCACCTTCGGCTTCCGGCTGCCGTTCTTCGGCCCCTTCGCGATCGCCGACATGGCCGGCCTGGACGTCTACAACTTCTGCTACAAGTCCCTGCAGACCGACTTCCCGGAACGCTTCGCCACCCCGAAAATCCTCACCGACCTGGTCGAGGCCGGCAAACTGGGCACCAAAACCGGGGCCGGCTTCCTCGACGTCCCCGCCGAACGCACCCCCGAACTCATCGCCTACCGGAACAAGGCCTACGTGGCCATGCAGAAACTCATCGACGAGCTCGGCCCCGCCCCCATCTACTGAACTCCCACGTTCACTTCCACACTTTCAGGAGCACACCCATGAGCACTTTCCCCGCAGAACGCACAGCGATCATCACCGGTGCCGTATCCGAGCGAGGCATCGGCCGCGGCACCGCCAATTACCTGGCGGCTCAGGGCTGGAACATCGGCATCATCGACCTCGATGACGCACGCTGCAAGGCCGCAGCCAAGGAAGTCGCCGCCGAGCACGGGGTCAAGGCCTTCGGTGCCGGCGCCAACGTCTCCGACGAAGGCTCGGTCCGTGCAGCGATCGACGCCATCGAGGCGGAGCTGCCGCAGATCGTGGCCCTCGCCAACGTGGCCGGCGTCAGCTCACCGGTGCCCTATCTGGAGCTCGACGCCGCCGAGTGGGACCGCGTGCTCAATATCAACCTCAACGGCGTCCACTACGCCACCCGCCGCGTCGCAGAGTCCATGGTGAAGAACAGGATCGGGCGCATCGTGAACATTTCCTCGGTCTCCGCGCAGCGTGGCGGCGGCACGTTCTCCAAGACGCCGTACTCGGTGGCGAAGGCCGGAGTGATCGGCCTGACCCGGGCAACGGCCCGCGAACTCGGCGAGTACGACATCACCGTCAACGCCATCTCGCCCGGCCCCATCGACACCGACATCATGGGCGGCACCCTCAGCGAGGAACGCAAGGACGAACTCACCAAAGACCTCGTGGTCAACCGCGTTGGCTCCACCCGGGACATCGCAGCCGCCATCGCCTTCCTCATCAGCGAGGACGCCGGGTACATCTCCGGCCAGACGCTGAATGTGGATGGCGGACTCTACATGCACTAAGGAAGAAGCATCGTGGCACAACACAGCCAAACCCCCGCCACCTCCGGATTCGCATCCTGGAGCAAAGGACGGAAGATCTACCTAGCCGTCGGGATCCTGGCCTGCCTGGCCGGGATATTGATCATCGCTCTTTCGCGCTAGAACCAATCCTTGCGGCCGGATCCGGCCGCTTCCCATGCACCTGATTCACCCACTGAGTTACACCACTGATTGCTCGACGAGGAGTTTTTGATGTCCGTAACAACAACGTCCACGCGGGACCTTCTGGAGACGCCGGTCCTTAAATCGGCCATCTCCAAGGCCTCCCGCCGGCTGATGCCCATGCTGGTCATCCTCTATGTGGTTGCCTTCCTGGACCGCACCAACGTGGGCTTCGCCGAAGCCGCCCTCGGAGTGGACAAGGGCATCACCGCCGGCGCCTATGCCCTGGGCGCCGGGATCTTCTTCATCGGCTACGCCCTGTTCGAAATCCCCAGCAACCTGCTCCTGACCAAGTTCGGGGCGAAGGTGTGGCTGGCCCGCATCGCCATTACCTGGGGCATCGTCTCCGCCTGCTTCGCGTTCGTCCAGGGCGAGACGTCGTTCATCATCCTGCGGTTCCTGCTGGGTGTCACCGAGGCCGGGCTGTTCCCGGGCGTCATCATGTTCCTGGCCGCGTGGTTCCCCAACAAGGTCCGCGTCAAGATGTTCGCGATCTTCTACCTGGCCCAGCCGTTCTCCCAGATGATGGGCGCCCCGCTGTCCGGCTGGCTGATCAACATCGGCGACCAGGTGCCCGGGGTCCAGGGCTGGCAGGTCATGTTCTTCGTGGAGGGCATGCTGGCGGTCATCGCCGGTGTCGCTGCGTACTTCTTCCTGATCAACAGCCCTCAGGACGCCAAATTCCTGAACAAGGACGAGAAGAATGCGCTTCTTGAGGTCATGGCTCTTGAGGACACCGTCAAGGAAGAGTCCGGCCCGCGCGGCGTCGTGGCCGCCATGAAGAACGGCAAGGTCTGGTACTTCACCGTCATCTACTTCTGCCTGCAGATCGCCGTCTACGGCGTCACCTTCTACCTGCCGCAGCAGGTGGCCCAGCTGACCGGACAGAAGGTGGGCATCGCCGTCGGCCTGATGGCGGCCATCCCGTGGTTCTTCGGCATCTTCGCCTGCTACTTCATCGGCAAGGCCGCCAACACCGTGGTCCGCCGCCGGATCTGGGGCACCGGGCTGTTCATCTCCACCGGGCTCTGCATCTTCGGCTCCGCGTGGGCCGGCGCCAACCACATTCCGGCGCTCGGCATCATCTTCATCACCCTCGCCGTATGCAGCTTCCTCTCCATCGGCCCCATCGCCTGGTCCTACCCGACGGCCTTCCTCACCGGAACAGCTGCCGCCGCGGGAATCGGCCTGATCAACTCCCTCGGAAACCTCGGCGGCTTCGTCGCCCCGATCCTGCGGACCTCGGTTAACCAGATGACCGCCTCGGACACGGGAACCATGGGGGTCTACGCCCTGGGTGTGCTTCCGTTCCTGGCCGCAGCCATGATGTTCGCGACCCGCCGCTTCAAGAACAAGGCCGACGAACTGCTGGAGCAGTAAGGTCTTCCAGCGCCCATCAACTGGATCCAGCAGAAAGCAACAGCACATGCAGCAGAGCCCCGGCAGCCAGACCTCCAGCACACGCATCCTCGTGGGGGTCAGCACCAAGATGTACCTCGGCTACCGGGACAGCCTGGACTGGCTGGAGCGGCTGCGGCACGAAGTGGACACCCGTCCGGCCCTCGCGGCCGGGCGGGTTGTCCCGTTTGTCATTCCGTCCTTCCCCGTCCTGCCCGCGGCAGCCCGGCTCCTCGAGGGTTCGCCGGTGCTGCTCGGGGCGCAGAACTGCGGCTGGGCGGACGGCCCCTGGACCGGGGAAGTGGCGCCGTCCATGCTCGCGGAACTCGGGGTCCGGCTCGTGGAGATCGGCCATGCCGAACGCCGTGAGCACTTCAACGAAGACGACGCCATGATCACCCTCAAAGTCCGGGCCGCGGACGACGCCGGGCTCACGCCACTGTTGTGCGTGGGGGAGCGCGACGGCGGTCAGCCGGCGGCCGCCGCGGACTTTGTGTACCGCCAGATCGAGTCGGCCGTCGACGGCGGCTGGGACCTCGCCGGCCGGCTCACCATCGCTTACGAACCCGTCTGGGCCATTGGCGCGGCGGAACCCGCCGACGCGGCGTACGTGTCCAACGTCGTCCAACGGCTCCGCGTACAGCTCGCCGCCGCCGGGCTGCAGGAGCTGCCGGTCATCTACGGCGGTTCGGCCAAACCTGGACTGCTGCCAACCCTCGACGGCGTCTCCGGCCTGTTCCTGGGACGGTTTGCGCACGACCCCGCGAACTTCGGCACGGTGCTGGACGAGGCACTCCGGCTGGCCGAAGGCATCTCCGCGGCCGCCACCGCCACCGATGGACATGTCCCACCCTGGTCATGAGCAATGGGCAGAATGCCACTGTGCCCACTCCAGGCATCTAGGAATGGACATGTCCACCTGCTCCTGAGCTGTCCGAGGGACATGCCCCACCCTGGTCATGAGCAGTGGGCAGAATGCCACTATGCCCACTCCAGGCATCCAAGAATGGGCATGTCCCCCCCCTGAACGTGAGCCGCCCGATGGACATGTCCTACCTTCGTCGGAAACACCGAGGGACATGCCCCACCCTTGTCATGAGCAGTGGGCAGAATGCCACTATGCCCACTCCAGGCATCTAAGAATGGGCATGTCCCCCCTGAACGTGAGCCGCCCGATGGACATGTCCAACGGGCTAGGCTAAAAGCTCAGGATCCCAGCGAACGTTGGCACAGGCCGATGAATCCGCCCAGCTGTTCCATGCCCTCCGGATGCGTGGGCAGGTGGTTCGTCAGCTCCGGGGCGCGGACGATCACCGCGCGCCACTGCCCCCGGGAAACCGCCACATTGATCCGGTTGCGCGAGAGCAGGAACTCCATCCCGCGTGGAGCGTCGGCCACGGCCGAACAGGCCATGGATACGATCACTACGGCCGCTTCCTGGCCCTGGAACTTGTCCACGGTCCCCACCCTGACCCCGGACAGGCCGGCACTGTCCAGGGCCTCGCGGATCACGTTGACCTGGGCGTTGTAGGCGGCCACCACCAGGATGTCGGCGGCGTCCAGCGGCCTTGAGCCCTGCTCTGACTGCCAGCTCAGCCCCAGATGACGCCGCACCTGGCGGACCACTTCGGCGGCTTCCTCGGGCGACGACGTGATGTTGCCTTCGTGCGCCACCACGACGGTCTCGATCCCGGCAGGAACACCATCCAGCCGCCGGAGGTCAGCGGCAGGCGCCGAGCGCAGCTTGCCCTCATAGGCGAGTTCGGAGACGGCCATGCACAGCTCCGAGGTCATCCGCCACGAGTCGGCCAGGAAATAGCCAAGTTCCGGCGGAAGCGTGGCATGACCGGCGGACACCCAGCCCAGGGCGGACTCGTCCACGGGTTCGGGATGTGCGCCCTGGCTGACCTGCGGCAGCTGCTGGGGATCACCGAGCAACAGCAGCCGGCTGCTGGCCTGGGCCACGGCCAGGGTGTTCGCCAAGGAGAACTGCCCGGCCTCGTCGATCACCAGCAGATCCAGTGACCCGGCCGGGACATTTGCTCCTGTCATGGTCCAAGCCGTGCCGCCGATGAGCGCCCCGCCGGGGGAGCCGAGCAAGCGCGCCACGTCCTGCCCCGAACGCTGCACCCAGGGGAGGGGCTCCGCGTGTTTCACGTCCTTGGCGACCCTGGAGGGATCGACGCCGGCCTTGGTCACAGCCGTCTTCAGCAGGTTCTCCACCACCGCATGGGACTGGCCGACGACCCCTACTTTCCAGCCGCGGGCCACGAGCCGGGCGATGACGTGGGAGCCCACATGGGTTTTGCCGGTCCCGGGAGGGCCCTGGACCGCAACGTAGGAATGATCCAGGGCACTGACGGCCGCCGTGATCGCGTCGATGAACCGGTCCGGGCCGTCGCCGGGTACGGAAAGCGGCGCCCCGGAGGCGAGCCGCGGCGGAACCCGCCGGACGAGGTCCAGGGCTGGATGACGCGGGAAAGCGGACGGACCGGACTGCAATGCCAAGGCGACATCGGAGGCGAGGGCCGCCAGCGCGTCCTCAAGGCTCTTGGTCTGGATGGGTTGGTCTTCGGTCAGCGCAACGGGGACCTCAGCGTAGGGTTCGATGTTTTTCCGGAGCTTGTCCCGGATGATGACGGTATCTTTGCCGTCCTCTTGGCCCAGCTCCAGGACCTCGGTGCCGAACCAGCCGTTGCGCCCGGTCCCCTTGATGCCCGTGCCCTCGAGCCCGGCCGGAAGCGGTGGCTCATACATGCGGAACCATGTGCTGCCCTCGCGGAGGTCCGAGCCGGGGCTGACGGTGCCGATCAGCTTCACCCTCCGCTCCGGCAGTTTGGCGCCGTCCTTCCACCAGTCCTCCAGCACCTCCGCGTCCTCAACGAGAAACACGTTGCGGTCCTGCTGGTGATGCGTGTCGGGGCCGTTCTCGCAACGGTCGAAGTGCGCCCACCAGAAGGCCTTGCGTTCCCGCCGGTGATAGCTGACCGCCGCGGCCAGCATGGATACTGCCTTCCGGTCATCCTCCGACAGCCCGACGTCGGGAGCCGCCAGTTCGGCCAGCGCAACTTCGAGCGGGTCCAGGTCGTCGGTGCCCGGCCCGGTGCCCGGCCCGGTGCCCGGCCCGGTGACTGCGCCGGTGACTGTGCGGGCGTCCGCGCCGGTGCCGGCCGCAGTCGTCGTGCTGGGGGAGGCGCCGTCGCCGAGCGGCTTGATGCCGCGCTCCCGGGCCAGGCCCAGGAGCCAGTTCCGGAGCTCCAATGTGGAGAGGCAGTCGTATTCGTTGTAGTCGGAGATCCCGGCGAGGATGGTGGCGGCTGCCTCAGCCCGGCCGTCGTCGCGCGCATCGCAGTAGTGGGCGTACGCAACCACCGACGCGCCGGCGTCCTTCACGTCCCCGGAGCGCAGATTCGTCCCCATGTAGAGCGGCTCGAGTTTCTTGATGCTGTACGAATTCTCGGAAATCCGGATGCTGTTCCGGACCGTCTGGTACAGATCCACCAGGAGCCCGTCCCGCAGCCACTGGTCCACCGTGTCTTCGCCGGCAACATGCATCACGGAGAGCTTCCGGAGCGCCGTCTTCTCGTAGGCGGCGTAGTGGTAGACGTGCATGTCCGGGTAGTCCTGCCGGCGCTTCTGCACATACTCGAGGAAGTCGAGGAAGGCCTGTTTCTCCGCCGCCCGGTCGTGAGCCCAGAACGGCCTGAAAAGCCCTGCGACGCCGGGCGCGGCCGGTGCTTCGATGACCCCGAACAGGTACTCCAGCCCCCAGACTCCGGTGGCGCTTTCCTGCCACAGAGGATCGCCCTCGAAGTCGAAGAAGATGTCGCCCTCGCTGGGCGGGGGCAGCTCGGCCAGCGAGTTCTCCGGGATCACGCCGAAGCGGATGCTGTGCCCTGAACCGTCCTTGAGGAATTGCACCTCACCATCCGCGCCGCCGATGCCGCTTTGCATCCTGGCCTGGTCTTGCAGGCGCAGCAGCGAGGCGTTGGGATTGACCAGGGCGGCTTCGGCGAGCTCGCGGACCGTGCGGATGCCGTCGGCGCGGAGTTTCTTGCGCTGGGCCGAGTTCATCCTCGCCACGAGCAGCAGATCATCGGTGGCCACAACCTGCTCCTGGCAGTAGTCGCAGCGGCCACAGGCGGTGATTCCGGCAGCATCCCACTGCACGGTGCCGGGCTGCGCCAGATGCGAGGAGGTGAGCGCCAGGAAGCGGTCCCGCCGCTCCCGGAACACCGGCAGGATCTCCGAAAGTTTGTGGTGGCTTCTGACGTAATCGAAGCCGCCGCCCGGGAGCGGAACCGTGGCTCCAAGGACCAGCGTTACCGCCGGATCCGGCGTAATCCCCGCCTTCAGCAACTGGTCGCCGTAGGCGCCCAGCTGTAGCAGGGCCGTCACCTTGGCGTGGCGGGCCAGCTTGGTGTCGAACACCGCGTACGTCCCGTTGGCCTGGCGGACCAGGAAATCGGAGCGGCCATGGAACTGGCCGTCGAAGAAGGCGGCCTGGAACACCACGTCGGCGCCGGAGCGCAGGGCGTCGATGGATTCCCGGTGCTTGGCCAGCAAAGTGGCGCGGTCCATGGCCTCGGCCGGCACGACGTCGTACACGCCGCGTCCGGCGGCTTGATCCCAGTGCCCGAACTCTGCGACGAATCCGTTGAGGACTCTGTGCTCGTGGAGGTCGCCCAATAGGGCGGCATGCTTGAGCATCTCGTCGTCTTCGAAGGCGGCTTTAGGGGAGCGGCCCAGCTTCTCGTCGAGTTTTCGGAGCAGCTGGTACTCACAGCTGGCAGCCGTGACGAGGTCGCTCGCGGAGAAGACCAGGTCCGGTGCGGAACCCGGGACTTCCGGTTCAAGGAAAAACACTGTGCCCCCGATGTTGTTGCACTGCTGCATTGAAGGCTCTTCCGCCTTGGACGGAAGGTCAGCGCAGTCCGGCCGTCTGTTCTTCAAGCTATCAAAGCCCTCTGACAAAACCGGCGGGCACTCGGGGTGGAACGGGCTGGTTCTTGTCGCAGGCCCGGCGTATGGTCTGAAAGACGATGACCGAACGGCAGCCCTTCCAGCTGGTCCAGCGCTACCCGCATTTCGAGTTGCGCCGCTATCCCGCGCATGTTGTCGCCGAAATTCAGGTCAACGCGACGTTTGACCGTGCGGGCAACGCAGCCTTCCGGCACCTGTTCAAGTACATCAGCGGCAACAACACTGCCCGGCAGAAGCTGGCGATGACGGCCCCGGTGATCCAGGAGCCCGGACCTTCGCAGCAGCTGGCGATGACCGCCCCGGTGCTCCAGAGCGGTCCGCTGCCGGGAAGCGAAGAATCCGCTGATTTCGTGGTGGCCTTTGTGCTCCCTGCAGACCTGACGGCGAAGACTGCCCCGGTCCCGGCGGACCAGCAGGTCAAGATCCGGACCGTCCCCGGCTCCCTGGCCGCTGCTCTTCGGTTCTCGGGCAGCGGGTCGGAAACTGCCTTCGAACGGCGCAACGATGGCCTCCAAGCGGCACTGGTGCTGGCCGGGCTGACAGCCGCGGGGCCGCCGCGATTCGCCCGCTTTGATCCTCCTTTCAAACCTTGGTTCCTGCGGCGCAACGAGGTAGTTCAGGACGTCGAACAGCCCCACCCTGCTGCCGGCCCCGCCGGTCCCTGACCCGGGTAAGGCAAAATGGTGTGGGTGACCCAACTCCCGCAGCGCCCCGCCTCACCCGCCACCAGCCCGTCGCCCAAGACCGGCACGCCACAGACCCAGGAGTCCGGCATCGCCGCCCAGATTGCCGGCGAGCTCGGCGTCCAGGCCTGGCAGGTCAAGGCCGCCGTGGACCTGCTCGACGCCGGGTCCACCGTGCCCTTCATTGCCCGGTACCGCAAGGAAGCCACCGGGACCCTGGACGATACCCAGCTCCGCGACCTCGAGGAACGGCTGCGCTACCTGCGCGAGCTTGAGGACCGCCGCCGGACCATCCTGGAAGCGATCGCCGCGCAGGGTGCGCTGACTCCGGAGCTGCAGGCCGCCGTCGTCCGGGCTGACACGAAGTCGCGGCTGGAGGACATCTACCTCCCGTTCAAGACCAAGCGGCGCACCAAGGCCCAGATCGCCCGCGAGGCCGGGCTGGAGCCGCTCGCCGACTCCCTGCTTAAAAGCCCGGAGCTGGACCCGGAACGCGAAGCGGCCAAGTATCTCAACGCCGAGCACTCGATCGGGGACTCCGCCGCGGCGCTCGCCGGTGCCCGTTCCATCCTGGTGGAGCGCGTCGCGCAGGACGCCGACCTGGCCGCGACGCTGCGGGAACGGCTCTGGACCCAGGGCCGGATGGTCTCCCGCGTCAAGAAGGGCAAGGACGCAGAGGGCCAGAAGTTCAAGGACTACTTCGAGTTCTCCCAGCAGCCCTCCGGGATGCCCTCGCATCGCGTCCTGGCGCTGTTGCGCGGCGAGAAGGACGGCGTGCTGGAGCTAGACCTCACCGAAGCTGAACCGAACGACGACGCCGCCCTCACCGCCGCGCGCGGCCGGTACGAGGCCGCCGTGGCCAGGTTCCTTGGGGTTGCCGACCGTGGCCGGCCCGCCGACGCGTGGCTGCTGCAGACCGCGCAGCTGGCCTGGCGCTCACGGGTGCTGGCCCGGCTGACCGCTGACCTGCGCAGCCGCATGTTTGCCGCCGCAGAAGACGAAGCCGTGCGGGTCTTCGCCGCGAACCTGCGCGACGTCCTGTTGGCGGCGCCCGCCGGAAACCGCGCCACCCTGGGCCTCGACCCGGGACTGCGCACCGGGGTGAAGGTCGCCGTGGTGGACGGCACCGGCAAGGTGGTCACGACGGACACGATCTACCCGCACGCCCCGGCCCGGAAATGGGACGAGGCGCTCCGGACCCTCGTGGGCCTGGCCCGGAAGCACGGCGTCGAACTCGTGGCGATCGGCAACGGCACGGCCTCACGGGAGACGGACAAGCTCGCCGCCGAACTGCTGAAGCAGCTCGGCGCGGGGCCGGACTCAGCCAACCTGGGAGCCAAACCGCAGAAGATCGTCGTGTCCGAGGCCGGCGCCTCGGTGTATTCGGCGTCGGCGCTCGCCGCCGCGGAACTGCCCGGCATGGACGTGTCCCTGCGCGGTGCCGTCTCGATCGCCCGGCGGCTGCAGGACCCGCTCGCGGAGCTCGTGAAGATCGAGCCGAAGTCGATCGGCGTCGGGCAATACCAGCATGACGTCACGGCCGCGAAGCTGGACCGCAGCCTTGACGCCGTCGTCGAGGACTGCGTGAATGCGGTTGGTGTGGACGTCAACACCGCCTCGCCCGCGCTGCTGAGCCGGGTGGCCGGCGTCGGGCCGTTGCTGAGCGAGAACATCGTGGCGTACCGGAATGAGCACGGTCCCTTCGACAAGCGCAGCGAGCTGAAGAAAGTGCCGCGGCTGGGCGCCAAGGCGTTCGAACAGTGCGCCGGCTTCCTGCGGATCAGCGGGGGAGCGGAGCCGTTGGACGCCTCCAGCGTGCACCCGGAGGCCTACCCGGTGGCACGGAAGATCAAAGCCGCCGCGAAGACCGGCCCGGCGGGCGGCAACCTCTCCGAGCTTAACCCGCAGGACTTCGTGGACGGCACGTTCGGACTGCCGACAGTGCAGGACATCATCGCCGAGCTCGAGAAGCCCGGCCGGGACCCGCGCCCCGCGTTTGCGGCGGCGGCGTTCTCCGAAGGCATCGAGAAGATCTCGGACCTCAGGCCCGGCATGATTCTGGAAGGGACCGTGACGAATGTGGCGGCCTTCGGTGCTTTTGTCGACGTCGGCGTGCACCAGGACGGGCTGGTGCACGTGTCCGCACTGGCCAACCGCTTCGTCTCCGATCCCCGCGAGGTGGTGAAGTCCGGTCAGGTGGTCCGGGTCAAGGTGCTGGAGGCGGATCCGGAACGGAAACGCATTTCACTGACCCTGAGGCTCGACGACGAACCCGCAGCCTCCGGGGGCACCGCACCCTCTTCCGGAAGCCGTGGTTCTGAGGGCCGCGGGTCCGGGGGCCGCGCGGGCGGGCGGCAGCAGGCGCCGGCCAAGCAGCAGGCGCCGGCCAATACGGCTATGGCCGAGGCGCTCCGGAAAGCCGGGCTGGGTAAGTAGGACCGCTTATCGCTGGAGAGCTACCGCTTGGCGCAAAACTAGTACGTTTGCTGACGATCTGCACCATGATTGCCGGAGGCAACGGCACGAATACGGGCCGTTCGCCTCTATATCGCTGGGCACCGATGTCGTTGACGCGCAAGGGGAGTAAATTATGGGCTGGCTGGACCGCGAACGAACCATAGCCCCGCCGGGATTCAACCGGTGGCTCGTACCCCCGGCAGCCCTCGCCGTGCATTTGTGCATCGGCCAGGCGTACGCGACCAGCGTCTACAAGACGGCCCTGGTGAAGCACTTCGGTGCCAGCCTGACCGAGATCGGCTTGATCTTCTCCATCGCCATCGTGATGCTGGGGCTCTCCGCCGCCATCATGGGCACCTGGGTGGACAAGAACGGCCCGCGGAAAGCGATGTTTACCTCGGCCGTGTTCTGGGCCAGCGGCTTCCTGATCGGCTCGCTCGGCATTTTCAGTGGCCAGTTGTGGCTCGTCTACCTCGGCTACGGTTTCGTCGGCGGCATCGGACTGGGCATCGGCTACATTTCCCCGGTCTCCACCCTGATCAAATGGTTCCCGGACCGCCCCGGACTGGCCACGGGCATGGCCATCATGGGCTTCGGCGGCGGCGCCTTGATCGCCAGCCCCGTGTCCACAGCACTGCTCAAGATGTACGACCCCAACTCCGGTGCCAAGGGCTGGGTGGCCAGCGGCGACGCAGTGGGCAAGCTCTTCCTGACCCTCGCCGTCGTCTATCTGGCCTACATGCTCTTCGGCGCCTTCACCATCAAGGTCCCCGCCGAGGGCTGGAAACCGGCCGGCTTCGACCCGGCCAAGGTCAAAGCTGCCACGCTGGTCACCACGGAAAACGTCTCCGCGAAGAATGCCGTCAAGACCAAGCAGTTCTGGCTCGTCTGGGTCGCGTTGTTCTGCAACGTGACGGCAGGCATAGGCATCCTGGAGCAGGCCGCACCCATGATCCAGGACTTCTTCCGCCAGTCCGACGGCGTGTCTCTGGTCAGTGCCGCCGTCGCCTCCGGCTTCGTGGGGCTCCTCTCGATCGGCAACATGTCCGGCCGCTTCGCCTGGTCCGCGACCTCGGACATCACCGGGCGCAAGCGCATCTACATGGTCTATCTCGGTGTCGGCGCCGTGCTCTACACCGTGCTGGCGCTGGCCGGTTCCACCACCACGTTCCTCTATGTGGCGCTCGCGTTCGTCATCATCTCCTTCTACGGCGGCGGCTTCGCGACTGTCCCGGCGTACCTGCGGGACCTCTTCGGCACCTTCCAGGTGGGAGCCATCCACGGCCGGCTGCTGACCGCCTGGTCCGCCGCCGGTATTGCCGGACCGCTGATCGTCAACGCCTTCCTGGATGCCCAGGGCAAGCCCGGGCAGCTGAATGCTGCGTCGTACCAGCCCGCGCTGCTGACCATGGTGGCGCTGCTGGTGGTCGGCTTCGCCGCCAACCTGCTGGTCAAACCGGTGGACGCGCGCTTCCACGAACCCCGCCAGGACCGCGACCGGTCCGAAGAGCCCGCCATGGAGGCTTGAGATGAGTGCAGCAAACGTTTCGCCCGGAAATTCATCCACCGGAAAACTGACGGTTGCGTGGGCGCTTGTCGGCGTGCCGCTGGCCTATGGCGTGTATGAGACGCTCACCCGCGTGGCGGCACTGTTTGGTTGACACCGAGGTGCAGGAAGTGTCGTTTGGCCGCCCGCTGGCGGCTAGTGTGCCGTTCACGCGACCGGAGCCGTTCACCACCCGCCCCACGCTGCGGGGCACCTTCGGGATGAGCGCGTCCACGCACTGGCTCGCGACGGCGACTGCCCAAGCGGTGCTCGAACACGGCGGAAACGCCTTCGACGCCGCGGTGGCGGGAGCGTTCGTGCTGCACGTGGTCGAACCGCACCTCAACGGGCCGGGCGGCGACATGACCGGGGTCTTCGTCACGGCGGAGGAACCGGACAAACCGGTAGTGCTGATGGGACAGGGTCCGGCGCCGGCCGGCGCCACTGTGGAACACTACCTGGCCGAAGGCCTGGAACTGGTTCCGGGTTCCGGTGCCCTGGCCGCCGCGGTGCCTGCCGCCGTCGACGCCTGGTTGTTGCTGCTGCGCGACCACGGAACGTGGGAGTTGGACGCGGTGCTGGACTTCGCGATCGGCTATGCCCGCGACGGCCACCCGATGCTCGGCCGGGTCGGGACCACGATCGCGGCGGTGTCCGCGCTGTTCCGGACCCACTGGCCCACGTCAGCGGAGCTGTGGATGCCCGGCGGAAGGATCCCGGACGAAGGTGAGCTGGTGTGGAATCCGGCCTATGCCCGCACACTGCAGCGCCTCGTCGAAGCCGGAGTTGCGGCGTCTTCCCGCGAGGCAGGGATTGACGCGGCCCGCCGAGAGTGGCGGGAGGGCTTCGTGGCCCGGGCGATGGTGGAGTCCGTCCGGACCCCGCACCGGCACTCCTCCGGAACGGATCATCGAGGGGTGCTCGCCCTGGACGATCTGGCGGGGTTCGAAGCGGGGTACGAGACTGCCGCCACCATGGAGTTCCGCGGCCACACCATCGCAAAGACCGGTCCCTGGGGGCAGGGGCCGGCGCTGCTGCAGACTCTCGCCATCCTTGCCGGCTTCGAGGACCAATACCTTGATCCGTCCACTGAACTCGGGGCGCACACCATTCTGGAGGCGCAAAAGCTCGCGCTCGCGGACCGGGAGGCGTACTACGGCGACACGGACGTGCCGCTGGATTACCTGCTGTCCGAGGGATACTGTGCCGGCCGGCGGGAGCTGATCGGCGAGCAAGCATCGCACGAATTCCGGCCCGGCACCGTGCCCGGGCGGGAGCCCTACCAGCCTCCGCTACGCACCGAATACTTGCCACCCGCGCTCGCTGGGGATGCCTCGCCGGCCGGACTCGGCGTCGGGGAGCCCACGGTCGCGCCGGCGGGGGAGACCCGCGGCGATACGTGCCACATCGACGTCGTGGACCGCTGGGGAAACATGGTCTCGGCCACTCCGTCCGGCGGCTGGCTGCAGTCCTCCCCGGCGATTCCGGAGCTGGGCTTCTGCCTGGGGACGCGGCTGCAGATGACCTGGCTGGAGCCCGGCACACCGTCCACGCTGACCCCCGGCAAGCGCCCCCGCACGACACTGACGCCGACCCTAGTGCTGCGGGACGGCCAGGCGGTTACCGCGCTGGGTTCCCCCGGCGGGGACCAGCAGGACCAATGGCAGCTGCCGTACCTGCTGCGCACCATCGTGGGCGGGTACTCGCCGCAGGAGGCGATCGACGCTCCGACATTCCATACGACGTCGATGCCCGGCTCGTTCTGGCCGCGCACCTGGGAGCCCGGCGGCGCCGTCGTCGAGGACCGGCTGGGGGAGCACGTCATCGAAGGCCTGGAGCGCCGCGGGCATGTTGTCACCCGGGCCGGCGACTGGGCGCTGGGGCGGCTCTCCGTCGTCGTGCGGGATCCCGAAACGGGGGTCCTGCAGGCCGCGGCGAATCCGCGGGGCGCGCAGGGGTACGCCGCGGGCCGGTAGCAGGTGGCGTGCTCAGCCGATGAAGGTCCCCGATCCCAAAAAAGGGTTCGCTGCGATCCGTTCCAACGTCGACAGTCGTAGGGCATCAATGCACCGCCAATAAGGCGCACCAAAAACCGCCATCACTGCAGAGCCGGAATTCAGAAAAACCTAACGAGCCCTACCTGGAAAAGTATCCACCAGCCGTCAAGATTGATTTCCCCATCACCCACTGGCCAACCACACCCAAGACGACGATAGCTGTTCCGAATACATAGGACACCACCCGCGACGCTTGACCCATTTTATGCGTGCCGGTCTTTTTTCCTGATCGCCACAAGCTAAAAATAACCAACAAAATAGGAAGCATTGCGATCTGCATCGGAAGCCCGTTCCCACTTCGGTTGTACTTTCCGTCGTACGGCATCCGGGTATCCCAAGGAACATTCATAAACACAAAAATGGCAATTCCGACGCAAGCCACGAATCCGCTCACACAAAGGAGCTGTATGTATCTCGAAGTCTTCCGCCCAAGTCGGAAGTCCTGCTCGGTTAGCCCTCCTGGCGGATTTTCATTCCCTGCGCCAGAACTCATATCATCGGCCACCACGGAGCCCCCAATGCCTCGATGTCAGTGCCTCCCTTACCGGATGCCCAACCACGACAACAACAACTACTTCCTAGAAGCGTTCTGCCTGCCAGCCCAGTCCGTTCTGCAGACGGCCGCCACCGATTCAATTACTTACCGGTGCCGGGGGGGGGGGGGGGGGGGGGGGGGGCGGGGGGCGGGTGGGGGGGGGGGGGGGGGGGGGGGGGGGGGGGGGGGGGGGGGGGGGGGGGGGGGGG
>NZ_JBEPOZ010000008.1:0-182367 GCF_040547005.1 Arthrobacter sp. UYCu712
TCGTTCGCGGCGAGCTGGAGCAGGCCGCGGGACTCGGGCTCGTCCATTTCGCCGTCGCCCAGGAACGCCCAGACCTGCTGGTCCGAGGTGTCCTTGAGGCCGCGGTTCGCCAGGTAGCGGTTCGACTGCGCCTGGTAGATCGCGTTCATCGGGCCGATGCCCATGGAGACCGTGGGGAATTCCCAGAACTCCGGCATGAGGCGCGGGTGCGGGTAGGAGGAAAGGGCATGCCCTTCCTTGGACTTCTCCTGCCGGAAGCCGTCCATGTCCTCTTCGCTCAGCCGGCCTTCCATGAAGGCGCGTGCGTACATGCCGGGGGAGGCGTGGCCCTGGAAGAAGACCTGGTCCCCGCCGCCGGGGTGGTCCTTGCCGCGGAAGAAGTGGTTGAACCCGACTTCGTAGAGTGTTGCGGCACCGGCGTAGGTGGAGATGTGGCCGCCGACGCCGATATCCGCGCGCTGGGCCCGGTGCACCATGACCGCGGCGTTCCAGCGCAGCCACGCCCGGTACTTGCGTTCGATTTCCTCATCGCCGGGGAAGGGCGCTTCCTGGTCCACCGGGATCGTGTTGACGTAGTCCGTGGTGGTGACCATCGGAACGCCGACGCTCTGTGCGCCCGCCCGCTGGAGCAGACTGCGCATAATGTACTGGGCACGTTCCGTGCCCTGTTCCTGAATCAGGGTATCCAGGGACTCCAGCCATTCGGCGGTCTCTTCCGGATCACGATCAGGCAGCTGGTTTGTCAACCCGCTGAGGATATGGGAGGTATCTTCTCCTGCAGCCACGTCCAACCTCTCTTTGAGCGCATTCATCGGCACCCTCAGCTCCGGCAGGGTAACTGCCTGGCGTGAACGCGACGTGTGCGACATATCGGTTACAACAGCCCGGTCATGTGCGCCGGGCAAGGTCCAATCACAACTAAGCCTGCCTGTATCAGCGGGGCGTTCGCCCTCGCAGGCGTAGTCGTCATCAGCCACTCTAGCCGTGAGTGCAGAGGGATGCGTAGCCGTCGGGTGGGGGCCACGTCGTATTTCACGGGCATACTGGTTGTGTGACGAAGCGCCGCCCAGCGGCCTCCGGATTGCCGTGTGTGACGCAGAATATGGCGGATCGCGCAGCCAACAGCTTGAAGCGCAGGCTCAAAGGGTGTTGGCTTGGAGTAATGGAAATCACTAGGTTCATTGAAATCACTACGCATAGGAGCAACACGTGAGCGAGGCCGACGCCGCCACTTCGGTAAATGTGGCGGAAAAACTGGGTTTCAAAACCGGGGATCTGATTCAGGAATTCGGTTATGACGACGACGTCGACTTCGACTTGCGTGACGATATCGAAGACCTCACTGGCTCGGAACTCTTTGATGAGGACGACCACGAAGTAGTCGATGCGGCCATTCTTTGGTGGAGGTCCGGCGACGGAGACCTCGTTGACACCCTCGTCGACTCGCTGACCACTCTCACTGAGGGTGGCGTTGTCTGGGTCCTGACGCCGAAGTCCGGCCGGGACGGTTACGTGTCCCCGGCTGACATCCAGGATGCGGCCCCCACAGCCGGTCTCCACGTCACCACCTCCGCCGGCGTCTCCCGGGACTGGAGCGCCACCCGGCTGGTCACGCGGAAGAACAAGTGACCTCAGCAAGCGTCACGGTTGCCGGAACCGTGCCCGCCGTCGGCGAGCCTGCTCCCGACTTCGAGCTGGTTAACCAGTTCGGCGAACCGGTCACGCTTACCGGCCTGCGGGGCCGGACAGCCGTTCTGGTGTTTTTCCCGTTCGCATTTTCCGGCATCTGCACAGGCGAGCTCTGCGAAATCCGCGACAACCTGGCTCTCTTCGAGGACGCCGACGCCGTTGTGGTGGGCATCTCGGTGGACAGCAAGTTCTCCCAGCGGGCCTATGCAGAGAAGGAGGGTTACACCTTTGACCTCCTCGCCGACTTCTGGCCGCACGGCGACGCCGCCACCAGGTACGGGGTGTTCGACCCCGAAAGCGGGATGGCCAGGCGCGGCACCTTCATCATCGATGCGAGCGGCATCGTTCGCTATGTGGTGGTGAACCCGCGCGGCCAGGCCAGGGACTTTGCCGAATACCGCGCAGCCCTGGCGGGACTCGCCGGGAGTTGACCCGGTGAGGCAGCGGCGACCCGGGATCGGCATGACTGGCTTCGCCAGCCTGCCGCCCGTCGCCGCTGCCGATCCCGCCCGGGACGAACTCGAAGTATTGCGGGAGATCCGGAGCATCCTGGCTGGACGCCGTTTCGCGTTATTGACCGGCGCCGGCCTCAGCACTGACTCCGGAATACCCGATTACCGCGGACCTGGCGCAGCACCCCGGGCTCCTATGACGTACCAGGAGTTCATCGGCGAAGCAGACAACCGACGGCGCTACTGGGCCCGCAACCACATCGGCTGGTCGCATCTGCGGCGCGCCGACCCCAACGGCGGCCATACCGCCGTCGCCCGGCTGGAACACCGCGGGCTGCTGACCGGACTCATCACGCAGAATGTGGATCGTCTCCATGAGGACGCCGGCAGCATCAATGTTGTGGACCTGCACGGTCGCTTCGACCAGGCGGTCTGTCTGGACTGCCACCGCCGATACAGCCGGAAGCTGCTGGCCGGCGTCCTGGAGGAGCTGAACCCCGGCTTCCTGGAACGGGCCATGGCGGCCGGCGTGGTGGAGATGGCGCCCGACGCCGACGCCACCGTGGAGGACTCCGGCCTGATCGAAACCTTTGTTGTGGCGCGCTGCCCGGCCTGCGGCGGAACCCTTAAGCCGGACTTCGTGTACTTCGGCGAAAACGTCCCCAAGGACCGGGTGGAACGCTCTTACGCCATGGTGGATGAGGCGGGCGCGCTGGTGGTGGCCGGCTCTTCGCTGACGGTGATGAGCGGGCTGCGCTTCGTCCGGCACGCGTCCAAGCACGGCAAGCCCGTCGTCATCATCAACAGGGGGCAGACCCGCGGCGATACGCTCGCCACCATCAAGCTCGATGCCGGGGTCAGCGAGTCGCTGACCTGGCTGGCCGACGAGCTTCCGCCGCTCTGAACCGCTCCTGGCTGATGCGGGGGTGGTTCATGGCGGTTCGAACTGGTTCGATTGGCGTTCCTCGTCCTGCATCCGGTACAGTAACTGTTCGTTGGTTGAAGCGCTGAAGCGCCAAAACCGAGGTTTGGGTCTTTAGCTCAGCTGGTAGAGCGCCACGTTTACACCGTGGATGTCATCGGTTCGATCCCGGTAGGACCCACCGTGTTACGCAGCCCCGTCACTTCGGATATTCCCCGGAGTGGCGGGGTTTTTGTGTGATCCCGGGCGTGTCGAGTTCCGCAAACTTCTTGAGCATTGTTCCTTCGAGATCCGTAGAGTTACAGTCAGGTCAAAGGGCCTGCGGGAGCTGAAGCTCCCTAGAATCTCCCCGGCTGCTCAAGCCGGCAGGAAGCCTGGGGGGCCGGCTGCCCCACCGGACCGTGCGGAGGTGTTCGGGGCATCGCCGGTATTCTTCGATGTCCCATTCGGAGTCGGTGACGCGGCGGACGTCGCCTGCCGGGACCCATGCCCAGTGCGAGTGGTCGTTATCGTCCCGCCAGGCCACGAGGACATGGGATGGGTTCCAGCGTTCGGCATGGGCGTATACATCGAGGGTTCCGCCGCCGGCCAGTGGGACTGATGCCATCACCTTCGGGTACTTGCCGTACGTCCATGAGTGGGTATCGTCCGGCCCGTGGTCCGGGTCAGGCATGAGGTACTCGTGTGTCACGCCGTCGAGGGTGAAGGATGCCATGGCTCAATGGTAGCTAGACGGCTAAACGCCCGCCTCGGCGTGGATCCGCGCGGTCCCGGCTTCAAGTCCGGGATCATCAGGCGGAAGCCGCAGGGGCACGCCAGTACCCGCATTTCGATGTACACGGTTGATGTTTTCCCAGACTCGGCCTCGCCGGGGGCCGGGCCATCGATCCGAACTTCGCCTACTGCGATTTGTTGCATGGACTGGCCGCAGTGGGTGTGCTGGCCGCTGGATGACGACATCGTTTCGTCCCGCCGCGAGGTTCGAGATCCCGATGAACTGGCTGACGTTGGCCAGCTGTTGATAGGACAGCCCGCAAGCGGTGCAGGTCTAGAAAACCTCCATCGTGCCCTTGGAGACTGGCCGTTGGGGCACGATGGAAGTGATGAGCAGTTGGCTGTAGGTGCCGCAGTGGAGGCACGAGATTGGGTGCTCCCGCGGGTCCGGGCCGACGGGTTTGCGACGTTCTGGGTTGTTCGACATGACTATGTTTGCTAACGCGGTGAGACACCAGGCCGAAGAGGTTTATTGCGGCTGCGGCGCGGCACTGTCGGGGTCCTCCGGAGGATTGACTCCGGTGGAGTCGCGGGGGGAGGACTCACCCGTCGGCCGGGCCGCCTGCGTCGGGTCCGTTCCGGTCTCTTCCCGTCCGGGCTCCGAGCCCTCCTGCTTGACGACGTCCTCGCCGCGGCGGGTGGTGCTTTCGCCGACGCCTTCGGGCGCCATCACGGCGTCCCTCGGGGTCTCATCAGACCCTGGCTGCGCGGGCTCCTTGAGCGGCGGCTCGCTACCGAAGGCGCGAGCTGTACCGGGGGCAGTTCCCTCTTCGCGGTCGGGCGCATCGGACGGATTCGTTGGTGACATCGTTTCCTCCTCGTTCTGATTGTGGCGGGTGCCCGGTTGGTGCCCGGGGCGTGTCGGCGGCCCGGGATGGCGGGCACACGAACTAAAAGCTGGTCGGATCCATGCGCAATCGGGTTCACCTTTGAATGTACGCACGGCCTCAAACGCTGTCCAGAGGATGACAGTCGGCGTCCGGGGCGCAACGTCGAGCCGAAGCGGCCGACTGCCGCGAGGGTCGGTGCCGGGACGGGGCTTTTCATCCCGCCCGCCGGTCGTAAGATGTGTGCCATGCAGTCGACTCTCGTGTGCCCCGAATGCTTCCACGGATGGTCTGCTCCCAAGACGCCACGGCTAAGGATGCTGCGTGGGCTCGGTCCGGCGCCGGCTCACAAATGCCTGGAGGTGATCGAGGCTGAGGAATCCGTCGGCGGAGTGGGCGGCCCCTGCTGGTGCCCAAACGACTTTCACCGGCAGAATCGTCCTGGCGGAGACCAAAACGCCCCCGCACCGGTCCGGGCGGAATGGTGAGGGGGCGATCCGGTAGACCGTCCCGCCGGCGACTTGGGTAGTGCAACCAGGCTTGGATAGGATCCACGCTTGGATAGGACAGCCAGCAGAACGCTTTAAGGTAGGACCGCTGCGACAACAAAGTCAATGGCACGCTGCAAGTCGCCAGCGTGCGGGGGTCGGTAAATTCAAGTCGAATGACGGGCTGACGACAAAGGGCTCCGAGGATGCGAAACCCCCGCGGCGGGTTCAGTGACGTCGGGGGGTTTCAGCTGCCCGGTCGCAGCTGGGGAGAGGCGACCGGACATGTCCACGGTACGTCTGGCATGGGTGCCGGTCAGTCAGTTTTGCTAAGGCCCGTCCTCCGCGACCGTACCTGACCTGGGTGCGCCAAAAATGCCCCCGCCATCGTCGTTGAGGCGACGGGTGCGGGGGCATTCTCTTAGGACGTCCCGCCCACATTGGGGGTAGGGCAGGACGGGCCCAACGTCGGTCCGAAGGGGTTTAAAAGTCAAGTCCGGCTATTGCGGGCCTCGCACCCGCCGCTTGGGCTTGCAAAAGGATGTGGCCCGGGGCAACTAAAAGTCGGGGGGCGGACCAAATCCCTTCCGGTCTCCGGAAGCCACGAAAGCGCCCCACCCCGTGAAGGGTGGGGCGCTTTCTTCTTTAGTCGGCTCCGTCCGGGTGAACCAGCGGAGCAGACGGTACTTCCGCAGCCGCTCGGTGACCGCGGGGCGGCTAGGTCGCGCTCCCGGCCGCGGATGAATCTCGTCCATGTCCTCAAGCACGTCGCGGATGGAGACCCCTTCGGCGCCCGCTGATATGTGAGCCGCACGGAACATGAAGGCAGCCACCACGAGACCTGAGATCCCTATGGCGAGGATGGCCGGCCACACCCAGGCGAAGTCCGGCCGCTGGTCGGGGGGAAGTACGCGGTATGCAGGCTCCCAGGACATCGCGCTGAATACCGCAGACACCGCTACGCCGATGCAGGCCCAGCCGAAGGCCGCGAATTCCCTTCGATGCTTCTGCGCTGAATCGATCCTTCTGCGAATTCTTGCCCAGTCTTTTTCGCGCACCATAAACGTCTCCTCCTTCGGCATGGCCAGACAACTGCCGGGGGCGGAGGGTCGTGGATGACCGGCTGGCGGGAGGGCCCCGGCGGCTGGGAAACCGGCGGGGACCCTCTGCGGCCGGGGATGTAACTACGCATCCCTCCATCAGCGCGGTGTCAGTGCCCAAAGCCACATCAGTGACTGCAGACGGGGCGGTCGTGGCGGTGCCGGTGCCGGCGAGGCGAAGCGCCGGATTGGCGGCCTCGGCTGACGTGTCGGCGGTGGTGGATGACGGGTACCGGAACACCGAGGATTCCTGCGGGCGAGGTTGCGGATCGGGGCGCCGGAGGCGAAGCGCCGGCTCTGCCTGGCCCGGGGACTGCTGCCCCGGCCGGGACTCACCGGTGCGTCCCAGCCCCCGGCCCACCCGGAACTCGGCGCCGCCGTGGCCGCCGGGGAAATCGCGTCCCGCTCCGCCTCGATCATCACCGCGGCCCTGGACCGGGTCCGGCACCTCTGCGACGAGGCCACCGCCGCCCGGATGGAACACACCCTGACCCGCACCGCGGCCGAGCACGACCCGGACTTCCTGGCCCGCGTCGCCCGCGGCTGGACCGAGGCCCTGGACACGGACGGCGCCGAACCGTCCGAGGAAGTCCTCCGCCGGATCCAGGGCGCCTTCATCCGCCCGCCCCGCCACGGCCTCCAGCACCTCGAGATCTACGCGACGCCCGAACAGTTCGAACACCTCCTGACCGTCATGAACACCGCCACCAACCCCCGCACCACCACCGCCACCGCCGGAACACGTGACGGGTCTGGTGCGGACGGTGAGGTCTCCGGGCACAGCCCTGCCGCCGATGCGCCAGAGGAGCCCGGGCTGCCGGTCCTGGATCTCCGCTCCCGGCCGCAGAAGCTGCTCGACGGCCTGGTCGGCGCCTGCAAGGTCGCCCTCGCCGCCGGAGGCCTGCCCGCCGCGGGCGGACTGCGCCCGCAGATCATGGCCACCATCGACCACCGCGACCTGCTCACCCGCCTCCAGGACCCATCCGGCACCACCGGCGCCGCACCAGATCCCGCAGAACCGGCCGATCCCGCAGATCCGGCAGGTACCGCGACTTCGGGAATCCGTCAGTCACCCCGCCGGCCGGGCGCGGGGACCGGGTCGCTGCTGTTCACCGGACCCGTCACCGCCGCCACCATCCGCAAGATCGCCTGCGACGCGGACATCATCCCGGTCCTGCTCGGCGGCGACGGCCAGGTCCTGGACATCGGCCGGGCCTCCCGGGTCTTCCCGCCGCACCTCCGCAAAGCCCTCACCGCCCGCGACCAGGGCTGCGCCTTCCCCGGCTGCACCATCCCCGCACCCTGGTGCGAAGCCCACCACATCGCCTACTGGTCCCGCGGCGGCACCACCGGCACCGAGAACGGAACCCTGCTCTGCTCCCACCACCACCATCTGATCCACAAAGAACACTGGACCATCCAACTCAAAACCGGGATCCCCTGGTTCAGCCCGCCACCACACCTGGACCCCCAACAACACCCCCGCCGCAACCACTACTTCCACCCCGCACACCCAGAACCATCCGTATAGCCGCGGCGCCCGGATGGCCGCCTCGCCAGCCCCACAACCGGCCCATCAATAACGTCGCAGCCCGGCCCTAATGTTGTGGGCATGGAACACGTGATGGTGAGGACGGGCCCGGATGGAAGGCCCCTGGCCGTGGTCCGCGGCGGCCGCGAATGGACGGTCGGGGCCGAGCCCGTCCGCTGGTTTGAGCGGGTGAGCTGGTGGGAGGCGGAGCGGCGGATGCCGAAGGGCCTGAGCCGCGTGGACGTGGAAGTCTGGCAAGTCCAGGCACGGTTGGGCCGCAATCACGGATCGGCCCTGACCACCATGGAACTGCTTCGGGACGGACTCGGCGGCGGCTGGAGACTGCGCGAATCGATAGCGGACGCGGCCTAGCCGGAAACATGACGGCGCGACTGACTCAGACATCCTCGGGGCAATGGGACGCGTGCTCCGGCGGATCCGGGACACGTGCTCCGGAGGACGGATCTAACACGGGGAATCCGGGCATGGAAAAGCCTTCCACCGCGACTATTGGGGGATGCCGCGGTGGAAGGCTTGTAACGAATATACCGTGATTGAACCGAAATGGGAAATATGTCGAGGTGCCTCACGAGTGCCGGAACTGCGGCGCACAAGGGCACAAAGTCCCTGACTTCGGCATCCGCACCCCGGCCTGGCACATTCCACCCCCGCTCCGGCCGGGCACCTAGGATGTCTTGATGACCACCACGAGTGCCCGCCGAATTGCCCGAGTCCGCCCCGTCTCCCATGTGTCCGAGGCCGAGCACTTTTTTGTCACCAACGATGCCCCGGACTTTGAAAGCGAATCAGGAAGGGTGTGGACGGTGACCACCACGCCGTTCCCCGGGTCGTTGGCAAACTCAGCCAGCGCACCCCGCGCCGGTTGGGAGATCGGTGCCCATGTTGAAGAAAGCACATTCACCTTCCTGGCGCCAAGCGCTCCCGCCAATGTCCTGGGCATGGCGCACAACACGGGCCAGGCGGGCCGAAATCTTCCTCCGCAGGCCTTCCACAAGGCTGCGACCAGCGTGGTAGGTCCGGGGGAGGCAATACAGCTGGGTCCCCGAGTGGGCCACGTTGACCCGGAAGCGGAACTGACAATCGTCGTCGGAAGCAGAGCCCGCGGACTGACACTCCGCAACGCCCGGACGGCCATTCTGGGATTCACTATCGGAAACGACGTCTCCGCCAGGGACCTGCAGAAATCCGACGAGTTGTGGATCAGCGCCAAGAGCCAGGACACGTTCACTCCGGTGGGGCCCTGGATCGTCACCGATCTCGACGATGCCGACCTGGCGATCGGCATCAACCACAACGGGACACATCTCAAGGCGGCCAGTTCGGCGGATCTCGGCTGGAATGTGGAGGAAATCCTGGTCTACCTGACTTCGTTCATGACCCTTCACCCCGGGGATCTGGTGCTCACCGGCTTCCCCGCCGAGTGTGCGCGCATCGCGCCGGGCGACACTGTAACCTGCCTCGTTCAGGGGATCGGCGAGCTGACGAATCCCGTGGTGGCCGGAGCCTGACCCAATCCGCCGGTGAAAGAGGCTATCCCGCCGTTTCTCCCACCCTCAGGGCGCGCTCAGGGCGCGCGCTTTTCGGCACCAGCCATTATGATGGTTAGTGTTCAACGGACTGAACAGCGCCCGAATAGAGGCGCTGGCGAGATGCGCGCAATTACCTGAAGGAGAATCATGGTCGATTCCCGAGTTCCCCGGACCTCCGACGGACTGGGCAGCGCCTCACCCGCACCGGCGGTCATCAGGGCCGCCGCTGTGCTTGACGCGCTGGCTGATTCTGCGACCGGGCGCCTCACGCTCAGTGACCTTGCCAGGGGGCTCGGTATTCCGAAATCTTCAACGTCGAACCTTCTGCTTGCGCTCGAGGAGGCCGGGCTCATCAAGCGCCAAGGCGCCGAGTTCACGCTCGGACGCAAGCTGGTTGAGCTGGGTGCGGCATACCTCAGCCGCCTGGATGAGGTCCAGGAGTTCTATCGGTTCTGCGAACAGGCGCCAACCCTTTCAGGAGAAACGGTCCGCATCGCCATGCTGGACGGCACCAACGTCATCTACCTTGCCCGCTATGAAGGCCACCCCGCCGTCCGCCTCACGTCCAACATCGGCGACAAGATGCCCGTTTCGCTGTGCGCCGTGGGCAAGGCCCTGCTGGCCCGGCTGCATGACCACGACGTCGCCGAGATGTTCCCGGACGACGCCGAACTGCCGGTGCTGACGCCGAAGTCGATTCGCACCGGGGCTGAGCTCAAGGCACAGCTCGCCGTCATCCGGGAGCAGGGCTACGCATTCGAGGACGAGGAATCAACCACGGGGGTTGTCTGCCTGGCCGTCTCCGTGCCGACGCGCGGCGCACACGGCCCCAGCCTGGGCCTCTCAGTCACCGCACTGAAGGCCACCTTCTCGCAGGAACAGGGCGCCATGATGGTCAAAGAACTGAAGGAACTGGCCCGATCCCTCGGCAACCCCATGGGCTAGGGCCGCCGCCGTCACTCCGCCTACAGGGGCGCCCAAATTATAAATCCGATTACACATTGGTTAATCGATCAGCCTGTTGTACGCTGTTCAACATAGTGATCGACTCCTTAGGGGGTTGTTGCTAACCCACCAGGCCAACGGGGGTCTGGAGTGTTCTTGAGGAGTGCTTGTGACAACTCGTACTAATACACCGCTTGCTGATGCGGACGACGCCGTCGTCGATCCGGAGCAACTGCGAAGGGCAACTCTTGCCAGCTCCGTGGGCTCGGCCCTGGAGTACTACGACTTTTACATCTATGGGCTGGCTTCGGCCCTGATCTTCGGACCGCTGTTCTTCAAGCCGCTCGGCGACGACGGAGCATTGATCGCATCGTTCGCCACGTACGGGGTCGGATTTGCGGCCCGGCCGTTCGGCGGAATGATCTTCGGCTACATCGGCGACAAATTCGGCCGCAAGATGGTCCTCATCCTCACCATTGGCCTGATGGGCACCGCAAGCTTCGCCATCGGCCTGCTGCCGACTTTCGAGCAGGCCGGCATGCTGGGCGCCGTCCTCCTGGTGACGCTGCGCATCCTGCAGGGACTGGGCGCCGGAGCAGAGCAGGCAGGCGCCACCACGCTGATTTCCGAAGTCGCGCCGCGCCGCCGTCGTGGTTTCTTCGCCTCGCTCCCGTTCGTCGGGATCCAGCTGGGCACCCTGCTCGGCGCCGGAACCTTTGCCCTGATCGCCATGGCTGACAAGGCCGTCCTTGAAGGCTGGCTCTGGCGGGTACCGTTCCTCTCGAGTGTGCTCCTGATTGCGGTGGCCATCTTCATCCGGCTCCGGCTGAAGGAAACGCCCGTCTTCCAGGAGCTCGAGAAGCACAAGAACGTGGTCAAGAACCCCCTCGGGCAGCTGTGGAAGCACTCCAAGAAGAACGTGCTGATCGGCATCGGCCTGCGGATGGGCGAGAACGGTAATTCCTCGATCTACTCCGCCCTCCTCATCGCCTTCCTGGCGTCAAAAGACGGAATCTTCCCGGGTGACAAGTTCATCGGCCCGGTGGGTCTGCTGATCGCAGCCGGCTTCGCCGCCGTCATGGTGGTCACCTTCGGCGCGTTGTCGGACAGGTTCGGCCGGGTGCCCGTGTACCGCTATGGTGCGCTGTTCCAGGCTCTCTTCGCGCTGCCGGCGTTCTACCTGGTGACGCTGGGCAATGTCACGCTGGTCTGGGTAGTCATGGTGGTGGGCATCGCCCTTGGCGTCCAGTCCATGCTCGGCCCGCAGTGCCCGCTCCTGCCCGAACTCTTCGGCTCGCAGTACCGGTTCACCGGCGTGGCCATGAGCCGCGAACTCTCTGCCGTCCTGGCCGGCGGACTCGTTCCGCTGGTGGGCGCCACGCTCCTGACGGCCACTGATCACTCCTGGCTGGTGCTCGCGATCTACTCCCTGGTCCTCGCCCTCATCTCGTTTGTCACCACGTTCTTCACTCCGGAGACCGTGGGACGCGACCTCCTCCTCACCGAGGACGCAAGCTAGGCGCTCCTGCCGTCCCAGCCCGCGCTCTGCGGAACACTCCAGGCCGTGGCCTCTTCCACTCAGGAAGGGGCCACGGCCGTTTGTGTGACACGGGAAGCGCCTGGCGACGCGCAAAATTCCTGGTGCTACCGGAATGCCCGAGTCGGTGGGCAGTTTGCGCGGCGCCAGGCAGACGGCGTGTCGCCGGACAGCAAAGGGGCGGCCCCGCCGTTTCCGGTGGGGCCGCCCTGGGTGCTTGGTGCGGAGCGGGGCCTAGTAGAAGTGGACCGTGTCCACGAGGTGGGGGAGTTCGCCGCCGTCGAGGAACGTCCGCAGGTTGCTGCAGAAGCGTTCGGCGATCAGCCGGTTTTCAGCAGCGCTGAGGGCGGAGGTGTGCGGGGACACCATCACCTTGGAGTGGTTCCACAGCGGGCTGTCCTGCGGGAGCGGCTCCACGGCGAACACGTCGAGGCACGCATACGAGACCTGCCCGTTGTCGAGAGCCTCCAGCAGCGCCTCCTCGTCCACCACGGTGCCGCGGCCCACGTTCACAAAGACCGTTCCGGGCTTCATGGCCGCGAATACCTCGCGGTTGAAGAGCTTCTCCGTGTACGGCGTGCCGGGAAGGGTGTTGACGACGGCGTCCGCCGCAGCCAGCAGGCCGGCGAGGCCGTCGTTGTCCGTGACGTCCCGGATGCCGTCGATCGGCTCCACGGTCCGCTTGGTGCCGCTGACGGTCATGCCCAGCGCGCGCGCGATCCGTGCTGTCTCGAGGCCGATTTCGCCCAGTCCGGTGACCACCAGGTGTGAGCCGTTGACCAGGCGCGTGGGGGTGCGGAGCTCGGGCCAGTTCCGGACGGCCTGGTCCTGGGCCAGTTCCGCGCTGCGCTTGAAGCCGTTGAAGATTCCCAGGGCGGCGAACTCGGCGAGGGGCAGGGCGTGAACCCCGGCGGAGGTGGTGACCTTGAACTTCTGCAGCGTGGCGGCATCCAGTCCGGACGCCTTCACGGCACCGCCGGCTCCTGCCGCCATGGCATGGATCCACTCCAGGTGGGGATTGCTGCCGGCGATCCTGGCGAGGCCCGCCGGGCTTTCGTTGGGGAGCCCGTAGAGCACCTGCGCCTGGTTGAGCATGGCCCAGTAGCGCTCCTCCTGCTCCGGCGTCCGGCGGAAGCCCGGATCACCCGAGTGGTCCGCGGGAAAGCGCTCCGGCGGCAACAGTTCTGGTTCGTAGAGGACGGTAACGGAAGGATCTACTGCGCGGATGCGCTCCACCAGCTCAGCTTCGAGCGGGACGGCGATCGCGACGGTGGTTTTAGGCGTCATAGTGTTCATCATACTGAATGGAGGTTAGGATATTGAACAGATTTCGAAGATTAGCCACGACGAAGTGAGTACAGCATGGATATGGACCGGAAGGAAGCCGGCTTTGTGGGCCTGGGGTTTATGGGCGCGCCGATGGCAGCAAACCTGCTCAAGGCCGGCTGGGCAGTCACGGCCTGGAACCGCTCGCCGGGGGCGCTAGACGCGTTCGAAGCCCTCGGCGGCGCACGCGTCGCCGACGTAGACGGGCTCCGCGACGCACCGGTCATCATCTTCATGCTCCCGGATCTCTCCTACATCGAAGTCGCAGCCGCGGGACTCCTGGCCAGCTGGTCCGCAAACCCGCCCGCCGCCGGAACCGCCGTGGTCGTAATGAGCAGCGTCTCGCCCTCAGCGGTGAAGGAATTCGGGGCCCATGTGGCCAGGGCGAGCGGCGGGAACGCCGTCGTCGTCGATGCTCCCGTGAGCGGCGGCACGAAAGGTGCCGTGGAAGGGACCCTGGCCATCATGGTGGGGGCCGATAAAGGCGATTTCCAGCGGCTCCTTCCGCTATTCGGGGGGATGGGCAGCACGGTGCGGCGGCTGGGGCCGCTGGGCTCCGGGTCGCTGGCCAAGGCATGCAACCAGCTCATCGTGGGGACCACGACGGCGGCGCTCGCCGAGGCCGCGGAACTCGCCGAACGCTCCGGTATGGACGTCGCGGCCCTCTACGAGGTGCTTGCCGGCGGACTGGCCGGCAGCAGGGTCCTTGACGTTGTCGGCCCGCGGCTCGCCGCGAAGGACTACGAGCCCACCGGACCCGCGAAGTTCATGCACAAGGACCTTTCTTTCGTCCTCGAAAGCGCCGCCGCCGTCCATGCCGCCGTACCGATGGCGGAGGCCGGCGTGGACCTCTATGCGGAACTCAAACGCCAGGGCCTGGGGGAGAAGGACCTCGCCGTCGTGCGGCAGGCAATCTCGAATCTCAGCGGCATCGCCGGATGCAACAAAACAGCCAAGACCCAGTGAGGATCAGCGAACCATGAGTGGACTTTTTGACCTGACAGGCCGGACCGCACTGGTCACCGGCTCCAGCCGGGGGATCGGCAACGCCCTGGCCCGGGCCCTGGCCGACGCCGGCGCCACGGTGGTGCTCAACGGTATCAACCCCGAACGGCTCAAGGCCGCCGAGGCAGCGATGGCCGCGGACTATCCGCCCGGCCGGGTGCACAGCTGCGCCTTCGATGTCACGAAGGACACCGAGGCGGCCCGGGGCGTCACCTGGGTCGAGGAAAACGTGGGACCGCTGGAAATCCTGGTGAACAACGCGGGCATCCAGCACCGCGTCCCCATGCTGGAACTCGACGTCGCCGACTGGGAACGGGTGATCTCCACGGACTTAACCAGCGCCTTCCTGGTCGGGCGCGAGGCGGCCCGGCACATGATCCCGCGCGGCCGGGGCAAGATCATCAACATCTGCTCGGTCCAGACCGACCTCGCCCGGCCCACCATCGCCCCCTACATTGCGGCGAAGGGCGGCCTGCGGAACCTGACCCGGGCCATGACGGCCGAGTGGGCGGGATCGGGCCTGCAGATCAACGGCATCGCACCGGGCTACATCCACACCGAGATGACGCAGAACCTCGTGGACGACGAGCAGTTCAACTCGTGGATCCTGGGCCGGACCCCCGCGCACCGTTGGGGGACCGTGCAGGACCTGGCCGGCCCCGCGGTCTGGCTGGCCTCAGACGGCTCCAATTTCGTCAACGGCCAGACCATCTTCATCGACGGCGGAATGACGGTGGTGGTCTGATGGGCGGTGTAACAGTCCTTCCGGCGACAGCGGCCGCAGTGGTGGCCCACGCCGCGGGTGATCTGCGGATCGAGGACGTTCCCGTGTCCGCACCGGGGCCGGATGAAGCCGTTGTGGACGTGGCGTTCGGCGGCATCTGCGGCTCGGACCTGCACTACTGGCTGCACGGCGCCGCGGGTGAATCGGTGCTGAAGGCGCCGCTGATCCTCGGCCACGAAATTGTCGGCACCATACTCCAGGCCGCCGCGGACGGCACCGGCCCGGCGGCAGGCACCGCCGTCGCCGTGCATCCCGCCACACCGGGTCCGGGCGCCGAACGGTATCCCGAAGACCGCCCGAACCTCTCGCCGGGCTGCACCTACCTGGGCAGTGCCGCACGGTTCCCGCACACCGACGGCGCGTTCAGCCGGTACGCCACCCTGCCCGCCCGGATGCTCCGGCCCCTGCCGGCCGGCCTCAAGCTGAAGACCGCCGCCCTGGTGGAACCGGCCAGTGTCGCCTGGCACGCCGTCTCCCGGGCCGGCGACGTGGCGGGCAAGACGGCCCTCGTGATCGGCAGCGGCCCCATCGGCGCGCTGGCGGTTGCTGTCCTCAAACGCGCGGGCGCGACGCGGATCGTGGCAGTGGACATGCATGCCAGGCCGCTGGAGATTGCCCGCGCCGTCGGCGCGGACGAGGTTCTCAGGGGGGACAACACCGAGGCCATCGCGGCGGTGGCGGCGGACGTCGTCATCGAGTCCTCCGGCAGCCATCATGGCCTGGCGTCGGCGATCAAGGGCGCAGTGCGCGGCGGGAAAGTGGTGATGGTGGGGCTCCTGCCGTCCGGCCCGCAGCCCGTCCTGATCTCGCTGGCGATCACCCGTGAGCTTGAACTGCTGGGCTCTTTCCGCTTCAACGACGAAATCGACGAGGTCATTGGCGCGCTCGCGGACGGATCGCTGTTCGTGGACCCGGTAGTCACCCACACCTTCACCCTGGACCGGGGGCTGGAGGCGTTCGAGGTCGCCAGGAACTCCGCCGAATCCGGAAAGGTGCTGCTGGACTTCAGGCCGGCGCCGGAGCAGTGATTGGCCCCGGCGGAGGCGCTGCCTCCAGAGGCCCACGCACCTAGGGACGCTCGAGCGGCAGGAACACTCGGGGCTGGTTCTTCCAGCTGGCTTCCATCTCCGAGATCGTCTCGCGCATGATCTTGTTCGATGCTTCCCGGGCCGCGGTGGCTTCTCCGGCGGCAATCGCTTCCGCGAGCTCCACATGCCACCGCAGAGCCGTCTCCCGGGGATGGTCCGGCATGAGGCCGTGCACCGTGCGCCCGGTCAGCGTCTCGGCCACCTGGCCCACCATGTTGGCGAACATCTCGTTGCCGGATCCGGTGAGCAGGACGGAGTGGAAATGGATGTCCAGCTCCAGGAACCGGGGCACATCGCCGGCGTGGCCGGCGTCGCGCATCGCATGCGAAATCTCCACGAGTTCGCGCCGGATCTCCTCGGGGGCGTTGACCGCGGCCAGTTCGGCGGCCACGGGCTCGACGGCGGTGCGCAGCTCGGCGAGGGAGCGCAGCTGGGCCCCGCGTCCCGCACCGGCCAGCCGCCAGCGGATCACGAGGGGATCGAAGGGGTTCCACCGGTTGGCCGGCAGGACCCGGATTCCCACCCGTTTGATGGTCTCGACCAGGCCCAGGGACTGCAGGACGCGCACAGCCTCACGCACCACCGAACGGGAGACGCTGAGCTCTTCCTCAAGTTGCTCGGCCAGCATGACGTGGCCGGCGGGGAGATCACCCGCGACGATGCGGGCGCCCAGATGCTCGATGGCGCGGTGGTGGAGACTGGTTGACATAGTCGTAAGCATAATGCGGCGCGGACCATCCGGCCGCCGGTCCCGTCGCCGGTCCAGCTACTGGTCAGCCGCCGATCCGCCGCGCTTCCTGACCCGACCGGCGGGGGTATGCGCCGGAAATCATAGACTGTTTGTGACGCGCCGTTGTTCCGCCACGTGGGCGCTGCTTTCCCGTAGCCCGCGGAAATACATATGGTTTATTGACAGCCACTGTTGCCAAAAGCGTGTTCCGCATGAAGTGCGGGACGAAATGCACTCGTTGCACAAAAATGAATTGGAGTTTTGATGTCAGCACACATCGGTGTCACCGGCCTTGCGGTGATGGGGGCCAACCTCGCCCGCAACCTGGCCCGGAACGGCTTCACCGTTGCCCTGCACAACCGGTCCGTCGCGAAGACTGACGCTCTCCTGGCCAAGCACGGCCAGGACGGCGACTTCGTCCGCACGGAGACGCTCCAGGAACTCGTTGATTCGCTGGAGAAGCCGCGCCGCGTGCTCATCATGGTCAAGGCCGGCAAGCCGGTCGACTCCGTGATCGAGCAGCTCGAGCCGCTCCTGGAGGCGGGCGACATCATCATCGACGCCGGCAACTCGCACTACGAGGACACCCGCCGCCGCGAGGCCGCGCTCGCCAAGAAGGACCTGCACTTCGTCGGCATCGGCGTCTCGGGCGGCGAGGAAGGAGCCCTCAACGGCCCCTCGATCATGCCTGGCGGCTCCAAGGAGTCCTACGCGGCCCTCGGCCCGCTGCTGGAAAAGATCGCCGCGCACGTGGACGGCAAGCCCTGCTGCGCCTGGATCGGCACCGACGGCGCCGGCCACTTCGTCAAGATGGTCCACAAC
Source organism: Arthrobacter sp. UYCu712 (assembly GCF_040547005.1). Classification (NCBI taxonomy): domain Bacteria; kingdom Bacillati; phylum Actinomycetota; class Actinomycetes; order Micrococcales; family Micrococcaceae; genus Arthrobacter; species Arthrobacter sp. UYCu712. Next base: position 17,571 of record NZ_JBEPOZ010000008.1, read on the forward strand.
GGCATCGAATACGCGGACATGCAGGTCATCGGTGAAGCGTTCGACCTGCTGCGCTCCGGAGCGGGGATCGAGCCGGCCGAGCAGGCGACGATCTTCGAAGAGTGGAACAAGGGCGACCTCGCTTCCTTCCTGATCGAGATTTCCGCCGAGGTCCTCGGACACGTCGATGCCAAGACCGGCAAGCCGTTCGTCGACGTCGTGGTGGACGCTGCCGGCCAGAAGGGAACCGGCCGCTGGACGGTCATTTCGGCACTCGAGCTCGGCTCGCCGACGTCGGGCATCGCCGAATCCGTCTTCGCCCGCGCCCTGTCCTCCCAGACGGAGCAGCGCAAGCTGGCCCAGGAACTCCTGGCAGGTGCCGAGGCCGACATCGACGTCCCCGACACCTTCGTGGAGGACGTCCGCCAGGCACTCTACGCCTCCAAGCTGGTCTCCTACGCGCAGGGGCTGGACATGCTCACCTCCGCCGCCAAGGAGTACGGCTGGGACCTGAAGCTGGACGAGATCGCCTCGCTGTGGCGCGGCGGCTGCATTATCCGTGCGGAACTGCTCAAGGAAATCACCAAGGCGTACGCCGCGGAGGTGAAGCCGGCCAACCTGCTCTTCGCCCCGGCGTTCACCAAAGCCATTGCCGACGTCCTGCCGGCGTGGCGCCGCGTGGTTTCCACGGCGGTCCAGCTCGGCATCCCGGTGCCGGTGTTCTCCTCCTCGCTGGCCTACTACGACGGCCTGCGCCGCAAGCGCCTTCCGGCCGCCGTGATCCAGGGCCAGCGTGACCTCTTCGGCGCGCACACTTACGGCCGCGTCGACGCCGAGGGCACGTTCCACACCCTCTGGGGCGAAGACAAGTCCGAGATCGAGGCAGTGGACACGCATTAGTCCCCGCCACCTTCCGGCACGAACGGCCGGCGCTTCCCGATACTCTGGGGGCGCCGGCCGTTCGTGTTTTTGGCCGCACCCTGCCCAAGGAGTCCAGTCAATGTCCCAGCCCGTAGCGTTTGTCACCGGTGCCTCCACCGGGATCGGCTTCGAAACAGCGAGGAAGCTCGCCGCGGCCGGCTTCACGGTCTATGCCGGGGCCCGCCGCGTGGAGAAAATGGAGCCGTTGAAGGCCTATGGCGTTATGGTCGTGGCCCTGGACGTGACGGACGAGGCCTCGATGAGCGCCGCCGTCGGAGGGGTTCTTGCGGTGCACGGCCGGATCGATGTCCTGGTCAACAACGCCGGCTACGGTTCCTACGGCTCGCTTGAGGAGGTGGAGCTGGCCGAGGGCCGGCGGCAGTTCGACGTCAATGTGTTCGGCCTGGCCCGGATGACGCAGCTGGTGATTCCGGCCATGCGGGAGGCGCGGCGCGGGCGGATCATCAACGTGTCCTCGATCGGCGGAAAGATGTACGAGCCGCTCGGCGCCTGGTACCACGCCACGAAGTTTGCCGTCGAGGGCCTCAGCGATTCGTTGCGGATCGAGCTCAAGCCGCACGGCATCGGCGTGTCCATCATCGAACCGGCCGGCACGCAGTCCGAATGGGGCGCGATTTCCGCGAAGGGCCTGCTGGCGAGTTCCGCGGACGGGCCCTACGCGGCGCAGGCCGTGATGGTGGCGGCGGCGCTGGCCACCACTGACAAGGCCGGCCAGTCCTCGGGCCCGGAGGTGGTGGCGGAGGCGATCGTGCATGCCGCCACCGCGGTACGGCCCAAAACCCGCTATCCGGTCGGCCGGAACGCACGGACCATCCTGCTGCTGCGCCGCCTCCTGCCGGACCGGGCATTCGATGCCGTGCTCTGGAGCATCTACAAGCGGTTCCCCGCCTAGGACTGCCTAGATCCGGTACTCGATCAGGTATTCGGCCGGGTCGACGGCGGGTTTGGTCTCCCGCTGCGCGTCGCGGTGCCGCCAGGTCGCCGGCACGCCGGTGACGATCGACTCCGCCGGGGCGTCCTTGACGACGACGGCGTTGGCGCCGACGGCGCTGTCCCGGCCGATCGTGATGGGGCCCAGGATCTTGGCCCCGGCGCCGATGACCACGCGGTCCTCGAGCGTGGGGTGCCTCTTGATCTTGGCCAGCGAGCGTCCGCCAAGTGTGACGCCGTGATAGAGCATGACGTCCTCGCCGATCTCGGCTGTCTCGCCGATGACCACGCCCATGCCGTGGTCGATGAAGAAGCGCCGGCCGATGGTCGCGCCGGGGTGGATCTCGATCCCGGTGAGGAAGCGGGCCAGCTGGGAGATCAGCCGGGCCGGGAACCGCAGCGCGGGGTTCTGCCACATCCGGTGTGTCAGGCGGTGGAACCAGATGGCGTGCAGGCCGGAATAGGCGAAGAAGTTCTCAAAAGAACCTCGAGCCGCCGGGTCATGCGACCGGGCGGCGTCGAGGTCTTCCTTAAGTCTTGCGAAGAAGCTCACAAAGACCTTTCTGGGGAATCGTGTGACTACGGGCTGGGACTCAGCCGCGGATGTCGTCATAGAGCACGGTGGAGATGTAGCGCTCACCGAAGTCGCAGACAACAGCCACAATCAGCTTACCGGCGTTCTCCGGGCGCTTGGCGAGCTCCAGGGCGGCCCAGACGATCGCGCCGGAGGAGATGCCGCCCAGGATGCCTTCCTTGACTCCGAGCTCGCGCGCCACCCGGACCGAGTCCTCGAGGGTGGCGTCGATGACCTCGTCGTAGACGTTGGTGTCCAGGATTTCCGGAACGAAGTTGGCGCCGAGGCCCTGGATCTTGTGCGGGCCCGGGGCGCCGCCGTTGAGGATGGCGGAGTCCTTCGGCTCGACGGCGACGATCTGCACGTCGGGCTTGCGCGCCTTGAGGACCTGGCCGACGCCGGTGACGGTTCCGCCGGTGCCGACGCCGGCGACGAAGATGTCCACCTGGCCGTCGGTGTCGGACCAGATTTCCTCGGCTGTGGTGGTGCGGTGCACCTCCGGATTGGCCTCGTTGGCGAACTGCTGCGCCCAGATGGAGTTCTCCGTGTTGGCGACGATCTCCTGGGCCTTCTCCACCGCACCGCGCATGCCCTCGGAGCCGGGAGTGAGCACAATCTCGGCGCCATAGGCGCGGAGCATGACACGGCGCTCGGTGGACATGGTCTCCGGCATGGACAGGATGACTTTGTAGCCGCGGGCCGCGCCCACCATGGCCAGCGCGATGCCGGTGTTGCCGGACGTGCCTTCCACAATGGTGCCGCCGGGCTGGAGGGCCCCGGCCTTTTCGGCCGCGTCGATGATGGCGACGCCGATCCGGTCCTTGACGCTGTTTGCCGGGTTGTAGAACTCCAGCTTGACGGCAACGGTCGCGTCGAGCCCTTCAGTGAGCCGGTTCAGCCGGACCAGCGGGGTGCCGCCAACCAGCTGCGTAACATCGTCATAGATCCGTGCCATGGGTATATGTGCCTATCTGGAGAAGGGTGAATACTAAGGTCAGCCTAACGATGGCCTGCGGGGCCTAGCTAAGCATTAAGCCATGCAGAGTAATATTTCCTGGCCTTGGCGAGCTTCGGGTTGATGATCACCTGGCAGTAGCCCTGTTCCGGATACTTCGCGTAGAAGTCCTGATGGATGGTCTCCGCTACATGGAACTCCGGCAGCCGGCTGACCTCCGTCACGATCGGGTCGTCCCACAGCTGCTGGTTCCGTTCGATCGCCTCTTCAAAGAGGATCTTCTCCTCCGTGGTCTCGTAGAACATCGACGAGCGGTACTGCGTGCCGACGTCGTAGCCCTGGCGGTTGAGTGTTGTGGGGTCGTGCAGCGCGAAGAACATGTCCAGGATGACTTCCGCCGGGATCACGTCCTCGTCGAATGTCACCGCCACCACCTCGGCGTGGCCGGTGGTTCCGGAGCAGACGGCGTAGTAGTCGGGATGGCGGTCATGGCCTCCGGTGTAGCCCGAAACGACAGCGCTGACACCCTTGGTTTTCTGGTAGACGGCGTCGAGGCACCAGAAGCAGCCTCCGCCGAGGACAAAAGTTTTCATGCTCTCTTCAATGGTTGAAGTGCCCCGATGATTCCCGAGGCCGGTGGCCCGGCCCGCCGATAGGGTAAAAATGAGGGTATGGAACCTGTAAACACCGACGTTTCAGCCGGACCTTCCGAAGGAAACGGCGCTGGCACCAACAGTGATGACACTGGGGGAAACGGCGCCGGCGAAGCGTCCGGGGTACCCACGCTGGGCATGATCCTGCTCGCCGTGGAGGAGTTGTGGCCCGAATCCCTCGCTGAGGACTGGGACGAAGTGGGCCTCGTGGCGGGCCACCCCTCGGCCGAAGTGTCCAGGATCCTCTTCGCCGTCGATCCGACCCTCGAAGTGATCGAGGAAGCCATCGAGTGGGGCGCGGAACTGCTGATCACGCACCATCCCCTGCTGCTCAAGGGCGTGACGTCCGTCGCCGCGACCACCGCCAAGGGACGGGCGGTGCACCGGCTGATCGAGTCCGGAACAGGCCTCCTGACCGTGCACACCAACGGTGACTCCGCGGTCGGCGGCGTCTCCGATGTGCTGGCCGACGCCCTCGGCCTGCAGAACGTTGCCCCGTTGACCCCGGCGGCCGCCGGCCTGCCGGAAGAAGGTATCGGGCGGGTCGGAGACCTCGAAGAAGTACTCACGCTGGGCGACTTCGCCGCACGCGTCTTCGGCATCCTGCCCGCGGTCGCCGGGGGCGTGCGGGTTTCCGGCGACAGGGACGGGCTGGTCCGGCGCGTTGCCGTGTGCGGCGGCGCCGGCGATTCCCTGTTCGGCGAGGTGCGGGCCAGCAACGCCGACGTCTACCTGACGGCCGATCTGCGGCACCATCCGGCGTCGGAAGCCCGCGAGGCGGCCGTCAACGACCGGCCCTACCTGATCGACGTTTCGCACTTCGCCAGCGAGTGGCTGTGGCTGCCCGCCGCCGCCGAGGCACTGGGCAATGTGCTGGGCGACCAGGGCCATGACGTCGAGATCCGGGTCAGCACCACCAACAGCGACCCGTGGGACTTCATTCTGACTCCGGGCGGGGACTAGAGTCTAAGGAGCGCCGGGAAGGTGCCCGGCTCCGGCCGGATTGGATTTAGCGGAGGTAAATAGTGGCCAAGGCAGCACCGGCGGAACAGTTGAAGTTGCTCGAATTGCAGGGACTTGATGCCAGGCTCAAGTCCCTGTCCAACCGCCGACGAAGCCTTGAAAGCGACTCCCGGATCACCGATCTTGAAGCTGCCCTCGGTGTGGCCAACGGTGAACTCGGTGCCGCGAAGGTGGCCGTCCACGACGCCGAACTCGAGCTCAAGCGCTCAGAGGCCGACGTCGAGCAGGTAGCCTCCCGGATTGGACGCGACGAAGCGAGGCTCAACAGCGGCACGGGCCTGTCCAAGGACCTCGTTGCCCTGCAGCGCGACCTCGTGTCCCTCAACAAACGCCGCTCCGACCTCGAAGATCTCGAACTGGAGGTCCTGGAACGCCTGGACTCGCTGCGCCTCCGCCAGGCTACGCAGCAGCAGATCGTCAATGACATACAGGGTTCCTTCGGCGTCATCCGCGCCGAACTGGATGAGCAGCTGGCCGAAATCGCCGCCGAGGCCACGGTGGTGCGCGGCAAGCGTGCCGAATTCGCCGCTGACCTGGATCCGGGCATGCTGGCCATTTACGAGAAGACCCTGGCCAAGCGCGGCGTGGGTGCGGCCCGGCTGTTCCACGGCACCTCCGAGGGCTCCGGCATGCAGCTGAGCCCCGGCGACCTCGCGGAGATCAAGGCCGCGGCGGAGGACGACATCGTGTTTTGCCCGGACTCCGGCTGCATCCTGGTCCGCTCCGCCGAGTGGAGCGGGCCTAACCAGCCAACTGACTAGCAGCAAGGGCCGTTCTGGGCACTCAAAACGCCCCAGCTGCGAGCTAGTTGGGCAGGATGATGTTGAGGGCGTGCGGCTTCCGGGCCGTGCCCTCGACAAGTTCCGCCGTCCATTTCTCGGCCGCCGCCTTCTGCAGCTGCACGGGCGTTTCCGGAGCCTTGCCCCGGCGGGTCAGCAGGTGCCGCGCCAGTTCCCCGCGGGTGTGCTTGGCGAAGTGGCTGACCACCTTACGCACGCCGTTGACCTCGGTAAAGACGTTTACCGCGACCGTCTGCGCCGGCGGGGGAGTCCACGCCGCCGCGTAGGTGCTGGAGCGGCAATCCACCAGGAGCTCGCCGGCCGTTGCGGCCAGCAGGGCATCGTTGAGCTGCGGTTTCCAGAATGACGCCAGGCGTCCGACGTCGGGAAGCGCGGTTCCCATCGACAGCCGGTACGCGGGCACCCTGTCCGCGAAGCGGATGGCGCCCCAGAGCGCTGAAATGACCAGCACGGAGGCCTCCGCCTTCCGGCGCTGCACCGCGGTCAGGGAGTCATAGCCGAGTGCGTCGTACAGCACCCCGGAATAGACCTGGTGTGCCGGCGCCGCGGGTTCGGCGTGCAGCCGCGTATTGCGCTCGACGTCGGCCCGCAGTGAGGCGCCGACTCCGAGCAGCGCCAGGGCGTCCACATGGGCGCTGACCGTGCCGAGCGCTTCGAGCACCTTGGCCCGGTAGCTGTTGAGCGCGGGGAAGCTCAGGGAGGCCCAGTCGACGGCGTCGCCGCCAAGGGCGGGGGTCTTGCCTTCGGAGGGCGGCAGCAGAATCAGCACCGTCCAATCTTACCGGCGCCGGTCCTGCCGGACGGCGCTCGGTGCCCTGACGGTGCCGGCTGAGCCGAAGTTCCTGCCCACTGACGCAGGGCCGCGGGACTGCCGATGCTGACCGCTTCCGGTGTGCCTAGGCTGCCTTGACCGGTGAAACCTGCGCGGAGGGCGACCGGGCTGCCTGGGTTCCGCGGGCGAGGAACGCGGCTGCCGCTACCGGGGCCGCGGCAGTCATCGCCGCCGTCACTGCGCGGCGGACCCGGGAATTTCACGCTGATCTCCGATGAGGATCGGCCGGACGGGCCGATCGTGCCCGGGGTCGGGTGGGGATTTTCAGAGCACCTGGTCCGCACGGCCGGTGACCTCGCGACCGCCCTGGGACCGCACCTTGTGTGTGCCTTTGTGGACCCGGCCAGCTACCTGACGGAGTGGGACCCGGAGGGCGCGCGGACAGCTCATTCGCTTCGCGCTCACCCGATACCAGGGTCACTGAGGTGGACGGCCAGGTCCACCCGCCCTCGGGCGCCGGCATGGGGATGTTCACGGGCTGGGCCGGTGCGGTGAAGATAGCGAGGCCCTGGAGTGCCCTAAAGCAGGTCGACCGTCGCGCCAACAACCCGCTGCAACCGCCCGTCGCCATGATCGATGCGGGCCAGGGCATGGAGTCCCGTGACCGTATTCAGCAGCATGCTGGCTACGGCGCCGGCATCCAGGTCGGAGCGCAGTTCGCGAGGCAGCCCCGCTGGTGGGGGTCGGCAAGGTCGGTCTCCACCAGGAACGTCAACGCACTGCGGAGGCGTTCCCTGACCGGCCCGGAGGCCTCCAGCCATGAGGCAAGAACGGCCCTCTGGGCTTCGAGGTAATGCTGCAGTGCGAGGTCGTAGAGTTGCCGCTTGCCACCGAAGGCGTTGTAGAGGCTTCCCTTGCCGATGCCGAGCGCATCGGCGAGCCCCTGGGGTGTTGTCGAGGCATAGCCCTGACGCCAGAAGACGTCCATTGCCTGAACGATGGCTACCTGCCGACCACTCAGATGATGTTGACAATGTCCAGGTATAGGGCGGCCAGGCCGGCGTCGCCCTCCACCGAAACCTCTGCATCGCGCCAGGATGAGCGCCTGGTTCCCCAGTCCGGGAGGGAGATGGCGGGAGCCGTAATGCGGGCAGCAGGAGTCCCGGTTCCGGGCTCCGAGAGGCCGCGGGAATCGATCCACCAGCTGCCGCCGCCAGGGCCGGTCAGCGTCAGGGTGAGACCTGCATCGAGGCCCGGCACAGGAGCCATGGCCGTCTGGTTGCTCAGGACCGCTGTCATCCAGGTGAGCACAGCCTTCATCCGTTTGCTGTCAGAGGGTGGGGTGGGCAGCCCCAGCGCCGGAGCCATGTCGTGGCGAAGGTGCGTGTGGAGATCGAACACGAGCGCCCCGCCCACCAGCAGCGCCATGGGGTATTTGCCCAGCTCGTTGAGCTGCATGGGGACGTTCCGCAGCGGCGTGCGCCGGACCAGGCTGAGCATGCGGTCCGCCGTCCGGGTCGAGGTGGTGAACTCGGCCATGACCCGCTCCCTGCTCCAGCTCCGGCGAATTTCCACCGGGCCCTCGTTGGCTGCTTCGAGGCTGGGCTTGCGGGAGGAGAGGACGCCGGCGGGGATGTACATGTTGTGGGCAGTGGAGCCTATATGCGCCACCATGTCCGCGATGCTCCAGCCGGCCGCCTTGCTGGGTGCGTTCCACTGGGCATCGGTCAGTCCGCCCACGAAATCGAGCATCGCGGCCGTTTCTGCGCGGTATGCATCCTGGAGATTTTTGAAGTCAGGGGTGGGGAGAGTGTGTGTCATGACGGGTCTGCCTTCTTGAGGTGGGTCTGGATGAGGGCAGCTACGGATGGCCTTGCGGATGGCGAAATGGCAGCGGAGTGGGTTATAGGGTGCGCACCGCTGCTATTGCGGTGTCGTACAGGTCGAACATCGGCGTTGCTCCCTCGCGCCGAAGCCACTCCTCCATGGCGGCCTGGAGGCAGGTGATGGCGGTGCCCACGATCGCCCTCGCCTCGAAAGTCCTGTCGCCCGAGTCGGGGATCTTCGGCTCAATCAGAGGGGCCAGCAGGTCGGTCCACCGCGCCTGCTTCTCAGCATGACCGGCCCGGAGCGCTTCGTTGTCGAACAGCATCGAGATGATTTCAAGCCGATGCTGCGGGGTCGCCTCTATCTCGTCGAGAACCTGGAATGCGTAGCGCAGGGACACCCAGGCGTTTTCATCTGCAGGGCGACCGCTGAGCCTTTCGGCAATGACGTCCCCCTGCTCCGACAGGCCGCTGAGCGCGAGGTCCTCCTTGGTGCGGAAGTAGTTGAACAGAGTGCGCCGGGACACTCCCGCCGCCGCGGCGACCTCATCGACGGTGGTTTCGTTGTATCCCTTCTCGGCAAACAATGTCATCGCGGTCTGGGCAAGGAGCGATCGGACGACCGCCCGGGTCTGCAGGCGGAGGGGAGAAGGCGTTGTAGGCATGCACTGATAGTACAATGGTGCAGTTTTAGAAACAACTTGCACTTTGTGCAGAATCTTGCATAGAGTGTGTCAATGAAAACTATTGACTACAGCACACAGACCGTCATCGTCACCGGCGCCAGCTCCGGCCTCGGAGCGGAATTCGCCCGCCAGCTCGCTGCCCGCGGCTCCAGCCTCGTCCTGATCGCCCGCCGCGAAGACCGGCTGGTTGCCCTCGCAAAGGAACTGACCGCCAAGCACGGCGTCAAGGTCACCACCATTGCCCGCGAACTGGACAGGCCCGACGCCGGCCGCACACTCCGCGCAGAACTCGAGTCCCGGGGGATCTTCGCAACAGGCCTGGTCAACAACGCAGGCTTTGGAACGCACAACCCGTTCGGCGAGGAAGACCCGGAACGCCTCCAGCAGCTCATCACCCTGAACATGGCCGCCCTGGTGGACCTCAGCCACGCCTACTTCGACATCTTCGCAAAGCAGGAGACGAGCATCCTCATCAACGTCGCCAGCCTTCTCGGCTTCATGCCCACGCCCTACCTCAGCGTCTACGGCGCCTCCAAGGCCTTCGTGCTCAGCTTCACCGAATCCCTCTGGGAAGAGGCTCGCGGAACGGGCCTCCGGGTCCTCGCCATCTCACCCGGTGCCATGGCCACGGAATTCTTCGACGCCGCCGGCAGCCAGGCAGCGGACTACGGAACCCGCCGCGCGCGTCCTGAAGACGTGGTGAAGGCGGCCATCGACACCGTGGACAAGCCTAGGCACCGCCCCTCGGTCATCACCAACGGGCGTCCCCTGGCCATCGCCGCCCGTTTCCTCCCGCGAAGCGCCGTCGTGCACTTCATGGGTGCCACCATCCGCCGCAGCAAGCACTCATCCACCCCCCCAACAATCCGTCCAGCACCCCCGTTAGGAGCATCATGAACACAGCAAGCACCGTCATCCTGGAACGCCCCACCCCCAAAATCGCCACTATCACCTTCCACAATCCGCCGGCCACGGTCCGGGGACCCGCTCTACGCCAACCCCTGGACCCTGCACACCGGGCGCGATCTGCTTACCGACAAGCAGAAAGACAGGCTGGAGGCATTGTTCGTTGCGGACGGCCATGCCGAAATCGAAGCGACCTGGAAAATCTACCAGCGCGTCATCACCGCCTACCGCGAACCTGACGGCAGCCAGGGGAAACAGCTCATGCAAGCACTGATCGACGCCGTCACTGCCGGCGTTCCCGAGGCGCTGACCGAAGTCATTCCGCTTGGCCGGACGCTGAAACGCCGTGCAGGGGACATACTCGCGTACTTCGACCGGCCCGGCACCAGCAACGGGCCCGCAGAAGCACTTGAACTCGGCCACTGCCTGCGGTTGCCTGCGGAGGGGCCGTGTGAATGCGAACTGATGCTCTCATGCCCTAAGTTCCTCACGACCAGCGAATATGCCCCCGAAACTCCGGGCACGGCTGGCGCGCGAGGAAGGGCTCGTCAACGACGCGCAGATTCGCGGGTGGCAGCCAGAAATCGAACGTCACCAGGCAACACAGCGCCGCATCAGGGACCTTCTCAGCAAACTAGATGAACACGCTGATTCCATGGGAGACAAGTCCCGTTCAGCGGGGGAGTCGCTGCAGGGGACTTCTTGCTGCCATCAAGGTGTGGTCCGCGGATGGCGCAGAAATCCAGGGATGGCCCCGGTCCGGTGACGGACCGGGGCAGGGGGCGCTGGCTAGAGGCTCGCCAGCAGGCCCTTCATCTCTTGGATTTCGGCTGTCTGTGAAGTCACGATTGCCTTGCTGAGTTTGATGGCATCGGGGTTCTTGCCCTGGCCGCTTTCGGTCGTGGCCATCACCACGGCGCCTTCGTGATGGGCAATCATCTGGGTCAGGAACAGCTTGGCCGCTTCGGTGCCCTGGGCGGCGTCGAGCTTCTTCATGTCCTCATCGCCCATCATCCCGTCACCCATGCCATGGCCGCTGGCCATCTGGGCCGGTTCGTTCCAGCTCTTGAGCCAGCCCGTCATCTGCTCAATTTCGGGGGCTTGGGCAGCTTTGATCTTGGTTGCGAGAGCGGTGACCTGCCCGTCCACGCCCTGTTTCTTGAGCATCATGTCGCTCATCTCCACGGCCTGGGTGTGGTGCGGGATCATCCCCTGCGTGAACATGGTGTCCGCCGTGTTGTGGTCCGAGGAGGCCGGGGCTGAGCCCGTGGACATCCCCATCCCGGTTTGGCCCATGCCCGGCATGGAGCTGGCAGGTGTACTTCCGGAGGTCCCCGCGCAGCCCGCAAGGGCTATGACGGCGGCAATTCCTAGGGCAGAAATGGTCAGAGTCTTCTTCATGGAGTTCAAGTCCTTCAATCATCAAATCGGCGTTGTTGCACGACTGCGGATAACACGCTCATGCCCGGCCTGAACAGCCGGCAGGTGCGTATCGGGTAAGCGGGGCGCGCCGGGCAGGACACGGCGCAGCGTGGCCGCTTACGTCCGGCTGACGGAAAGTTGGCCCGGAGAAGGACTTCGCGGAATGAACCCGTACCCGGTGTCGGAAACGCCGGTAATGGTTCCGCCGCTCGAGGGGAGGGGCGTTGTGCCCGGCGGCCGAGCTGCCAGGGTCGTGGTCCCGGGAGAGGGGACGCAGTTCCCGCCCATGGCGGAGATCATCGTGCCCCCGCCGGTATCGGCGCATGACGGTCCTGCTGCGTGCGTGATACCCGGAGCTGCTGTGGTCGTCCCCGGGACCGCGGTGATGTCCGCGACGTGGCCGGGGTGCGCCGGCATGGCATGCAGCGCCCCGGTCTCATGCCCGGTGGCCACCGCTGCCATGGCGTGCGTGCCGGTCATGATGTGCATGCCAAGTATGCCGGCGACGATCGCCAGCAATCCCGCGAGAAGGGCACCCCGGCGGAGAAACGCCGTGGCACGCCGGGCCGAGATGGCCGTCATGGTGCTCCTCCTTCCGTGCGGTCTGGATGGCTTCAACATTACCGGCCAGGGACGGGCCGTGGTGGCGCCGGGTTCAGCGGACGTCGGCGGGATTGAGTTTCAGCCGGCGCAGCAGCTGGGCGTTCAGGGCGACGACGATGGTGGAGACGGACATCAGCACGGCGCCAGCAGCGGGGGAGAGGACGACCCCGGCGAAGGCCAGCACTCCGGCGGCCAGCGGGACGGAGATGATGTTGTAGCCGGTGGCCCAGATAAGGTTCTGCCACATTTTCCGGTAGCTGGCCCGGGACAGGTCCAGCATCGACAGGACGGCCCGGGGGTCGTTGCCGGCCAGGACCACGCCGGCGGATTCCATCGCGACGTCGGTGCCGGCGCCGATCGCTATGCCGACTTCGGCCCGTGCCAGCGCGGGGGAATCGTTGACGCCGTCACCGACCATGGCGACCTTGAGTCCGCGGGACTGGAGTTCGGCGACCTTCTTGTCCTTATCGGCCGGGAGGACTTCGGCGAACACCTCATCGATCTTGAGTTCTTCCGCGACAGCGCGGGCGACCTGCCGGGCGTCGCCGGTGATCATGGCGACCTTGATGCCGCGGTCCCGCAGGGCTTCGACGGCCTGGCGGGACTCGGTGCGGATGGCGTCCTCGAGACTCACGGCCCCGAGGATCCTTTGCCCGTCAATGATGTGCAGGACGGCCGCGCCGCGGTCGATCCAGGCCCTGGTGGCGGCGGCCAGCGCCCGCGGTTCTTCCGCTTCGAGGCTCCGGAGCAGGGCCGGGCCGCCGACCTGGATGGTCCTGCCGTCGACCGTGGCGCGGACACCGCGGCCGGTCATGGACGAAAATCCGGAAGCCACGGGAATCTTCAGGCCTTGATTTTGTGCGGCCCGGACGATGGCCCGTGCCACCGGGTGCTCGCTGTCTGCTTCAACGGCCGCGGCCAGTGCCAGGAGATTGTTCCGGTCCACACCCTCGGTGGCCGCGACGTCCTTGAGTGCGGGTTCGCCCTTGGTGAGGGTCCCGGTCTTGTCGAAGAGTACGACGTCGACGGTCCGCATCCGCTCCAGCGCCATCCGGTTCTTGATCAGGACACCGGCCCTGGCCGCCTGCTCGGTGGAGATGGCGATCACCAGGGGGATAGCAAGGCCCAGGGCATGTGGGCAGGCGATCACAAGCACGGTGACAGTGCGGGTGACGGCGTCCGGGATGCTGCCCAGCAGCGACCAGACGATGAATGTGATGACGCCGGCGCCGGCGGCGAAGTAGAACAGGAAGGCGGCGGCCCTGTCGGCCAGGGCCTGGGCCTTGGAAGAGGAGGCCTGCGCCTCGGCGACCAGCCGCTGGATCCCGGCCAGGGCCGTGTCATCCCCGACCGCGGTGACCTGCACGCGGACGGTGTTGTCGGTGGCCACGGTGCCCGCGATGACTTTATCCCCGGGTGAGCGGAGGACGGTTTTAGATTCACCCGTGATCATCGATTCGTCGAACTCGGCCTGGCCGTCGACGACCATGCCGTCGGCCGGCATCCGGGATCCCGAGCGGACCAGAACGGTGTCCCCTGCCACGAGTTCGCTGACGTTGACGGTTTCCGTGCCCTCTGCGGTGATCCGGTCCGCCTCGTCGGGCAGGAGTGCGGCGAGAGCGTCGAGCGCACCCCGTGCGGAGCCGAGGGCGCGCATCTCGATCCAGTGCCCCAGCAACATGATCGCCACCAGCAGGGCCAGCTCCCACCAGAAGTCCAGGTCAAAACCGCCGATCCCGAGGCTGGTCACCCAGGAGGCGATGAACGCGACACTGATTGCCATGGCGATCAGCAGCATCATGGCCGGTTTCCTGCTTTTCAGCTCCTCCAGGCCACCCTTGAGGAAGGGTTGGCCGCCGTAGAAGAAGATCGCGGTGCCCAGCACCGGCGGGATCCAGGCCGAGCCGGGGAAACCCGGGGCCGTGTAGCCGAGCAGATCCGCGAACATCGGGCTGAAGTAGACCACCGGCACGGACAGGGCCAGCGTGAGCCAGAACCTCTTCTTGAACATCGCAACGCTGTGCCCGGCATGCTGGCCCTGGGTGTGCACCATGTGTTCGTCGTCCATGCCGTGGGCATCAGGTCCATGTGCGACGGCGGACCCGCTGCGGGGAGCGCTTGGCGCGTCCTGGCGGGCGATCGGTCCGTTGTGGTGGTCGTGGTCCATTGATGTGCTCCTTAGGAATTTCGTCCGGCGCAGGCTCTGGAGGCAAGACCCCACAGGTGCGCCGCAGGGATTACTGGCCGGGCGTGAAGCTGTATCCGGCGCCGGTTACGGCGGCCCGGACCGTGTCTGCGCTGGCGGTCCCGGCTACCGCCAGGCGGGATGTGCCCCCGGCGACGAGCTCGACGGTCGCGGATTCCACTCCGTCCACGCATGCGACGGCCTTTTCGACGGTCTGGACGCAGTGCCCGCAGGTGAGTCCCTCAAGCGAGTACACGGGCCCGCGGGCCGCGGGCGGCGTCGTTGTTCGGGCCCCGGTCGAGCAGCAGCCGCAGCCGCACTGCTCCGGGGCGGCGAGGAGAAGCTCGGTCCGGGTCTCTGTTCCGCACATGTCAGCTTGTTCCTTTACGGGAAGGAGTATTGGGGTGCTGGGGTTGAACGGCTGTGACGGCCCCGGGAAATTCCGCGGAGCCTGGACAAACCACTTCACTGACAACACCCCAACCATACCCCCAGGGGGTATATCCGGCAAGCGGGGTCCGGCGTTATGTTCCTCTCGGCCGTGGTGCCGGCGTGCGGTGACGTGCGAAACCCCGTCGACGGTGAACCCCTGCGATCGCCGGCCGGCCGCGCGATCCAGACCTACGGATCGAACAAGGGCTAAGCCGCTGCCGTCGCATGGTCCCTGCCCGCACGGGTTCTCGTAGCCTCCAGACAACGGACTAGGTGACCGTGAGCTGGGCGTACATGCCCGCGGCATAGTGGCCGGGGAGGTTGCAGACCAGTTCATGGCGCCCTGGCGGCAGCGTCACGGTAGCCCAGCCTGACGCGCCGGGCAGGATTCCTTGCCCGGTGCCCTCGGCGCAGGTATTGGACGCTTCCCCGAGACTGCCCGCCTCATCGATTTTGGCATCGCCGCCAATCGGACGGGTGCCGGGAATTTGGCCCTCAGGAAGGGGAAGGACGACCAGTTCGTGGCTGATGGTGCCCCCGTTGGTGACCAGGAAGGACACCGTGCCGTGGGCCACGGCGCTTCGGTCTGGCGTCATCCGCATGGCGCCGCCCATCATGCCGTTGGGCCGGCGCATCATGGGCCCGCCCATGTTGGTCAGTGAAACGCTGACGACCGGACCGGGGAGATTCGGAGCCACGCACCGGGCCCGGGACAGAGAACCGGTGCCCTCGGGATTCACAAGACCGCCCACGACGCCGACCGCCACTAGCGAGAGGGCAGTCAGAGGAATCACGGATGCGATCCCGAGGAGGACCTGGCCCCGGCGGGAAAGAGTCTTCAGTCCTGGCGCCTGAGCGCCGTGCGCCTGGCGGTGAACTCCTGCTCCGGACCACGAGTATAACGACGGTGACCACCCCGCCCCAGAAAATCAGCATCAACAAGGCCATGGCCACCCACGCGCCGATGCCCCAGCCGTTTCCATACCAGCCATCCATCATGATCAGACCTCCTCCCACGACGCTAGGGGCTGCCAGGCCATGCGAACAGAGAGACGTACGCCCCGCTGAGTATGTCAAGTATTTTTGGCCCGCTAGGACGGCTATGTCTGCCCCGACTGGTCAGGATTTCCTGCTTAGTCTGACCAGTCGCAGGATGATCCCGGCTGCGAACATGAGGACGCCAAGCGTCACGGACAGTGGAGGGAGGGTAGCGACCAGGGCCACGCATGCTACGGCGCCAAGGACTTGGAGTGCTTTGGGGTATCGGCGGTCTGTTTCCGGCTGCGTAAATGCGGCGATGTTGGCGACCAGGTAGTAGATGAGAACGCCGAACGAGGAGAAACCGATCGCACCTCGCAGGTCGGCGACGGAGATGATCGCGCAGATGACCACGGCCAGGGTGGTCTCGGCCCGGTGGGGAACTTTGTAGCGGGGGTGGACGGCGGAGAGCCAGTGCGGCAGGTCGTGTTCGCGGGCCATGGCCAGGCTGGTCCGCCCGAGCCCGGCGATGAGGGCCAGCAGGGCGCCCAGGGCCGCGATCCCTGCCCCGGCTCTGACGACGGGGCCGGCCCATGAAATGGTCCCGGTTTCGACGGCGGCGGCGAGAGGCGTGGGGTTGGCCGCCACTGCGTCGGGGCCGATGGCCGCAAGCAGGGTGACGGCAATGATGGCGTAGATGATGATGGTGATGCCCAGGGCGATGCCGATGGCGCGGGGGATGGTCCGTGTGGGGTCGCGGACTTCTTCGCCCATGGTCGCGATCCTGGCGTAGCCGGCGAAAGCGAAGAACAGGAGCCCGGCGGACTGCAGGATCCCGTACCAGCCGTGTGCCAGTAGGCCGTCCCCGAGCATCTTGGCCGGATCCTGGGAGGAACCTCGCCAGCAGGCGGCAACGCCAATCGCGAGGGCTGCCAGCACCAGGACGACGAGGATGCGGGTTAGGCCGGCCGTCCGGGTCACACCGTGGTAGTTCACCGCGGCGAGAACGATCACGGCGGTGATGGCCACGGGACGTTCCCACCCTGCCGGGGCGGCATAGGCGGCAAACGTCATGGCCATGGCTGCGGCGCTGGCGGTCTTGCCGATCACGAATCCCCACCCTGCCAGGAATCCGGGCCAGGGTCCGAGGCGTTCGCGGCCGTAGACGTAGGTTCCGCCTGATGTCGGGTAGACGGCGGCGAGCTGGGCGGAGGATGTGGCGTTGCAGAAGGCCACCACGGCGGCAACGACCAGGCCGATCAGCAGCCCTGATCCAGCCGCGGCCGCGGCCGGGGTGAAGGCCGCGAAGACGCCGGCTCCGATCATCGAGCCGAGACCGATGACGGAGGCATCAAAGGTGCCCAGCCGGCGGGCGAGGGCCGGGGGGTTACTCATGGAGGTCCTCCTGCGGGGTTGCGGGGAGGATTTCTGCAGCGAGTTCGGCAATGGACCTGCGGCCCTCGGCCAGTGCGTCAAAGCCCGCCTCGGTGGCCCGGTAGACACGGCGGGGCCGGCCGCCGACCGCGTCCTGGTGGGAGACCAGCAGGCCGTCCTGCTCCATCCGGTGCAAGGTCGGATACAGGGTTCCGGGAGAGATGGAATAGCCGTGGCTTGCCAGCGCTTCGGACATCCAGGCGCCGTGGATGTCTTCCCCGGTGGCGTGGTGGAGGATATGCAGCCGCACTGCCGCACGCATCAATTCACGCATCGAACTCCCAATACGGATAGCGATATCGCAAGGCGATATCGATTTCGTAGATTACAGCATCTCCAAGCTGAGTCCCCGGTCGGCTCCCCAAAACTGGATGTTGTGGCCCCGTCGTTCAGACCGTCACTTGACCGGCGCCAAGTGTCCACATGATTGAAGGGAACCAGGACGCGACCGAGGAACTGGAAGCCCAGGGCAGGACCGTCGTGGAGGACGCCGGTCACTACGCCACCGAAGAGAACCTGTACGTCTCGGCCGGGAAGCGGGCAGACAGGGAACCCGAAGTACGAACGCTACGACGGCGGCAGCCAGGTCCAGAAAGGCCCGATGACCGAGGAACAGAAAGCCGAGCGGAGGACCCGGATAGCGAATAACCGCGAGATGGAGTCCGCTACGAAGCCAGGAGGGAATTCGTGAAGACCCCGCTCTCCCGCAAGAGCGCACCGAAAGGCTGGCAGTACTTCACCGTCCACGCCATCACGCAGCACCCCGAGACGGCCAGCGGCTACGACGGTAAGGTCGGCCACCGACCGGTGGGGCTGGAACCCGTTGCGGGACCACACCGCCAAAACCACCGCACACGGGGATCACTTCCTGGTCTAGCCGAAATCCAGGCATCTACCGGACCGGTTCCTGCTTCCATTCTCCCACCGGAGAGCCTAAATACATCCCGGCGGTCTACGGTCCCCGGGGACCGTAGAATGGACAGCGGATGGGTTGACCAGGCGGCCGCGCGTCACGCAAGTGGCTCGAGGAACGTCCGGGCTCCGCAGGGCAGGGTGGTGGGTAACGCCCACTCGGGGTAACCCGCAGGCCAGTGCCACAGAGAATAGACCGCCTGCGTGCCGTGTGTGCTTGCACAGGCGGCAGGGCAGGTAAGGGTGAAACGGTGGTGTAAGAGACCACCAGCTTCCCGGGTGACCGGGAAGGCTAGGTAAACCCCACCCGGAGCAAGGCCAGACAGGGTACGTTTGAGGGCTGCCCGCCCGAGTGCCCGGGTAGGCTGCTGGAGGGCGTCGGCAACGGCGTCCGTAGATGGATGGCCGCTACTCCCGCGCCGGCAACAGCGCGGGAACACAGAACCCGGCGTATCGGTCAACCCATCCATCCACCACGCCGGATTTCCGCTATCCCAGCCCCAGCTGTTTTGACAGCTCCCACGGGTTGTCGGTGAAAATGCCGTCGGCGCCATCGCGGCGCAGGCGCGACGCCGTGGGTTCGTCGTTGACCGTGTAGGGCCACACCGTCAGCCCGGCCGCCTTCAAAGTCCTCAAGTAGTCCGCGCTCACGCCCTTCTCCGGCCCCACATGGTCGATGCCGCTGGCACGGATCGCGGCAGGATCGGGCTCCTCTTCCTTGCGCAACAGATACAGCACTTTCAGCCCGGACTTGGCCAGCGTCCGGGCGGACTGGTAGCTGAACGTCTGCACGATCACTTTGTCCTGGACCTCGCGGCTGAGAAGGTTCGCGGCGAACGCAGCCAGGTCGATCCCCGGATCCTTGATCTCCGGGACCAGGAGGTTCCGCCCGGCGTACTCGTCCAGCATGGCTTCCCACGTGGTGGGGGTGCCTTCGGTGCCGCCCGGCGGGGCCTTGATGCGCGCCGCCATCCACTGGTCCGGACTCAGCTCCGCCGGCCGGCCGGTGACACCGGTCATGGTCCGGTCCACGGTGTCGTCGTGCAGCGGAACGAGGGTCCCGTCCTTCAACCGCCGCAAATCCGTCTCGATCGGGAACCCGGTCCTGCTCACGGATTCGAAGGCTTCCGCGGACGATTCCGGGTTCACCAGCGCGCCGCCCCGGTGCGCGACCAGGGTGAAAGCCGACGACGGCGGCGCAGACGCCGGGCCCGACGTCGTTGCCGGCCCCGACGTCGGGTCCGGTACCGGCGGTGGCGTTGCGGTGCAGCCGGAACAGAGGCTCAGCCCCAGCAGCAATGCCCCAAGCTTGAACATCGCCCCAGCGTAGCCGGTAGCGCGCCGGTGTGAGTGATTTCACGCCACCCCGGGCGCCGGGCGCTGCGTTGCCCACCTAGAATGGATAGCGAACGTAGAAGTTCTGCCGCCGGGTCTGCGTTCGCAGCCGGTGGCCTTTTCTTTGCGCTCCACGCAGGCGCCCGGGGTGGACCGAATCCCCGCCGGCACCGAGGTTCCGGACACCCTCCGGCAGCCGACTTCCGCATACGGCGCCGTATGCGGTGGATTCTAGGAAGGTATTTCTGTGAGCCAGACGTCAGATTCTTGTCTTGATACGTGGATGGGCCGTGAGGCACTCGCCGAGGCCATGATTCCGGTGATCGGCCGGCTGTACCGGGAAAACAACGTGGTGACCTCCATCCACGGCCGCAGCCTGATCAACAAGTCCACCATGAACATCCTCAAGGCGCACCGCTTCGCCCGCCGGATGAGCAAGGAAGAACTGCGTCTCGAAGAGACCGCCCCGCTGCTGGACGCCCTGACCAAGCTGGACCTGGGCGCGGCAGCCATCGACATCGCCCGCCTCACGGAAAAGTACCGGGCCGAGTGCGAGGGCGTCAGCCTGGATGAATTCCTCCGCGCGGAACTTGCCGAAGTTGTCGGCAAGCGCGGCGGCGACGACCGCACCAGCACCGACGTCGTCCTCTACGGCTTCGGACGCATCGGCCGGCTCCTTGCCCGCCTCCTGATCGAAAAGGCCGGCGGCGGCCACGGCCTGCGCCTCCGCGCGATCGTGGTCCGCCGCGGTTCGGACAACGACCTGACCAAGCGCGCCAGCCTGCTGCGCCGGGACTCCGTCCATGGCTCCTTCGAGGGCACCATCAAGGTGGACCACGAGAACGACACGATCACCGCCAACGGCGTCCAGATCCAGGTCATCTACTCCGACAACCCCGCCACGGTCGACTACACCGCCTACGGAATCCACGACGCGCTCGTCGTCGACAACACGGGCCGCTGGCGCGACGCCGAGGGCCTGTCCCAGCACCTGCAGAGCAAGGGCGCCTCCCGCGTGCTCCTCACTGCACCGGGCAAGGGCGAACTGAAGAACGTCGTGCACGGCATCAACCACGGCACGATCGCCGATTCGGACACGATCGTCTCGGCGGCCTCCTGCACCACCAACGCCATCACGCCGGTACTCAAGGCGATCAACGACCGCTACGGCGTGGTCCACGGCCACGTCGAGACCGTCCACTCCTTCACGAACGACCAGAACCTGATCGACAACTTCCACAAGGGCGACCGCCGTGGACGTTCGGCCGCGCTGAACATGGTCATCACCGAGACGGGTGCCGCCAAAGCCGTCGCCAAGGCCCTGCCCGAACTGCTCGGCAAGCTCACCGGCAGCTCCATCCGCGTCCCCACCCCGGACGTGTCGCTGGCCATCCTGAACCTGAGCCTGGAAAACGGGACCACCAAGGACGAGGTTAACGACTACCTGCGGGAAATGTCGCTGCACTCCGATTTGCGCAAGCAGATCGACTACATCGATTCGCCCGAGGTTGTCTCCACGGACTTCGTCGGCTCGCGGCGCGCAGGCATCGTCGACGGCCTGGCCACGATCTCGAACGAGAAGAACCTCGTCCTGTACGTCTGGTACGACAACGAATTCGGTTACAGCTGCCAGGTGGTCCGTGTCATGGAGGAGATGGCCGGCGTGAACCCGCCGACCTTCCCCGCCAAGGATGCGGCCTCGCTCCTCGCCGCCGCCGGGCTGCCCGCCCAGGTCTGACCCGGAGTCTGCACCGCACTCCGGACGGGGTTTCGTGTTCCCTTTCCCGGCCAGTCCTCTGGAATCGGCCGGGAAAGGGAACCACAATGGAGCCATGGAACAGAACCCGGTAGTAGAGCACGAAACGACCCTGGAGCACGCGCTGGACGTGGCCCGCCAGAACGTCAAGGAAGCCAAGCGGCTGCACGATGACGCACGCGCCAAATATGAGACCGGCGACATCGACGAGGCACGCGTCCGGCAGCTGGAGGAACTGCTGAACCTTGCCGAAGCGGACCTCCGGCGGGTGGTCAAGGAGCAGTAACCGCACTGTTCCTCCACGCTGTGCATAACGGGCCCGCCGTCGGTGCCCCGCCGTAGCCTTCTAGGGTGGACGAACTTAGCCGCCAGGAGACACCGCCGTGACGGTCACCTGGCGTGCGTTCCGGCAATCCCGACGGCGGTCCCGCCAGGCCTGGACGATCCTGGCCGGCGCGGCCCTCGTTGTGACCGGCGGGCTGGGCTGGTTCTTCACCACCGGCCAGTTCGCCGCCGTTGAACCGGCCGCAGGGCCCACCGCGGCACCCGTCCTGGCGGGGGAATGGATGAAGGCGGTTTCCCAGCCGCGCCCTGTCCCGTCGGGAACCGCGGGCGCCGCGCTGGAAACCCTCCCCGTCAAGGGCCGTGCGGCCAAGGATAACTACGACCGGGCCGCCTTCGGCCAGGCCTGGTTCGATGTGGACCGCAACGGCTGCGACACGCGGAACGACATCCTGCGCCGCGACCTGGCGGACACCCAATTCACCGACGGATCCCGCTGCCGGATCGCCGCCGGAACATTCCAGGACCCCTATACGGGCCGGCTCATCTCCTTCCGCCGCGGCGCCGGGAGCAGCAAGGCCGTGCAGATCGACCACGTCGTGGCGCTTGGCGACGCCTGGCAAAAGGGCGCCCAACAGCTGACGGCCCAGCAGCGCCAGCTCCTGGCCAACGATCCACTCAACCTGATCGCCGCGGACGGCCCCGCGAACCAGGACAAGAGCGCCTCCGACGCCGCCACCTGGCTGCCGCCCAACAAGTCGTTCCGCTGCCACTACGTCGCCCGGCAGATCTCCGTCAAGGCGGCGTACGGGCTGTGGGTCACGGCAGCGGAGAAGGAAGCCATGAAAAGGATCCTCACGTCGTGCCCCGGGCAGCGGACGATCGTTACGTAGACTGCAGCATGGACATTGTGGAATACGTAACGCCGCTGCTCGGCAGCTGGCAGGGAAAAAACGGGCTCCGGCTCATGCCCGCGGACGATTTCAAGGACTTGGCGGCCACAGCCACAGTCGAGGTGACCGCGGCGCACTTCGCCAGCGTCGCCTAAACCTGGTTAGAAGGCGCGAGCCCGCAGGAAGGACTGTTGCTTCTGGCCGGCGGAGCGTCCGACGAGGAGCCGGCCACGGCGGTGTGGGTGGATTCCTCGCATACGGGCCGGGCCATGATGCAGTTCTCCGGGACCGTCGGCGGGGACGGTGTCCTCCGGCTCAACGGCTCCTTCGCGGCGCCGACCGGCCCGGACTGGGGCTGGCAGATCCACATCCACCCGGGTGAGGGCGCAAGCACCATGCACAACATCGTCCCGGGCGAGGACCCGTATCAGGTGGTGGAGCTGGCACTCGAACGGTAGGGTACCGGAATGGACATCATCCTCGTACCCGGATTCTGGTTGGACGCCTCGTCATGGGAGGAGGTCACCCCGCCGCTCACCGCGGCCGGGCACAAGGTCTACCCTCTGACGCTGCCGGGCCTGGAGTCGGCCGATGCGCCGCGCGCCGGCATCGGCCTGCGCACCCACATCGACGCCGTCGTGGCGAAGATCGATTCCTTCGACGCGCCGGTGGTGCTGGTGGGCCACTCCGGCGGCGGCGCCATCATCCACGGCGCGGTCGATGCCCGCCCGGACCGGGTGGCCCGGGCCGTTTACGTGGACAGCGGCCCGCTGGGCGAGGGCGGTGTCATCAACGATGAGCTCCCCGATGAAGGCGGCGAAGTGCCGCTGCCGCCGTGGGAACTGT
Organism: Arthrobacter sp. UYCu712; assembly: GCF_040547005.1. NCBI lineage: Bacteria > Bacillati > Actinomycetota > Actinomycetes > Micrococcales > Micrococcaceae > Arthrobacter > Arthrobacter sp. UYCu712. The sequence goes on from NZ_JBEPOZ010000008.1 coordinate 40,695, forward strand.
TCGACGACGAGGACCTCGTCGACCTGAATGACGGGCTCCGGGCCATGTTCCGCGCCCGTGCGATCCCGCAGCCCTTGGGTGTTGCCCAGGACCGGCAGCAGCTCCAGGATGAACGCCGCTATGACGTCCCGGCCACCGTCATCGCCTGCGAGTTCCCGTCGTCGATGCTGGCCGAAATGATCGGGGCCGGCCACCCGTACGTGGCCGAGCTCGGACGGATCCGCGACGTCGAATACGTTGACCTGCCCACCGGGCACTGGCCGCAGTTCACCAAGCCGGCCGAGCTGGGCGCCGCCATCCTGGCCGCCGTCGACCGCGCGCCGGGGAGCTGACCGGGGGCGGGTCGTCCCTGCCCGGCCGTGTCAGTGGCCGAACGGGTCCGGGTCCACACCCGGCATCCAGGTCAGCCCGGGCACACCCCAGCCGCTCTTCTTGGCCAGCTTCATGGCCTTGCGGCCGTAGCGGTCGATCAGCCGGTTGACGTAGAGCTTGCCGTCGAGGTGGTCGTACTCGTGCTGGATCACCCGGGCGAACCACCCGGTGGCCTCGAAATCGACCGGGTTGCCGTCGCCATCGAAGCCTTGAACCCGGGCCCACTCGGCGCGCTTCAGCGGGTACTGGCCGCCGGGGAAGGAGAGGCAGCCCTCTTCGTCCTCGTCGGGATCCGGCAGCGCGCCGGACACCTTCGATAGGGTCAGCACCGGGTTTACGACGACGCCGGAGGCCGGCGCGCCGTCGTCGTTGGCGAATCTGTAGACGAACAGCCGCTTGCCCACCCCGACCTGGGGTGCAGCCAGGCCGACGCCGTTGGCGGCGTCGTTGGTCTCGAACATGTCCGCGATCAGGGTGCGGAGTTCGTCGTCAAAGGCGTCGACTTCCGCGGCCCGGCGGTGCAGCACGGGCTCGCCCCAGATCGTGACTGGCAGAACGGTCATGTCAGGTGTATTCCTCTAAATGCTTGCCGGCAGGTCAGCCGGCGATGGTGCGGCCGACGACGTCGCGCATGATTTCGTTGGTGCCGCCGAAAATGGTCAGGAGCCGGGCGGCGAGGTAGGCCTGTGCCACCGGGTATTCCATGATGTAGCCGTACCCGCCGTGCAGCTGGAGGCACCGGTCCGTGATGGACTTGGCGCGCTCGGACGCCCACAGTTTGGCGCGGGCGGCCGAAGCCGCGTCGAGTTCCCCGGCGTTGAAGGCGAGGATCGCCTGGTCCACGTAAGCTTCGGTGACCTCCACCTCGGTGAGGATGTCGGCGAGCTCGAAGCGGCTGTTCTGGAAGTCGATGATCCGTTCGCCAAACGCGTTGCGTTCCTTCGTGTAGCGGACGGTCTCCTCATACATGGCCCGGACGACGGCGGAACTTGCCGTTGCGATGGCGAGCCGGCCCTGGGGGAGCTGCTCGGCCGCGTACTGCAGGCCCTTGCCTTCCTCTCCGACGAGGTCCGCGTGCGGCACCCGGACGTTGTCGAAGAACAGCTCCGCGGTGTCCGAGGCCTTGAGGCCCATCTTGTCCAGCTGCTTGCCGGTGTTGTATCCCCCGCCTTTGCGGACCATAAAGAGGGAGAACGAGTCGTGGTTACCCCGTCCGGTGCTGCCGTCGGTGCGGGCCAGGACCAGGGACGCGTCGCCGGAGATGCCGTTGCCGATGAACGTCTTCTGGCCGCTGATCAGCCAGTCGCCGCCGTCGCGGACAGCCTTGGTGCGGATGCCGCGCAGGTCGGAGCCGGCGCCGGGCTCGGTCCAGGCGATCGAGGTGACAGTCTCGCCGGACACCATGCCGGGCAGCCACCGGCCCTTGAGGTCATCGGAGCCGTAGGCGAGCAGGTGGGGGAGGACCATGTCGTCGTGCAGATGGAAGGCCAGGCCCACGGCAAGGTGGTTGCTCTTGGCGAATTCCTCGTCCAGGACGGCCCGGTAGCGGTAGTCGTCCATGCCCAGGCCACCGAATTCCTCCGGAACCGCGAGACCCAGCAGTCCCTGTTCGCCGGCCGACTTCCACAGTTCCCGGGACATCATGTGGTCCTTGTCCCACTGGGCGTAGTGCGGGGCTATCGCGCGCGCGTTGAATTCGGCGGCCATGTCGCGGAACATCTCGTGGTCTTCTTCAAAGAGCTTGCGCTTCATTGAGGGTCCTTCCATTGACAGATCCTGGGACGAGACTGGACAGACAACAAAGGCCGCACCGGATTTCCGGTGCGGCCTTTGTCTAAGGTCGGACAATACTGCCGTCCTATATGAGGGTGAGCGACGGGGGTTGAACCCGCGACCTCCTGGACCACAACCAGGCGCTCTGCCAACTGAGCTACGCCCACCATGTGCCCCGCCACGCCTTCCGGCGAACCGGCTGGCTGAAAAGGCAACGACAAATAGCTTACCTGCTGTTCGGGGCTGCTTGCGCCACTTTTCCGGTTTTCGGCAAAAATTTTCGTCGAAAGTGGCGCAGATTACCCCGGGGTTACTCCGCGGGCGCTGCTTCTGCGGTTCCCATGACCTTCCGGGCGATCCGCTGCGCGGTGGTGCTATCCGGTCCGGGTGCGGGAACGAATACGGCCTCGCGGTAATAACGCAGCTCGTCGATGGAATCCTGGATGTCGCCGAGGGCGCGGTGGCCGCCGAGCTTGGCGGGGGACTGGAAGTAGGCCCGCGCATACCAGCGCCGGGACAGCTCCTTGATGGTGCTCACGTCGATGACGCGGTAGTGCAGGTGTTCCACCAGTTCCGGCATGTCCCGGACCAGAAACACGCGGTCGGTGCCCACCGAGTTCCCGCCCAGCGGCGCCTTCTTGGGATCCGGCACCCACTTCTTGATGTAGTCCAGCACAATCGTCTGGGCTTCGGCCATGGTCTTGCCGTGCGCCAGTTCCTCGAGCAGGCCGGAGCGGGTATGCATGTCACGGACGAAGTCGCTCATCTGGGCAAGCGCGGCGTCGTCCGGCTTGATGACGACGTCGACGCCGTCCCCCAGGATGTTGAGCTCGGAGTCGGTCACCAGGGCGGCCACCTCGATGAGGGCATCGTTCGTGGTGTCCAGGCCGGTCATTTCGCAGTCGATCCAGACGATGCGTTCGTTTGTTATAGGCACGCGCCTAGCCTACCGTTTCGTCGCCGTGGAGCCGTCCGGTGCTAGGATTTCGGGTACGCGGCCGTCGGAATTTTTCGTCATCGCGGCATGCCCCGGGCCGGATCAGACGACTGGCTGTGGGCGGATTCACGCCCCACAACAGATTGGACGATCCTGAGATGACGGCGCCTGTACCTGCGGCGGGGATAGCGGCCGCCGGTACGTCCCGCACCGCCCGGACGCCGGCTGTTGCCGACGTGGACAACGCCCGTTCCCCGCTCCTGGCCGGGTTCATCGGATCAGTGTTCATGGCGATCGGTTCGCTCGGCGTCGGCTGGCTCGCGCCGGCTTCGGAACTCCGCCGGGTGCCGCTGTTCATCTGGATGCGGACCGAGGCCGTCGGCGTCGGCCTGTGCATTGTCCTCCTGGCTGTCGGCGGGATGCTGCTGGTCAGGTCCTGGCTGCGGCTGGGCCAGCGGGTGCGTGTCTGGGGCGCCGAGGCCCGCAAGGCGACGCTCCAGGCCGTGGTGCTCTGGGGGCTTCCGCTGATGTTCTCCGTCCCGCTGTTCAGCCGCGACGTGTACGCCTACATCGGCCAGGGCCGCCTGATGGTGGAAGGCTTCAACCCCTATGAAAACGGCATCTCGGCGCTCTCGAACTACTTCCAGCTCGGCGCCGACAAGATGTGGACCGAGGCGCCCGTCCCGTACGGCCAGCTCTTCCTCTGGATCGAGCAATTCGTCGTCTGGTCCACCAACGTGCACCCGGAAGCGAGCATCATGCTGTTCCGGCTCGCCGCGCTGGCCGGCATCGTCCTGTGCGTGATCTACGTGCCCAAACTTGCCGAGCTGCATGGCGTCAACCCGCACCGTGCGCTGTGGCTGACCGCCGCCAACCCGCTGTTCCTCACCAACTTCATCGCGAGCGTCCACAACGACGCGCTGATGATCGGCCTGGCCCTCGCCGGGCTCTACTACTGCGCGACGCGCCGGGTGATCCTCGGCCTGGTGCTGGTGACCCTGTCCATCTCGGTCAAACCCATCACCATCGTCTTCCTGCCGTTCATCGGCCTGCTGTGGGCGGGAAAGAACGCCAGCTGGCCGCGTAAGTTCGTCTTCTGGGGGCTTACCGCCGGAATCAGCCTGGCCCTGCTCTACGCCATGAGCCTGGTCAACGGCTTCGGTTTCGGCTGGATCAACGGCCTGTCCGCACCGGGCAGCATCTGGATCTGGTATGCCCCGGTCGGCCTGCTCGGCCTCATCGTTGCCTCCATCTTCAACGCCTTCGGACTCGACGGCTGGGGGCTGGCCAAGTGGGTGTACGACGCCGGCAAAGTGCTTGCGCTCGGGATCGTCGCCTGGCAGATCTTCCGGGGGGACCACGACCGCCTGATGCGCCGCCTGACGCTGGCGTTCGCCGCCGTCGTTGTCCTTGCCCCGATGATCCAGTCCTGGTACGTCGTCTGGCTCATTCCGCTGTTCGCCGTCACGGGCATCCGCGACGACTGGCAGGTCAAGGCCCTGTACTTCATCGTGTCCTTCTTTATGGTCTACGCGATCTCGGACCAGCTGGAAGTCTTCCCGTACCTGCAGACCGCGGACCTCGGGCTCGCCCTGGCGCTGGCACGCAATGCCGCGGCCATCATCGCGCTGCTCTTCGCCCTGTACCTGATCTTCCTGGACCCGAAGACGAAGCTGCTGTTCAGCAAACCGGAGGAACCGGTCACCACCCGCCCTGTCATTTAGGGTTTTCCCGGGCGCTGCACGTCAGGGCAGCTTCCGGAGGGCTTCCGTGCGCGAGAGCGCACTCAGCTCCGTGCGGTGCCGCTCCACAAACGCACGGACCCAGTCCGGATCCGTGTCCGAGTAGTCCCTTAGGGCCCAGCCGATCGCCTTGCGGATGAAGAACTCCGGGTCGGCCAGATTGGCCCCGATGACGTCACCGAGCAGGGCGGTGTCCGTGGCGGATTTCGCGCCGAGCTGCGCCGTGATGGCGGAGCGCCGGATCCAGAAGTCCCCGTCCGTGCTCCATGAGCGCAACACGGGGGACATGTCCTCCCGGTGCGCCTGCAACAGGGCACAGAGCCGGTGGGACACGCCGTCGACGAGGTCCCACCACGCGCCGCTGCGGATGATCTCCTCATACACCGGCAGCATGCCCAGTTGCCGGGCAGCCGGCCTGAGGCCGGTGAGGTCGATGGCCGCATACCGCTCCTCGCGCCAGGCGGCGTCACGCCAGAGCTCCAGCACGGTCGCCTTAAGTTCCTCCAGGGAACCGGGCGGCAGCTGCGCGGCGGCGGCCTTGACCATCCGGCGGACCTCCGGGACACGCACGCCCAGCGAGGGCATCTCCGATTTCATGTAGGCCTGCGCCCCGGCTGCGCGGACGGGATCGGCCGCGGCCTGCAGCCGGGAGCGGATGTCGGCGATCAGTTCAGCAGTGGCCATGAGGCCACTTTAGCCACGGCCCGGCTGGCCCTAGAGTTGAAGCCATGTCAATGATCAAGAGTCCAGCCGAGATTGTCCTGATGCGCGCGGCAGGCCGGGTGGTAGCGAACACGCTGGCGAAGGTCCGGGACGCGGCCGCCGTAGGGGTCTCCCTGAAGGATCTGGACGGGCTGGCCGCGGCGTCGATTTCCGACGCCGGAGCGACCCCCGCCTTCCTGAACTACCGGCCGCGCTGGGCCTCGGTCCCGTTCCCCGGCGTGATCTGCACGAGCGTCAATGACGCCGTCGTGCACGGCATTCCCAACGACTACCGCCTGCAGGACGGCGACCTGCTCAGCGTCGACTGCGGTGCGTTCCTCGAAGGCTGGTGCGGCGACGCGGCCGTCAGCTTCATCGTGGGGACGGCAGACCCCGTGGACCATGCCCTGATTGAGGCGACGGAAGCCGCCCTGGCCCGCGGCATCGAAGCCGCCCGGATCGGGAACAAGATGGGCGACCTGGGCTACGCGATCGGCGGGGCGTCACGCCGCGCCGGCTACGGACTGCTGGCAGACCACGGCGGCCACGGGATCGGCAAGACCATGCACGCCGAACCCGATGTCCCCAATGACGGCAGGCCCGGCCGCGGCATCAAGCTGACGGAGGGCCTGGTGATCGCCATCGAGCCGATGCTGATCCTCGGCGGCAAGGACGACTACTTCCACGACGACGACGAGTGGACCCTCCGTTCGGTGAACGGCCGCCGGGCGGCCCACAGCGAGCACACCGTCGCCATCACGGCGGACGGACCGGTCATCCTGACCCTGCCGTAGGGACCTGACGTCTCAGCGGCGTCCGCGGGGCTTGACCCGCTGGCGGTGCGCGGCGAGCCGGAGCTGGATGATGCGGACGGCGCCGGCGATGGCGACCAGGACGCCGCCACCAACGGCGGCGATGAACAACGCGATGCCCTGCGCGACGTCTCCCTCGAGCCCGAAGAACTTCACCCGGACGTAGTCCTGGTTCTGCAGGATGAAGGCGATCAGCACGATCAGCACCACGAGAGCGCTGGCGACAGCGGCCCAGACCATTCCGGCGCGGGTAACCTGGTGCGGTTCGGCCCCGGCGGCGGGGCCGGCGGTCTCGGCTTCGCGGTCCGGGACCAACACGGCTCCGTCGGCCGGGGCCCGCGGGCTGTAGCTATCCTCGGCGTATCCGCCGGCGCCGGCGGTTCCGTGCTGTGGGGCCGTCACCGGATTGCTGGGATCGGATTCCCGGGGTGTCTGGGTCATGGCGGCCATACCTTTCAAGAGTCGTCCCGACGCGCGGGACGAGCGGCTCGACGCCGGAGGGCGCCGTTCGCGGCAGGGCGCCGGTCATCCGATCCCCGCCTGTTCCCCTCAATCATAAGCCTGCTGACGATAGCCGTGCGCAAGCCATCAAGGGCGCTGCAACATGTCGGCGCCCGGAACCGGTCGAGGAATGGTAAGGCGGATTCGATGAGTCCGAGGATGTTGTCTTCGCTGTCCTTGAAGAACGAGGCACGCTGGCCGTCCACTTCGGCGACTCCGTCCACGGTCTTGAACCCCGGCAGGTCGTAGTCCTCGAACGCGACGCCGGTGCCGCGGAGTGCCGTCATCTCCGCGGTCAGGTCCGCCGCCCGGAATCCCATCTGGGTGTGGCCGCCGCGGCTCGTGTTGGGGGTGGGATAGCCAAAGAATGATGTCCCTCGGCCGGCCTCGTATCGGATGCCGGCTGTGTTTTCCTCGGCCGGGGTCAGGCCCAGCTTCTCCTGATACCACTTCTTTGCCCGCTCCAGATCCAGCGCGGGCGGGGTGGTGTGCACACTGGTTTCGCCCAACATCTTCGCCTCCATGGTGGAAGGATATCGGCCGATCGGCCTAAGCCGAATATTAGTCCGGGGCAGTGTGCGCCGGAAGACGAGTCCGTGGCTGTTGGCACCCGGGATCCGACGGTATAGCGTCGCAGCCAAGGGAATTCCGGCGAAGGAGGCGCGGCCGTGACCATCGTGGATAACGCCGTGTACGTGGACGGCCACCGGACTGCCGACCCGGGAGGCCTGGACGAGACGTACTTCGTCCTGCGGCAGCGCCAGGGCATGGCCTGGATCGGGCTCTACCGGCCGGAAGCGGAGGAACTCCGTTCGGTTGCCGAAGAATTTGACCTCAACCATCTGGCCGTGGAGGATGCGCTCGCCGGCCACCAGCGCGCGAAGCTCGAACACTACGGCGAGACGCTGTTCCTGGTGCTGCGGCCGGCCCGCTATCTCGACGACTTGGAAAAAGTCGAGTTCGGCGAGATCCATGTCTTCACCGGGGCGGACTTCGTTGTCACCGTCCGCCGGGCCGAGTCTCCGGACCTGGCCCGGGTTCGACGCCGGATGGAAGCCGATCCGGAATTCCTGGCTCTGGGACCTGACGCGGTCCTCTACGCGATCCTTGATCAGGTGGTCGACGAGTACGAGCCGGTCGCCGCCGGACTGGAGAACGACATCGACGAAATAGAGGACGATCTGTTTGCGGCTGATCCGGGCGTGTCGCGCAGGATCTACGAGCTCTCACGGCAGGTCATCACGTTCCAGCGGGCCACGGCGCCGCTGACCGCAATCCTGCAGTCTTTGATGGGGGAGTCGAAGGACCGCCAGCCCGGCCCGGAGCTGCAGGACCACTTCCGGGATGTCCTGGACCATGCCCTGCGGCTGAGCGACCGGATCACGGCTTTCCGGGCGTTGTTGCAGAATGCGCTGGCGGTCAATGCAGCCCTCGTGGCGCAGCGCCAGAACGACGAAATGCGGTTGCTGACCGAATCGAGCTTCGCCCAGAACGAACAGGTCAAGAGGATTTCCTCGTGGGCTGCGATCTTGTTCGCTCCGACCCTCATCGGCACCATATACGGAATGAACTTCCGGACCATGCCTGAACTTGACTGGGTTTTCGGCTACCCGATGGCCCTGGGCCTGATGATGGGGATGGGCCTGGTGCTGTTTTGGACGTTCAAACACAACAAATGGATCTAGGGTGCCGACATGGGAAGAGGCCCTGACCTGCGTCATGCAGGTCAGAGCCTCTTTTGAGTGCCCCAGGAGGGAATCGAACCCCCGACCGGCGGATTACAAGGTTGGCGTTTCAGCTGGCAATGTCCTGACGCTTCGCCCCTTCCGCCCCTTTGAAGATGCCCCCTTGGAGATCGCCGCGTGAGCGCCGCAATGACGCGAGCCTCCGTCGGCGATCTCCTCACGACTGAGGACGAGCTCGACGCGCTGCCAGCTCACTCCGTACTCCTTGCCGACCCGCAGGGGCTCAGCCCCCGCGAGGACGACCGATTACTTTCCATGCAAAAACGCCCGGGCGACAGCGGCGGTATGGACTTCTGGTTCCTTGCCCAGGACGGAATGTTCAGCGTGCTCTCCTCTGACGAGGTTGTGCACCGCTTCCACCTGGGCCCGTTCCTCGTCCTCTGGCTCCCTTCGGTTGAGCCGGTCATCGAGGCCGCCGCTTAAACCCACACGAACTTAAAAGTAAATGCCGGCCGGATGCTTGAACATCCGGCCGGCTATGGCAACCAGCTCCCGGCTACGGAACTCTGGCTGCGGCATCAGTCTATCTTCTGCTGCCCGCCTTTTCCATACCCAAAAAGCTGTGCTGCCTGCATACCGAGGCGGTACGGCTACCCCGCCTGGCAGCAGCCACACAACACGCTAAGCCCGCGACTCCATGGGCTGATTACTGGGTTAGAGCCAGTTCCAATGTCGCGTGTGCAGGCAGGGTGTTCACCCGGAAGAGCAATCCCGTGGAATCGAAGAAGTGCCAGCGCCTACAGTGGACCCAGCCGGGTCGCCAGATCTGCACACATACCGCCCTCCACTGTTCCTGGTGGAGGATGCCGCCACTGCCCACGAGTAATGCCGTGGGCCAGATGACGATCCGACCGACGACCGACGTGACCGACGCGGTGTCCAGAAGTTCTGATTTCTGTCTGAAATGCCCTGCCATCAACACACCCATGTGTTTTTGGCCGGGCTATCAGGCAGAAGTCTCACCTCCCAACTCCCTCTGCTCCCTCTGCGGTATCAGTAAAACCGCAGGTCAGGTGGCCTGCAGAGCAGGCCCAAGGCCTGCAAACCTTCCAGAATATAGAGAGGAAAACCCGGCCGGAACCGTGTAAAACACGTAGCGACCGCAAACACTATCCCGGGGGAACAATTGAACACGCACGACACGCTCGAATACTGGACAGCCTGCATGAAAGCCGCCGACCTTACCGAGAAGACCATCCGCGAGCGCCTGATCTTCATCCGGCAACTGGCGCGCGGCGTCGGAGATCTCGGTACGGTGACCAGGAAAGAGCTGATCGTGTGGACGGCTGCTCAGAACTGGTCCAATTCGACGCGTGTGCATCGCCGCTCGGGGCTTCATACGTTCTTCGCTTGGTTGCAGGACGAGCAGCTGCGCGCCGACAACCCGGCGTACCGGTTGCCCAGGGTGGCCACGAGGAAGCGTGAGCCCAATCCGTTCACGATCGCGGAGATCAACACACTGCTGTCGGGTGGGATCTACCGGAAGACCCGGGCTATGGTCGCGCTGCACTACTACCTCGGCCTGCGGGTATCGGAGATCGCGGCCGTGAACGGCTCTGACGTGGACTGGGAGACCCGGACGCTATCCACGGTCGGGAAGGGGCGTAAGGACGCGACGCTGCCCGTCCCGCTGGCCGCGTGGCCCCTGTTCCTGGACATGCCCCGGACCGGGTACTGGTTCCCGAACCGGACAGCCAACCGAATGTACGCCGCGGGCGAGGGACACATCACGGGCAACTCCGTGTCAGGCATCATCGGGGAAGCGATCAAGCGGGCTGGACTCAAGCACCGCCCCCACGACCTACGAGCCGCCCTGGCCACCGAGATGCACGAGGCCGGCGTCAGCGACTTCGTCGTCCAGCGGAGCATGCGGCACTCGAACATGGACACCACGACAATCTATCTCAAGCTTCGGCCCGAAGGGATCCGGCACGGCTTCGATCAGCTGCCGGCCATCACACTACCTGACCGGTCCGGCCGCCGGCGCCTGGCGACGGCGGCCTAGCACGGTCAGCGCGTGGCGGGCCGTTACCCTGAGACCATGTTGCAGAATCTCATCTCCGCTGCCGAACAGGCCGCCGCCCCAGCCCCGGACTACACGCCCGCCATCATTGGACTGAGCGGAGTCGTGATTGGCGGAATGATCCAGACCATAGCCCAAGTCTTCAAGGAACGATCCGCCCGCGTGGCCCAGACGCGCAAGGACGTAATGACATTCGTTGCGGCCGGATATCTCTTCGTGGACCGGCTTGGCCAGGTAGTCGACCTGTTCCCCAAAATGAACCAGGAGCAACGCAACTCGAGCAGTGAATCGATCACGCTCAACCAGAGGGCAGCGCACGCTGCCGGGATGATGGTGGCTGGAGCGGCGGACCAGCGGGTCGCCAGCTACTCCGTGGTAGTCCTAAACACAATGTTGGAATTCCGTGAAGGCGTGGACTCAATAATGGATGGTCGCAAGCCAACTGCTGAAGAAGCGTGCCGGACGTACCCGACCCTCGCTGACAGCCGGGCTGCGCTCAATCTCCTTCTCAACATGGTCCACCCTCGGGAATACGAAATTCACCTGCGGTTCAAGTCCGTTGCGGCAGTGAATCGTGAGACGGCCAGGGAAGAAGCCAAAGCCGAAAAGGCAAGAAAAAAGCGCCCCCTAGGAGCTGAACGCTCCTAGGGGGCGACCCTGTGCCCCAGGAGGGAATCGAACCCCCGACCGGAGGATTAGAAAGCCTCTGCTCTATCCCCTGAGCTACTGGGGCCCGGCGCACCAAGTGTAATCCCCTGTCATGCAACCCAACAAAACGCGGCCTCACTTCTGTGCAGTTCAGTGCTGCTCGAACGTTGCAGGTGCTGCGTTGCGGAGCAACGACAACCCTGTTAGCTTTAGGTGCAATATTATTGCAGGAACCGAGAAAGGGGCCGGATATGACATCAATCGAACCAGCGGTGCATTACATCCATAGTGAGTTCGTGGGGCTCGTGGAACCACTTCACGAGGCCTTCGCCGGAAGCGCCGAACTGATCGACAACTATCTTCCCGCGAATCTGCGGACTCATGAGCACGGGTGGCTCCGGTCCGCCAATATGCGGGCGGCAGTTCGGGACGCACTCGATGCGTCGGATCTGGGGGATTGGGACGTTCGCGGGAACCTGGCTCTAAACGGACAGCTGATGCTGGTCAACGGGGCAGGGGACATCATCGTCAGGATGTTGAAGGATGGTAAGCCGCCCGTCCGTTCAGTGCCAGGTGCCGGGCACAATCGGGCGCGTAGGATGTATTGGTCGAATTCTCTGATTGAAGACGTCGGTGACGATGCCCTTTTCGGTAAGCGTGCACACCAGATGCTGGGGCTTTGGCACGAGAACGGGGACGGGACCTTCGAGATCCGAGCAGTGCGTCCCGTGGGGGCAGTCAAGTACGGCTCGAAGACGCCGATCGACCTGTGCCTGGAACTGGCCCCTGCCCAGTCCACCTTTGAGAGCCTGGCCTTCGACGTAGAAGACGACGACAACGAAGACCTGCTCAATATTCACATTGCAAATGAGGAGAACGACAACGATGCAAGCGGCCACGCGGGGTAAGCGCATTACCACTCTGCGACACCTTCTTGGCATTAATCAAACGGAACTCGCCTCCGTTTCGGGCATCAGTCAATCCCAAATCTCCTTGATGGAGAAGGGAGAGCGCTCTGTAACGGACGCGGCTGTGACCGTGCTGTCCTCAGCCACCCGAATGCCAATGTCTTATTTTGATATGGAACCTGCTGATCCGAGATTTGCCCCGACCTTCCGCAAGCTGGCCTCTTCTTCAGCGGCGAGTAGGGACGCCGCTATCGCTCGCTTTGGCGAGGCTGAACGTATCAGCTCAGCCCTGGGTGATGCCCTCGATTTCGCGGTGCCGAGCCTGCCACTAGCTGAAGATGACCTGAGCGGGGACGACATCGAGTACTTTGCAGATGCCACTCGCCGAGCTCTGAGACTAGAGGCCGGGGACCCGGTCCGGAATCTTACCCGGGCCATGGAACGCCAGGGAATTGCGACTGTTCCCTTAGTCGAAGATGGAGACCCGTCGAACCTCATGTCGGGGCATGATGGAATATCTCGGCCGAACCCGGAATCGCAGCGGCCTGTCATCGGTTACATTCCGGGCCAGCCGGGCGACCGCGATCGCTTCACGAAGGCCCACGAACTAGGGCATTTGGTCCTTCACTCCCGCCGGCCGTGGGTGCTCGACAAGATCAAGGAGCGTGAAGCGCATCGATTTGCGGGCGCACTCCTCTTCCCCGATGTGGCAGCCAAGGAATCGATCCAAGATGAGCTGTCACTCAATGGATACCTGGCGCTCAAGGCTCAATGGGGTCTTTCCATTGCTGCCCTGATCAGCCGCGGCTATTCGCTGGGTAACCTATCTGAAGCGCGGCGGAAATCGCTAATGGTTCAGATGTCGTACAAGGGTTGGAGGAAATCGGAACCTGTCCATGTAGGGAATGAGAAACCATTGCTTCTTCGACAGGCCCTGGTCGCCAAGTACGGGAGGTCGCCGTACATGAGGGCTGCCAATGATCTGGGGATGCGTCCGGACTTTCTGAGAGAATGGATCCCCGGCATCGAGCAAGAGGGCGATGAATCTGCGGTGGAGCCCCTCGACGTTTCATCAAACGTCCGCAGGTTGTTCGGATAAAGACGTAGGTGCTGTATCTCGCCCCAGCGAAATGTGCGGGACACACCCATAAGGACAAACGGCCCCCACCTTCCCGAAGGAAGATGGGGGCAGCTTGTTTGGGGCTTAGGCGCGAGGGGTTTGCCGTGCCACCCGTTCCATACGGGCTCGCAGATCGCCGTCGGGGACCATCTCGCCAGCATTGGTGATGGTGATGTTCCCGGGAATGACGGTGACGAGTCCGGCGGTGTGCTTACCCAAGTAGGTGGGGGCTTTTGCGGAGCCGAGGACGGCCCGGATCAGCCAGTCAGGCAGCCGCGGTTCCAGCCACCGCCAGAAGGCGTACCAGGCGCCCACGATCACCGCGGTGATTATGGGCAGCAGGACGTTGGCCAGCCCGAGGAGCTGGTCCTGCAGCGGAGCAAGGGCGGGCAGCAGCAGAATCAGCCAGGTGATGAAGCTGCCCCACAGGGACGGGACCAGTGTGCGGAGGATGGAGGTCAAAAGGTTCATTACGTGGCCAACCTTTCCGCGAGCCCGTCAAGAACCTTTTTCACGAGGTCGGCCGGCACCGCCGAGACGATCGTTGGGGCGTCAAGCTGGGAGATGGCCGCCCGGACGTCTTCGAGGCTGTGGACTTGCTTGCGGTCGTTCAGCATGGACTCGGTGACCTCCGGGGCCATGGCCGACAGAATGGCAATGACGGTATCCAGTTTGCCCAGGTCCGGGCCGATCTTGGCGAGCTCGACGGCAACGGTGGACTTCTGTCCATCCGTGCGTTCGATGGGCCAGGAGAGTACTTCTTGTGCGCTCACGTCATCCTCCTCGGATGTAGTTGTGCTTTGTGGGTTGATGCCGGTGCGGGGGCGGATGATGCCGAGCAGTCCCTTGCGGGGGAGGTGCTGGAGGATGGTGGGGCCGGTGGTCCACTGCGGGTACGGGTTACCCGGCAGCGAGGCGGAGCTGTTCTGGCTGATGCACAGCAGCATGGCGCCCAGGTCCCGGACGGCCACCGCGACGTGGGTCTTGGGGTAGACCGCTTTGTTGCTGTCGTCCCAGACGAGGATGTCCCCACCGAGAACAGTGGCGCTCGGTGGCAGCAGCTCGTACGCGGCTGCGATCGCCGGGCTCTGTGGGAAGGCGTCCACCATGTTCCCGGCCCAGCCCGGCCAGCGGCCCTTGCCGTTCGTGCTGATCACGGGCAGGCCGAGGTACTTGGACCAGTTCGCCGGGACGTCCCAGCACTGCGCGCCGAAGCCCTGGTTCGTCGGGTTCCAGTCCTCGTTGAGGTACCGGCTGACCACCTGGGGTATCCAGTTGGTGAGGGCCGTGGTGATGGCGATCATGGCTGCTCCTGCTTGTCTGGTGGGGGTTTCTTGAGCTTCGGCCAGGGCCGGAGTTCCCGGCCGCTCATGCCGTGCTCGGTGCAGTCGCGGCGCAGCTCCGAGGCGTATTCTTCCGTCAGGCGCCGGTTGTGGGCTTCGAGGTCGGCGCGGTCCCGTTCCCGTTCGGCGTCGGCCCACGCCTCGTTACGCTGCTCTTTCATGCTGATGTTGCGGATCCTCTCGCGCCCGGCAGTGCCGTTGGCAACCTTCACGACGCCGTTCACGAGCGCGACGAGGAACCCACTGCTGCCTACGACGCCGAGGACCGCGACGAGGATCTGTGTTCCGTCCATCTGTTACCTACTTTTCGGGGTCGTAGGCGTAATGCCGGGTTTTCACCAGGCGGGCCGCGAACGCGAGGATGGCGAAGACGACGAAGCAGATTGAGGCGACACGGAGGCTGACTTGGCTGATGGGGATTCCCCAGTAAGCGGTGCCGTAGATGCCCATCGCGAACATGCAGAGGATCGCCCCGGCCCGTTCGAGCCACCAGACGCCTTGTAGTACGGTGCACGCGCCGATGCCGCCGCCGACCACGAGCATCCCGGCCCAACACGCCACGAGCGTCTGCCCGAGGGTGCCTTGGATCGTACGGGGCGGGTCGGACATGACTGCCAGGCCGAGTACGGTTACGGCCAGGTAGGCGAAGAAGTAAATCGCTGACAGCGCCCGGGGTTCCTGAACTCGGAGCCAGAGTTTCAGCAGGGCATGTCGCATGGATTTTCTCCTTAGTTCGTGGGCCGGGGTCATCCGGCGGCCGTCGTGCTGGTCATCTGCCGGGCTTGCCATTGCGCGGTGGCTGCGACGGACGCTGCGGCGGTGTAGTTGTTGAGCGTGACGGTGGCGCTGGTTGCGCTGTTGGCGGTGATCGCCCCGACGGTGACCCGGCCGTCCCCGCTGTTGACGTTCAGGATCGGCGCGACACTGAACCGGCTAGCAGGGTAGGTGATTGTGATCGAGGTCGAGGCCCCGGCAGCGATGATGCCAACCGCCACCGTGCCCGCTGCGCCGGCGTAACTGTTCTTATCCAGCTTCGCCTTGTCGGTGGTGCTCAGGAAGCCCGCCACTGAGGCAGTCGCCGCCGCGTGGGTGTGGTTTACCGGGGCGACTTCCTGCCATGCGTTGAAGGGGAAGGTGGAGTACTTGGTGCGCCAGAATTTCCGGTATTGGGTGGCGTAGCCGGTGTACCACTGGAAGGTGAACACGCCGAAGGTGACGACCTCCAGCAGCCCCGCCTGAGGCAGAGGATAGTTCAGCCCGGATACCGCATCTGCCACCTGGCTTTGGGAGTAGTAGCCTGAGGTTACGTAGGTGTCCAGGTCGGCGGCGTCCGGGATTTCCGTGACCGTAACGTCACTGAGCGGGTGCGTGTGTGCTGCCGGGGCGAAGGTGGCGGGTTTGGCCGTCACTTCGGTCCATGCCGGGAACCAGTTACCGGCTTTGGCGGTTGTGGCGGTGGCGCCGACGATCGGGGCGAAGGTGGTCGGCTTGTTGGTCAGGTCCGCCCACAAGTGTGTGTGCGCCTGCAGCGCCCGGAGTGCCACTTGCTGGTCGGTGTAGGTGTTCGCCGCCGTGACGCTGCCCGCCGCGGCTGTCGCGGAATTAGCTGCCGCTGTTGCGCTGCCTGCCGCCGCATTGGCGGAGGCGAAGGCCTGCGCCGCGATGATCGTCACCTGGTCGATGCCGACGCCCGGGGAGCTGGGCACCTTGACCACGGACGCGAGGTCGATCACGGAATTAGAAGGAACCGCCAAGCTGTGCGATGGGATCTGCGACACGGGGCGGCCGCCGCGGGGCAGGAACTTGTAGGTGACCTTCCACGTCCAGTTCAGGGCCATGAGGTCCGGGTCGTCGGTGGCGATGAGCTTCACCCAGGGGACCGTGGCGACTGACGTGTCGCCCGGATCCGGCGTGCAGAGCCGGCCCGATCCGTCCAGGATGCCGACGACGATCTCCGACAGGATCGTGACGGGGGCCGTGGCGGTGGGGTCAGGCCAGTAGTCCACGGACGCTTGGAAGTCGACCGTGCCCTGTACCGGGTAGGTGACGGTGGGGTTCTCGGGGTCGGGGCCATCGCCCACGGCGATGACGAACTGTCCGGTGACCTTCCCGGTGCTGACGTTGCTGGGCAGCGACATGGTCCTCCTGGGGGTAGGAGGAGGAGCCCTTTGGTGGGGCGCCTCCGGTGGGTGTTAGGGCAGCAGCGCCTTGGCGAAGACGCTGTGCAGGTCGAAGTAGCCTTCGGGGTTGGGGTGCCACTGGTCGAAGTAAAGCCCCCGGGCCGACCCAATGCCCCGGTTGATCCAGTGCGCCGACAGGTCCAGCAGGGGCACCTGGTACGCGTCCGCAACGTCGTACAACTTGGGGCAGAAATCGCTGAACCATGTGGTGCGGGTATCGGAGTAGACCGGAGGATCCACCACCAGCAGCACGTCCTTGCCGTACACCCGCAGGTTGGCGAGGATCAGCCCGAGGTTGGTCACCAGCGAGGCCGAGCCGGTGGACCAGATGATCTCGTTGGCGCCGAGCTGGATGATGACGCCGTCGGCCTTCCAGCCGTGCACGATGTCGCTGTACCCGTTGTAGAAGCTCGCCCCCGTGCCGGAGCCTGTGGGGATCCAGTCGTTGGCGATCGAACCGCTGTAACCGAAGTTGCCTATTTCCAGCCCGGTGGCGTTCCGCAGGCTGATGCCGAGGATGTACGCCGTGGTGGCGCTGAGGCTGGTGATCTTCACCGTGTGGGTGGTGTTCGCCAGACCCGTAACAGTGGTGACCTGGATGGCCGAAGCACCGGACGGGGTAATGGTGACCGGGGTTCCGTTGTCGATGCTGTAGCTGACCGCCGAACCGTTGCCGAAGGTGTAGATGTCCACCACCGTGGCGGCGTGATCGAACGCCACCGTGAAGGACTTGCCGGCAGTGGCGCAGCTCAGGTGCAGCTGCATGTTGCTGCGGGGCCCGCCCGTGATGAACCACTCAGCATCCTTGGTGATGCGGGCGTCCGGAGTGGTGTTGTTCCAAGCCGTCACCATGCCGGGGGTCGACTGGCCCGCCTGAGCCGCTCGAAGCTGCAGCAGACGCATGTCGTCGATGACGCCCGGAGTGCCACCCTGACCGGCGATCATGCTGTGTCCCATGCCGGCTGCCCGGTAGGTGTACTTGCCGGCCAGAGCGCCCGCGATCCGCCGCCGCATGGGGCCGATGTCGGCACCCTCCGGGAGGTAGAGCCGGTACGCCGTGGAGTAGCGTCCAGCCCGCACACCCGCCGCTGCGGGAGCGTTGGTGAATGGTGCCGCGAACTCCAGCTCGGTGTCCACCTTGACGGACGGCGAAAGGTTCTCCAGCCCGGTCCAGTAGGCATTCATGCTGTCACCGTCGTGCCACTTATGCACGATGTTGGATTCCATCGGCATACCGGCGCTGACCTCGACGATGTGGCCCGCCAGGGGCACAGTGCTCAGCGTGCTGTTCATGGCCGCGCCGATGCGGACGGTGGCCGTGCCAGCCGGGGCCCGCACGCCGTTGACCTCGAGGTCGGTCCACGCGGTCAGCCCTGCCGGGATGCGGATCAACCGGTTGTAGTACGTGGCCCCGATCTGGGCTCCACCAGCATCGTAGAAGTAGATGGTGGCACCCATCACCGTGGCCACCGAAGACCGCACAGAGACGATCCCGGCCCACATCTTCCCGGGGGTGGCGACACCGAGCGGCAACTTGAGGTTCGCCGACGCCGCAGTCGCGTCGTTGTTCCAGGTCATGCGGACGTAGCCCGCCTTCGACGGGGCCGTGACGTCCGTAACGAACGTGAGGAAGCCGCCGCCGCCAGCTCCGTAGTAGGCGGTCCAGGCAGGGGTGGGTGCCCGGGGAGCAGAATTGGACGTCGGGTTGACGATGAGCGCTTGACCGGAGGATGCTGCCAGGGCCTGCACGATGCTGTACGGGGAGGCGTCCCCGGGCTCACCCTTCATGAGGATGCGGTTGGGTGTGACGTCGGCGAACATGTTGCCAATTGGGCCGCCGCCAGGCTTGACGACGATCCGCTCATCGGGTGTGGCCGTCATCGGCAGCCCGGTGCTGGAGATCCACTTCACTGTCAGCTTGTACGGCACGAACGGACTCGTCCCGAGGGACTCCTGCAGGTCCACTCTGAAGTCCCCGTTAGGCTCGGCTAGGACTTTCGCTGGCTCCCACGGGATGAGAGTCCCGGAGCCGGCTACCACGAGCTGGTCTTCAATCTCAAAGATCAGCTCAGCGGACAGGTTCCCCATACTCGCGCCGATGATCGTTTCGAGGTTGCCGGTAACGGTGGCGAGTGCCATTTGATGCCTCCTGGCATGAAAAAAGGCCCTCATGGGGCCTTGATGTATTAATCTGCGGTCCGCATCGCTACACTCAGCGCATGGGAAAAACTGGGGGACTCGTACTCGTTGCTCTGCTCGCACTCACCGGCTGCTCCGCACCGGCCGCGGCGGACACTGCACAGACGCCGCCGTCACAGGCTTCGACCAACCGTGGCGAGGTGCAACCGATTACAGTCAGTGAAGACGCCAAGGTGCGGGCGTTCGTCAAGGAAATCCAGGAATCTGGCACGGACTACGCCAAGATGCCGGCCACAGACATCGCCGCGATGGCGCCCGAACTCTGCCAGCATTACGACGGCGGGTTCACCACGGAAGACCTGCGGAAGTCCGCTGGGGGCAAGCTGGCCGAGGCCGGCGAAGCTGCCCGCCTCACGGTGTGCCCGCCCCGCTAGAAGACCGCCGTCGAGACCTTGAGGACTTTTGTCACGGGGTCCATGTAGAGGTTCGGCTTATTCGGCGTCGTCGGCAGACCCAGCATTGATACGCCGTTGCCGTTGACGATCACGGCGTAAGCGCCGGCGCCCATATCCGCCTGCGCCGCCGAGACCGTGACCGCTCCGCCTCCGGCCTTGACCAGCTGCGCCCCGTTTGGCGTCGCCGCCAGATAGGTCCCATTCGAGAACCGGACGCTGCCGTCGAAATAGTTCGGGTCCAAGCTCACGCCGCCCGCGGTGACCTTGCCCGCGGTGTCGATCGTGAGAGCCCCGAACTTCACCGATCCGTCGGGGTTGATCTCCGCCGAGCCGGAAGTGATCTTCCCCGCCGGGCTGATAGTGAGGCTGCCGAACTTCGCCGATCCGTCGGGGTTTAGTTCGATGCTTCCCGCGGTGATCTTCCCGCCAGAGGCAATGATGAGGTTGTTTGTAACGGTCAGGATGCCGCTGACGTCCATGGGCCCGGACACGGTCACGTCTCCGGTGAAATCGATAATCCCGGAAGCTATCAGCCGCCCGATGATTTCCGCTGTGCCGGTGACCTTGAGACCACCGTTCTCGATGGTGATCACACCGCCGCCGTACACGCGGAGCCCGCCGCGGCCGATGGAGGCGCCGTTCATCGGGGTTGCGTACCGATCCCGGTGGGCCTGCCTGGCGGCTTGCCCTAGGGTGCCCTGCGTCAGGTCCCTGATCTTGGCCATTACGCCTCCATCGGCTGGAATTGTAGTGTGACTTCAGGCTTGAGCGAGCCGGAGACTCCGATGAGGCGGAGGTTCCGGGTGCCGTTGCCGAGCCAGGCGTTTTTTTGGACATGGACCCGGACGCCGAGTCCGGGCCGCAGCTCCGAGAGCTTATGTTCGGCGCCGGCCTGGATGTTGAAAGCCCACTGCTCTACCGGTTTTTTGTTGAGCGCGAGCTCGGCGTCGGCGAGCGCCTGCAGTACGGTCTCGTCTTTCTCCTGCGGGAACGAGATCGTCTTGACCAGGGCGGGGTATTCGGATGCGCCGTGGATCGCGGACTTTACGAGCATGGCGGCCTCCGTGCCTTCGCCGGTGGCGATAACGTGGTTCGCGAGTTCGTTCGCGTCTTCGGTTACGGTCAGTTTGGAGATACCGGACTTCTTCACTCCGACATGGAAGACCAGCAGCCCGGGGACTGGGACACCGATGTTCAGGACCCACTCGAAGAGGTTCGGGTTTCCAGGCTTCCAGCGGGGGGTGAATATGACGTCGGGACCGTAGGGCTGTTCCTTCAGGTCCTGGATGACGTCGGAGGCCTTCATCATGTGATAGCCGTAATAGGTGCGGGAGTGGACCCCGGCCATATCAGCCGGCAGCACGATCGGGAGCTCGAACATGTCCCCGGCGGTGGCGGCCTGCACGGCCCGCTTCACCTGCGTCTCTAGGGACAGCGGCCCGTACTCCAGGGGCGGGGCCGCCTGCATGCCCGCTGAAGAGTACGGCGCGACGAGTCGCTTCCCCAGGATCGAGTTCGGATCAGCATAGGTCAAGTGCACGGTCGAGGCGTCAAAGTCGTACTTGCGAATCCAGATGATTCCGGCGTACATGGGGAACCCGTCGTACTCGAAGACGAGGGTCCGGAGCACCGGTGTGGTCATGAAGTCGCCCGGCATCCCGAAAGAATCCCGATCGCCGACGAAGAACGACCCTTGCCCCAGCCCGGACGCGTCGAGCGGGCAGGCCCATGTCCCCTCTTTGAGGGGGACGATTCCCTCCCTTGCCCCTGTCTCGGTGTCCACTGACCAGACGACCCAACCCATAGCGGCCCTTCCCTAGATGTGGCTGTCGAAGATTTCGACGTAGCCGGAGCCATTCGTGATGGTGAACTGCACGGCCGGCCCCGGCGGGACGCTGCAGACCTCGGATTTTGTGATGAGGTCCGAGCGGTCGTTGCCGTTGAGCTGCAGACGGCCCGTGTTGAAATCGACCCGGAGCCAGGACCCGACCCCGAGTTCCGCGAGCGCCGAATACTGCCCGCCCGGGTGGTTGATCGTGAAGCCGCCCGTGAGAGGGCCGTTGAGCTGCACGACGGGGGAGGCGTCGTAGTTGCCGCGGTGGAAGACCTGCGCCGGGGTGCCCGGCGCGAGCGCTGGCCGGCGGCGCTCTCCGAGCTTCCGGGGGTCCACGGCTTTTACCCGGACCTGCCAGTGCGCGAAGGTGTCCGTGGTCGGGACGATGTCCAGGGCGGAGGACCGCTTCACGGGCAGCCATAGCGTCGGGCCATGGCCCTCGATCTGCAGCGTTGAGCGCTGGCGCAGGAGGCCGGAGAACCGGGCCATGGCTTTGTGCAGGGCCTCGTGATTCTTGGCTATCACCCGGCCGGTGAGGGTCACATACCGGGCCTTGTAGTAGACGTCGAGGTCGTGGTCGCCGTCCTGGCCGTCCCGTTCCTCGTCGTCTTCCTTCGGTTCCGGGGACCCCCACCAGCCCTCGAGGGTGTTGGTTTTCCAGTCGCCCAGGTGGTCGGACTCGTTCAGGGTCTGACCGTCCAGGGTGATCCGTTCAGCCGCCAATTGTCAGCCCTGCTTTCTGTGCTTCGAATCGGAACTTGCCCCAGATTTCCTGAACGACTGCGCCGGTATCCGTGGCCCCGTTGACCGAGATGTTCGGGGCGAACGTGACCGAGGATCCCTGACCTCCGCCTGCAGCGCTCCCTGCGGCGTAGCCACTGAATCCCTGCACGCTCCCATAGCCGCCGGCCATGGACTTCGACGGCGCTTCATACGACGCGGCGCCGAACACCTTGTCCAGGACCAGACCATCGTTGACAGCCCGCAACCACTTGTCATTGGCCTTGGACTGCGGCTCGTTGATGATCCACTCACCGGACCGGATGCCATACGGTGTACCGTTCTGGGTCCTCGCGCGGACGTTGTCCAGGCGAGGGTTCATAGGCGGAACACCCGGAACTTTGCCGCCACCAGCGAAGCCGACCACGCCACCCGTAAACCGGCCGCGCGGGTCCAGAGCGGTCATCGATGGGTCATCGGCATAGCCGCCACCCTTCACCTGGGTGTTGATGTGGCGGATCTCGATCTCCACGAGTTTGAACGGCGCGATGTCCTCCACGCCCTTCTTCAGGCCTGCCGCTTTCGCCATCGTGTCCGCGTAGTTCTGGATCGCCACATTGATCGGCACGTCCTTCGGGATGCCGAGCGCTGCGCGGGCCATATCGTCGGCCTTCTCCTTGCCCACACCGAAGGCGAAGGCCGTGTCGTACAGCGACTTGTACGTGTCGCCGAGCTTGGCCTGCAGCTCCGGCTGGGTGGCACCGGCGTCGGCCATGGCCTTCGTGGTGTTCCGCGCATTCGTTTCCAGTTCGCCGAACACACCATTCGCAGCACGTCCGGCTATTGTCGTCAGATCGAAGGACCCTGTGGTCGCGTCGAGAACGCGATTCCCTGCGGACTGCGATGCCTTCACCTTGTCGATGCTTACCTTGAGCGCGTCGAGGTTCTCCTGGTACTTGGCTTCCGCATCGCGTGCCGACATCGTGGCGAGGCCCGTGGCGAACATGGCATCCAGGAGCTTAGAGAGGGAAAGGACGGTGCCTTCGGCGCCGATGCCCATGTCCTCAAGCTTCTTCGTTGCCTCTTCGGTCATCTTCGCCTGGTACTCGGCGGCTTTGGCCTGCCCCTCGGCCGTCGTCGTGACGGCCTTGATCTTCTCCGGAGTGTTGCCCAGAGCCCACTGGTACAGCTCCTCATTGGAGATGGCCTTCTCGCCCTCGCCCACATTCACGCCGAGCGCGGTGGCCTGCTTGCGGAGAGCATCGAGGTAGTTCGGGAAGGTCTTGGCCGTCTGCTCCAGGGTGACGCCCTGCTTCTCGGCCTCACCAGCAATCGTCTTGAAGCCGCTGCCTGCGGCGTCGAGGTTGCCACCAGAGACGAATGACGAGAGCGTGGAATCGACGCCTTCGAGGGTCTTGCGCATCGTGTCCAGCCCAGAGCCGACGTTCAAGACGTCCTTGCCCCAGAGCTGAATGTGGTCATTCCCCGACAGGTTGTTCATGCGTTTTACCGCATCACCAATGCTGTTGATCTCGCTGGAGTACCCACCGAAGTCGGCATCCGCGAACAGCCTGTCGATGTTCTTTGACCCCTTGTCGAGGCCGACCATCGCATTCGCGATTTTCTCGAAGGACGTCGTTGCCGGCTGCATGGCGTTGGTGACTGTCGAGATGACCGCCAGCCCCGCTGCGGCGGCCGCCGCCACGCCTGCCGCCTTCGACACCCTGCCGAGGCCCTTGTCGAGCTTGTCCGAGGATCCCCGGAGCTCGTCGAAGAGCCGCTTGCTTTCAATGATCTTGGGGAACGTGGTGAGGAAAGCCCCGCCCAGAAGCGCAGCGCCGCCGGTGACGGCGGTCAACCCGAGCCCTGTCTGCAGCAGAGGGGCCGGGATCTGGCCGATGAAGTCCACCAGCTTGTCCGCGCCCTGGGCCAGCCCGCGGAGAACCTCGTTCGCCTGGGACCCGGACCTGATGAACACGGCATCAAGGGACCCGCCAACCTTCTCGATGTCGCCGGACAGATTGTCCTGCTTGATCGCAGCGGTGGCGGCTGCATAGCCGGACTCGTTGACTTTGTCGGTCCAGTCGGAGATGCCCTGGGCGCCCTCCTCGTAGAGGACATTCGCGGCACGGACGGCGTCGGCCCCGAAGATGATCTTCTGTGACGCGGCACGCTCCTCGTCGCTGAGCGTCTTCATCGAGTTCTGGAGGACCCCCGCGAACTCGGACATGCCGATGAACTCGCCCTTAGCGTCGTAGGCGGAGATCCCCAGCCGCTCCATCTCAGCCTTCGCCTCTTTCGAGGACGGGGTGAGGGCCTGCAGCATTGTCTTGAAGGAAGTGCCCGAGTCGGAACCGAGCAGCCCGGCCGAGGCGAACGCGGCCAGGGTGCCGGTGGTTTCCTCGATACTCAGACCAGTGGCGGCCGCGACGAGGCCGCCCTGCTTCAGGGCCATCCCGAGGTCTGCCACCGAACCCTGTGCCTTGCCGGCGCCGGCAGCGAGCAGATCCGCGACGTGGGGTACCTGGTCGCCGTTGAGCTTGAACTGCACCATGGCCGTCGCGGCGAGCTCGGCAGCGTCGGCGACTTCCATCGACCCGGCCGCGGCGAGCGACAGTGCGCCCGCAAGGCCTCCGCCGAGGATGTCCTTCGTCGTGACGCCGGCCTTCGCCAGCTCCGAGATCGCGTCCGCGGCTTCCTTCGCCGAGAACGAGGTATCGGCGCCGGCTTTGATCGCGGACTCCCGCAGCAGGCCCATGTCCGCCGCAGAGGCGTGCGTCGCCGCTTTGACCTCTGACATGGCCTTGTCGAAGTCCATGTACGACTTGATGGCCAGGCCGACGCCGACCGAGACGGCTGCCCCAAATCCGAGCAGGGCCGCCCCGGAGGACGTCCAGGCCCGTTCGTGCTTGTTTGCGGACTGGACCATCTGGCCGAGCGCCGTTGTGGACTTCGCGGCGGTCTCCTGGGTGGTCTTGCCGACCTCCTCGGTGACCTTGGAGGCTTCCTTCATCTGCTTGCGGAAGTCACTGATCTCGGCACGGATGCGGACAACTATTTGGCGCTCGGACGCCATGTGGTACCTCCGCTGTTGGTTGACTTGCCGAATGATTCAGCAGGGGATTGGGTCTGGCGCTACCGGCGTTCCGGGTCGTGGACAGGCGCCGCTAGCCCCAGTCCTTGGCCTGCCGGAGGATGATCTTCTGTCCGGGGAATGCGTCCCGGTTCTTGTCTGCCCGAAGGGCTTCCAAGGGAGCGCACCCCTCACAGATGACCTGGTCGTCGGCTTCGTGGCGTCCGACGTTGTGGTCGCCACGGGTGACGGAGGAGTGAAGCCCGCAGCCGGGGCACAGCCCGTCCTCATAGGCGGTGAGAGCCAGGGCCATGACCCGGTCGTGGAATGTCCACTTCCCGTCGTTGTGGCGGCCGCGCATGACGGTCTGCGGGACTTTCCAGTCCCTTGCCGAGCGGGCCTCTAGGAGGACGTGTGCCCATCGTCGGTCGGCGAGGGCTTCGACGATTTTGGGACGGTCACCTGGGGGGCTTCGTTCGAGGCGCGGGTATATGCCATGGAAAGAAGCCTGATCTGCGCGTCTCCGACCTTCGTGCACAGCTTGCGTACCTGGCCTACCGTGAGCTTCGGAGAGACCACAGCGGCGGCAATGGTCCGAATGGACACCTCGCGCTCAAAGATCTTTTCCGCAGCGGTGTTCGCCATCGTCCGGGCCAGCGAATTGATGTCATTGGGCTGGGTAATTTCCAGCCGCTTGCACTTCTCCTTGGCCTCTTTCCGCGCCTCGGCCGCGGCCTTGTCTGCCTCGTCCTTCAACTCGGCCTTCACCGCCACCTCGATGGCCTGTTGCTCCTCGTCATCGAGGAAGCTCACCCGGAAAATGCGTTTGGACGCGTCCAGGTCGATGTAGAGCGCGTCGAGTCGCTGCTGGATTTTCGCGCCGCCGTCGTCGCTCAGCGAGCGGTCCTCTTCGTGGACCTCCGCCGCGGTGCGCAGCTGGGCCTCCAGCTCGTCGATGTCCGCCAGGAGATCCGGGCGGGCGTAAAGCGTCACGGAACGTTCCGTGCGCTGGATGCCATCGAGCCAGTTATCGAGGTTGAAGTCGTCGGTGCCGGGTGTTTCAGTCATTTCAGTCTCCTAGAGGCCAAAGTTTTCGGGGGCGGACGTGAGCGTCACGGTGCGAAGCACCTTGCGGTAGTGCGGGTCGCCGCCGTCCTCGTCGAGGATCTTGGCCCCCGTAGGGTCTCGGTAGAACTCCACGTAGGTGAGCTGGTCGCCGTCGATCAGGACTTCCTGCGCGGCGGGTACCTGGCCGGGGTCGATGCCGTTGGCCTCGAACCATGCGATGAGCCGGGGATCTGGCAGGTTGGGAACGTCCAGGTTGATGCGTCGTGCGGTCATGGGAAAACCTCCAAGGTTTTTCGATGTGCGGGGCAAGGTTTTTGGGGTGGAACGCCGGCCGGGTGGAACCTTGGAAAACCACCCGGCCGGCAGTCTGTTAGGACGCGACGGCGCGCTGCTCGTACTTCTGCGGGGAGAAGACCTGCTTGAACTTCTCGTAGCCGGCCGTTGACGGGGACAGGATCTGCTGGTCGTGCGTCAGCACTGCCGCGACCTGCAGCTCGTCGCCGGCGGCCACCGGAACGATTTCCTGGTCTTCGTCGTCTTCGATCTGCCCGATGCGTTGCACCAGGAAGCCGTAGATGTTCTTGCCGTTGAACGTGGTCCAGCCGACGTCGTCGACAGTGTTCTTGAAGCGGAAGAAGTCCACCTCCGCGACGACGGTGGCGATGCCGGGGGAAGTGGCGTCGATCTTGTCGCACGCGGCCGGGTCCGTGATCGAGGCGTTGCCGGTGATCCCGAAGTTGTAGTTCGCGGCCGTGATCAGGCAAGTGATATTCTTGCCGGCTGCGATTTCGGCGACGGTAGGTGCCTTGATGTTGGCGATGGAGGGGACCCAGAAGAGTCCCCGGTTAGCGGTGTTGAGCATCTTGGGACCGGGAGCGACCATGGTCATTTACCTGCTTTCGATGAGGGGGTTTCTTTGAGGTTGGTGAACCTGCCGTCCAGGTGCGTTTCGGGCACCTTGTAGGGCAGCTTCTCGCCCGTCACCCGGTCATATGCGGTGACGCGTTTGTTGGAGTCATAGACACGCGCCGGTGCAGGCGCCTCTGACTGTTCCGATTCGGGAGCATCCGAGGGATCCGGTTCGGGGGCCGACGCCGGGGCCTTGGGTCTGGTTGCCACGATGGGCCTCCTCTGATTCGGGCGGCCCGGTGTAGGGCCTCTGGCTGGGTTTTGTGGAGTCAGCGCGTGCTGAAGACGGCCAGCTCGTCCACCGCGTACACGGGGTTGATGGAGAGGCCGGGGACGGTGATGTCGCGGTCGGTTCTGATGTCGACCAGAGGTTCATGGCGGAAGGGCGCAGAAGACCATCCGGGTACGACCAGGCGCTTTCCCCGAAAGGCGGCGCGGACCTGCTCGATGGCCACGAGGAGCTGGTCGAAGCTGAGTCCCGCGTAGGTCAGTTTGAAACGCAGATCGATCGCGTCAGGTTTGCCGGTGGCCGACTCCGAATAGTCGGCCCCCGCGTTCCCGCCGAGCACCACATACGGGTAGTCGGCCTCGACAGGCTTGCTGGGCGCCGAGCCCCGGAAGATGTTCAGCGTGTCAGGGAGCATGGCCTCGAAGGCGTCGTAGTGTGCCTTACTCATCCAGGACCATCCCCGCGAGCGCTTCGAGGGCCGCGGTGAAGCGGGGCCCTTCGGCTTGCAGGGCGATGATGGGGTCGGCGACGGTTCCACCGCCTCCTCGTGAGCCCCCGTAGATGGCCACGCCGGTCAGGCCGCCGGTGCCGTCGTCCTCGATGAAGGGAGCGATTTCCGCTTCCGCGCTATTGACTGTGTCCCGGCGGTTGTACCTGACGTTCTGGATCACGCCGCCGGGCTTGGTACTGCCGAAAGAATCCGATTGGCGGAAGTCGTTTTTGATTTCCTGCTTGATGTTCAGGCCGCCCTTCGCGACGACCTGGCCGACTTCCTTCCGGAGCTGGTCGGCGGCCGACTCCATGTCGGCGACGAGTGGGTCGAGGCCCGGTGTGTCAATGATCATCCGGTTACCTCCTCGACGCGGACACGTTGAGCGCTTGCCGCCGATTGCTTGGACAGCTCGACCACCCGGTAGACGGTCCCGGCGAGCGCCGGGTTGAATTCCGTGTGGGTCATGGTGATGACGTCGTTGACCTTGACGGGTCCGGCTCCGACGGGAAGCTTGACCACTGAGCCTTGGAGGGTGAAGCGGTACTCTCCTGAGTTCGGGTGAGTGGCCTGCCCCTCGGATTGTTTGACCTCACACCGGCCGTCCTCCCCGTCCAGCGGGTAGACCGGATCCGAGTTCCGCGCGAGCTTGTTTGTGACAGGGTTCAGGGTCCCGGGACCGGCAGGCCGTTCGATTTTGCAGCGGTCCGTCATGTTCCGCTCGGCCGCGCGTTGCGCCCGCCTGAGGCCGGCTGCACGCCTCACAGCTGGCCCCTCACGGATGGCCCGCCGCCGCCGAAGCGCTTCGCGAGACGGAGCCTGGTGCGCTCCGGGAGTGTCATTTCCGTGACCGCCTCGACTTCTTCGCCGGTCGCGTAGCCCTCCCGGTAGTCGTCGATGGCGAATGAGGACAGGCGCCCGTTGCTGAGCGCGAGCCCGTCGGCGTCGTCCTGCGCCGCCAGCAAGCCGGAAATGACCATCCTGGCGACGAGGTCCTTGATGTCCGCGGGGACGTTAGGGAGTCCGTGTGTGTAGTCCACGGTGACGGTCTCCAGTTCGTACCTTGACCACCCGGTGGCGCGGTACAGGCCTGCGATTATGCGCTTCCAACCCACCACGGCCGCCCCGTCCACCGTCACGGAATGGACGCCGGTCACGGGGAGTCCGGGCAGCGGTAGGATTCTGGCCGGCATGGCCGGTAGCTCCACCACGGAACGAGTCTGGAGGATGGGTGACCCGGCGGCGTCAATGACGGCGTCGGATGCGCTGCTGATGAACGTTGCTGCGCGGGGTGTGGTGAAGTCGAGATCTTCGAGCTCGTACTTCGCCAGGTCCGCCGGTGTGATCAAATCAGCCACCGGGCCACCTCCTTCTTACTTCTCGGTCTTGGAACCCTCATCAGTGGACGCCGCCGGAAGCTTGCCGCCCTCGTCGGTTGACGTTGCCGGCGGCTTGGACCCGTCGTCCGTGGACTTCTCCTCCGGAGCTGCGAACAGGGCGCGGATCTCGCCCTGCTTCAGACCATGGAGGTCATCCTCGGTTTTGCCGTTGGCGAGGGCGTAGGTAGCCCATTCCTCGCGGCTGGCGTTACCGCGAGGCTGGCCGTTCACGCCGGCCTCCGGGTCTGCCTGCTTGGGAACGACGTCGGAGACGCTGTTGCCCACCGGGTAGACCACCGCGGGGGACCCTTCCGGATTGAGGATGTTGCTCGGGTCCGGACGCTTCAGGCTGGCTTCGGACTCGCCGTCGGCCAGCTTGGCGAAGCCGTCACGCACGAGGCCCCGGGCCATCTCGCGGTCCACGTCCAGCTCTACGCCAGAGGGGCCGATGATCCGGGGGCTCATGCTGCGGTCCAGTGAGCAACAGCGGTCGGACGCAGAACCTTGCCGCCGTAGACGTGGAGGCCACGCATGCGGTCAGCGAACTTGTTCTGGGCCCGCATGGCCTCGGTCTTCTCGATCTGAGAGACGTAGGCGAGCGCGGACTTGTGGAAGGCCACGATGGACGGCTTGTTGACCGTCGGGAGGTTCTCCGAGCCGAAGCCGTCGAAGCCGAGGATCCGGGGGAGCTCGGCTTCCTGCAGGCCCTTGGTGGAGCCGCTGGTGTTGGCCTGCATGAGCTTGGAGTCGTTCTCCTCCAGGAGGGCGGAGAACTCGGCGTTGGCGACGAACAACCGCTCACCCATGGGGACCTTGGCCTTGTTGAGGGCCTTGCGGAGGTCACGGATGACGTTCCACGCGGTCTTGGCGTCGGTGCCGGGCGCGCCCGGGGTGACGGACGTTCCCTGGAGGAACAGCAGCGCGGCGAGGAACTTGTCCGAGTCCTCGACGAGGCCCTGGGCAGCGGAGTCCGTGTAGGGAGTCAGCTTGCCGGCGGCCTGTGCACGGTCGATGTCGTCAACGTAGAAGTCGAAGTTCTTCTCCTGGTTGATGAGCAGATCGATCGTGGTGTCGGTGATCTCGTCCGGCGTGGTCGTGCGGGGGAGGGTTCCGCCCGCGCCGTCGGGGAGTGCGCCGGCCTTGTAGTCCTTGACTGCAACGTCAACGACGCCGGTGATCTTGACCGTGTTGCCGGAGGTGGCCTCGCCCTCGTACTCGCGGTTGGCGAGTCCAGCGAAGATTGCCTTCTGTCGGAAACCGACCAGCATCTTCGCCGACCAAAGGGCCGGAATGAAATTGTCAATTGCCATGGTGCTCTGCTTTCTCTGTGTGCGTGTTGGCGGCGGCGTGGATTACGCCTGGACGCGTCCCTCGTCGTACGCCTTGGCAATTGCCTCCGGCGTCATCTTGGTGAGGTCCGCTTTCGTGAGTTTCGACTTCGGCTTGGATTTGCCCCGGGCAGAGTCGAAGGTGGTGGCGCCGCCTTGCGCGGCCAGATATGGGTGATCTTCGAGGAGCTTGGTGATCGCCTCGGCGATGGCGTCCTCGTCGACGTTTCCGTCTTCATCGACTTCGAGTTCATCGAGGTCGATGAGCTTCACGGCGAGCGCGGGACTCTTGAGTCGAGTTCCCGCTGCGGCTTTTACCTCGGAGCGGAGAATGCGCTTATTCCCCGCGGCGGTAGCTGCCTCAGTGGCTTCCAACTTCGCTGCCTCGATGGCCTGCTCGCTGGCGGACTTGCCGGCGTTGGCCTGCGCGGCTTTGAGCTGCGCGGCTTCCTGCTTGGCTGTGCGTTCGCCAGCCTTGGCTGCCTTCAGCTTGGCCTTCATGGCATCGATCGCCCGCTTGCCTTTCTCGCCCAGCGCCTTGTTGTCCTCCTCCGAGTCTTCGGAGTCGTCATCGTCGTCCTGGTCGGCATCGTTCTCGCTGTCCTGGTCGTCGGCGTCCTCGTTTTCGTCGTCGTCCTCGCTGTCGTCTTTCATCACTGCGTCCCCGAAGGTGGCGTAGTGGAAGGCGAGCAGCTGTCCAACGGCGCCCGGGGCGCTCATGTCGATGCCGTGCAGGGTTTTCTTGGGCATGGGCTTTCCTTTTCGTCTGGCGCGTTGCGCGTCTGATGAACCGTGCCCATTGCGGGCCCGGTGTCCTACTTGGTGAAGATCTGACCGCTTGACGCGAGCCAGCGGTCATGGTTCTTCTGCGCGAGCTCCAGCTGGCCCGACTGGATGGGCCCCTTGCCGAATGGATTTCGGCCGGCCTTGGCAGCGTCCAGCGAGAGTTTGGAGTCGAACACCCTGCGCTCCGCCTCGGTCATCGTGTAGCGGGACGTCGGGCTTCTGGAGCCGGAGAGGCGGGCATCGGCGACGGCCCGGCGGGCCCCGACAATCTCGCCTCCACGCCCGAGGGCTCCGAAGCCCTCGACATCCCCGCGAATGGACCCCCTGGGGGCCTGTCCGGCGGGAAGAATGTAGCCATACCTTTCAAGGTCCCGAAGCGCAGCGGCACGGTCGGAGCCGTTGAGCGCGTAGATTGCATCGGGAGTGAGTCGCTTGCCCTTCGTGCGGGCGCCTGCCTCAGTGTTGGTACGGAAGTTGCCGCGCCGGGTCGTGCCGGCCGATGTGAAGGAGCCGGCGGCCTTCTGGCCTCGCTTGGAGCCATCGGCGGACGTCCCGGCATAGGACATGCCACGGCGTGCGTTGACGACCTGGTAGATGTCCGAGCCATCTCTAATGGCCTCGGCACCCGCCTTGGTGAAGATCCGGTCCTGTTCCGGCGGGGGCAGTGAGCGGAAGTACTCGAACGGGTCAGTGGTCATGTCATCCGCCATCGCCTCGGCCGAGGGGATGTGCCGGCAGTCGCAGCCAGGGTGACGCAGGAAGCCTGCGTTCCACCGGAACCATTTGCCGGCGAGCAGCGCGCACCGCGAGCACGAGGGCGGGTTCAGCATCCGCACGTACCCTGCCGGCTTGGACCGCGTTGCCATGGCCACGCTCCCGGCGCTCCTCGCTGCATCCGAGATCTGCATCTGTGTGCGGAGCATGAGATCGTTCAAACCGCCGCCCATGGCCCGGTCCAGCGTCAGCCCGCCCCGGATCCCGGTGAGGGCCGTGAACGCTGGAGCCATGAACGTGGCGCTGAGGTCAAAGACCTCGGCAGTCTCCCCCAGCGGGTAGGCGATCCCAGCGAAAGCCTGCGGCGCCACGGGTGGGCCGTAGGTATCCAGGGACTGGGCCGCCAGCGCCACGCTCATGTAGGCCGAGCCGTCAGTTGCCGCGTCGAGTTGGGAGGCGGTGACAACGGCCACCGCCTCCGGGAGCATCTCGGACCACGACGCGAGGATGCTTCGGCGGTCAACGCCCCTCCAAAGCCCCAGCAGCGTCCCGGCTGCCGAGGCCTGGAGGGCCTTGCCGTGCTCGTAGTGGACGTTTGCCAGGTCAAGCGGGGACGGCATCCTACATTCCCTGCTGCATGGCCCGCTGTGCAGCGCGCAGCGGATCGGCCGCCTGTTCTGCCTTGATCATCTTCATGACGCGGGAGACCTCGGCCGGATCCACCAGGATCTTCTCCGCGATGTACTCCATCGGGAAGCCGGCACCTCGGAACTTCACGGCCACGTCGGCCATCTGGGAGTCGGACCGGTACTGCACGTTGGCCCAGATGAGCTTTCCGGCGTTGATGGCGGTGATCCGCCTGGCGTCGGCGCCCATGGCCTTGGCCATGAGCCGTTTGGTCTTCTTTATCCCGCGACCGGCGTACGTGATCCGTTCGCTGGTCTTGGAGACCAGGCCAGCCTCGGCGATGTTCAGGGACTCGGCCG
The DNA here is from genome assembly GCF_040547005.1 of Arthrobacter sp. UYCu712. Lineage (NCBI taxonomy): Bacteria > Bacillati > Actinomycetota > Actinomycetes > Micrococcales > Micrococcaceae > Arthrobacter > Arthrobacter sp. UYCu712. Next base: position 73,611 of record NZ_JBEPOZ010000008.1, read on the forward strand.
CCGTGTTGACCATCTTGGCCACCAGGTAGTGCGGCGGCGTCCGGGTCTGGGCTGCAATGTGCTCGACCAGCTGGCCGATGACCTTTGAGAACACGTCGAGGGATGCAGCCGTCCACTCCTCGATCTTGGCCTCTTTGCCGGGGATCCAGAGGATGCGTTCTTTCATCAGCTCGTCGAGCTCGACGTCGCGATAGCCGGCGATGCTGCCGTCCGAGGCGAGGATCGGCACCTTTGGCAGCTCCGCGCCGGTGACGACCCGGGCTGGGAGTGAAGCCTGGTCAAGGGCATTCAACAGGTATGCCCAGATCAGGTTGACAGAGTCCTGCAGCGCACCGACGCCGTCGATGTCGGAGATCGGTTCATCATCGAGCAGCGTCTGGTTCCGCAGTTCCGACAGGGGGACTTCTCCGAGGGGATTGACCTCGACTTCGATCTTTTCGTCGCGAAGCATCCAGCCTGCTGCCAGATCGACGGCCTGGCCCTCGCGCTCGTGCCGGTCCTGCGAGGTCTCCTTCTTGAACTTGAAGACCTGGTCCGGGGTGTACAGGGTGGCGTAGTCCATCTTGTCGTCGGCCCAAACGACGAGGCCGAACCGGTCAAGCCCGGTGGCCGGGTCGGCGTCCACGATGGCCGATTCCGGGTGCTCCCACGTCAGCCGCGGGATCCCGTCCGGGCCGCTGGCAGGGTGCACCAGCGAGTAGGACCGGGAAGCCACACCGAACAGCAGGAACGCTTCGGAGGAGCCGGCGTCGCCGTCGTTGCTCAGCCAGGCGCGCTCCAGATCCCGGTCAACACCCGTGGAGCGGCCGTACGGGCGGATCCCCAGAAAGTTCATACGTTCCGCCGGCGCCTGGGCAACCGGCATGCACCAGTTATCCGAGAATCCGGCGTACTGCTTTTCGAAGTACTCGGCGAATTTGTCGGAGGCGAAATGGAGCTTGCCCGACTCGCCCTTGAAGTACTTGATGCGCTTGGCGATTTGCGGGCGGCGTGCCTGGAGTTCGCGGCTGAGCTGCTCGGTTTTGGCCTTCGCTTGGATCAGGTCCACTCGGTCACCTCCGTTTCGTGCTGGATCCCGTGTGAACCACGGATGTGCGCTCTCTCAGAGAGCTGCGGACAATGCCGTCCATGCCCGTCACGGCGGCCTGGAAGCCGTCGATTCGGGTGCTGGACTTCTTGCGGTTCGGCTTCACCGGGCGGATGTTGTCCAGGTCGTCGGTTTTGACCTCGACGACGGAGGCCATCCACTTCATGGCGGGGTTTCCGTCCCAGCCCATGGTCTTGGAGCGCCACAGACGTTCCATTTCCTTGGCCGCGGGGGAGAGCCCGTAGAAGGTCTGGGCCACGGGCGTGATCTCGATGCCCTTCAGGTCCTCGTCCAATTCCTGGACGAGCTGGCCGGCGAACATCCGGTCGTAGGAGACGCGCTGCATGTCGAAGTGGTGGCAGTCGCCGATCACCGCGGCCTTCACCGCGGTGTAGTCGATGACGTCGCCTTCGGTGGCCGTGACATAGCCGCGGTCGATCCAGTCCTGCAGCGGGATCTGCAGCTGCTTCTGCAGGTCGATGACGCGTTCTGCCGGGACCCAGATCCGGGTGAAGAGATCCAGCTCGAAGCCGGGCCGGTTGGACTCCACCCAGACGGACCAGGCCGTGAGGTCAGAAGTGGCGGACAGGTCGAGGCCGCCCCATGCCCTCCGGCCCCGGAGGGGGGTCCGTGTGGCGATCCGCAGGGCGTTCCACTTGTCCATGTCCACCCAACGCATCTGCGACGGCGAGCGCCGGTTCAGGGAGAGCTGAAGGAAGGAAGGGAGCGTGGTGGGGGAGGACTTGGCCTTCTCCGCTTGGCTGCGCATGTAAGCGAGCGTCGGGGACTTGCCCAGTCCGGGGTTGGCCTTGTACCAGGTGGACTCCGCGAAGGGGTCGTCGTCCGGGCCGGCGGCCCAGATCACGCCGTAGAACGACGGATCGAAGACGATGCCGTTGGCGATGTTGCGGGTGTAGAGGTGCTTCTCGTCGTACGGCGTACCCTCTTCGGCCTCATCCGCCGTCGTGATGAACACGATGAGGGGCTGGTCGCGGGCGCCGACGCCCGTCTCGATGGCCTCGATGAGCTTCCGCTGGAGACGGAGAGTGTGGATCTCATCGATGGTGGCCCCGGAGACGTTCAGGCCGTGGGCGGTCTCAGCGACGCGGGAGAGAACACGGAGGATGCCTGCGGTCTTCGGTACCCGAACGACCTCCTTAAGCGGCTCGATGCGCTTCCTGGCGGCCGGCGAGGTCATCAGCATGTGCTTGGCGTCTTCGAAGACGCGGCCGGCCTGCAGCGCGGAGCCAGCCGCGTTGTACACCTCGGCGCCCATCTCGCCGTCGGCGAGCAGAAGGACGCCGGAGATCCCCGACGCGAAGGTGGATTTGCCGTTCTTTCGGGGGATCTCGATCCAGACGGTCCGGATGACCCGGACAACCCTGTCAATCTCGGCGTCGTGGTACACCCAGCCAAAGACCGGCGCCATTACCCAGACAACCTGCCAGGGGTCCAGCCCTTCGCCCAGGCGCAGCCGGGTGCCGGCCCAGCGGCCTTTGGAGTGCTTGAAGGTCCCAAGGGCCCGCAGTGCTTTGCGGGCACGGTCAACGTCGAACCACGAGCCCGCGCGCTGGTCGGCCTGGTTGGCCACGACGAGCGGTTCCTTGCACGCTGCGTCGACGATCTGCTCGTGGGTCATGCCAAGCTCGACCAGCGCCTCGTACGGGGCTGGCAGCCGGGCGGGGTCGAAGTCCGCGAGCATCAGACCTCCTGGGGTGCGCTGGGTCCGCTATCGGGCCAGCGCGGCAGGTCACGTGCGCGGTGGCCACGACCAATGCCCGGGAGCGGGAACGTCACTGAAGGGGACGTTCTCGTTGAAGAACATCCCGGTGGGATTGAGTACAGCGAGGGAGATCGAGTCGATGTAGTCCGGTGCTTCGCGGATCTCGCTGTCCGGCTGTTCGACTCCCTGCTCGATGCCCTGCCAGTCCTCACCGTCGGCCGTGTCGCTCCAGTGAACGGCGGTGATGATGGCCGCACGAGCTTCGGGGCGGAACTCGCCGCCAGGGGTGCCGTAGGAGTGGTAGTGGACGATGCGTCCGACGCTTGGCTGCTGGGTCATGGGGTGCCTCACTTGCTAGTCGAATGGGTCGTCATCGTCTCCGCCGTCGGGGCGGGACGGCAGCCCGGTGCGGGCCGATGGAGACAGGCCCAGCTCCCGGATGTAGGTCTTGAGCTGCGTCCGGTACTGCCCGGCGATGGTTGTCATCGGGTTCTTGCACGGGCCACGCTGGCCCATCACGATCAGGCCCTCGCGGGAGAGTTCGTGCTCGCACCATTCGAGGCGGGCGACGCAGATGCACATGTCCACCACCACTGAGTAGTCGGGGTTGCCCAGACCGATGGAGTTTTGGAGCACGGGGACTACGCGTGCCCATTCCTGCGCTGCGCGGCGCTTGACGAACCGGGTGCCGTTGATGGCCTGCCGGCGGAGCTCGTAATCTTCGAGCTTCTTCTCGAAGCGGTACTCGCGCTGCACGAAGTGCTCGATGGACTCTTCCTCGTCGCGCTCCGGAGGAACAGGCTTCCTGGGCGCCTTCGACTCGGGCAGTTCCTTGGTCCAGTCCGGCTCAGGAAAATCGGCCGGCGGCACGGTCGCGGATTCGAGAACCGGACGGTGCCCGGGGTTCCCATCACGCACAACAGCGAGCGCCGGGCGGCCAATTGGACCAGACATTGGGGTACCCCCTGATCAAAAAGGTCTAACCTGCGGGTGTGTGAGTTTCCCTGCCCGGTGGCTAATTGGGAGGGGGTCAATGGGGGTACCCCCTCCCCCTTTGACCCCGGTTTCTAGGGGTGAAACGGCCTCTCATTGAGGTCGATTCCAGCCTCCGGGCTGATGTTTCGCTGTTTCGGCCGAGTGACACGGCTTGCACAGTCCGCGGCCCCGTTTGGGATCGTCAGGGTTCAGGCCGAGCGTTATCAGTCCCTTTCGCGAGACTGGGAAATGGTCGGCTTCTTGAGACGGTCTCCGCATACACATGACACAGATCGGGTCTCGTGCCAAGACCTCTTCACGGAATCTGAAGTGTCCGACGCTTGTGTATCCGCGCTCGGCCGCCGTACCCCGATGCTGATCAGCCGCCCTCCGGTGCTCCTCGCACTTGCCGGAGCTGACCAACTGCGGACAACCAGGCACGGGGCAAGGCTTCTTCATCGCTCGTGGCACATGGCGCCTCCGATGTTGGGCGGATACAACAAAGGCCCAGCCGGTTTGACCAGCAGGGCCTTTGCTTGAAGTGTTTTGGGGACAACTATCCCGCGCACCCACAGTCTATCCAGAGTCCCCGGGGATTAACAACTACCACTCAGCTCACGCGTGTCACATGGTCGGCCAGGTCGTGGAGCCGGTATCCCGACCAGGACGCCTTGCAATAGCCGCAGGATGCGAAAGTCCCACGCTCGTGAGGAACAGCAGTCAGCGTCCGCTTCCGGATGATCTCGCCCTCTTCCTCCACGAGGTAGTACGCCCAGCCGCATTCCGGGCACTTGCCCCTCAGCTCGATCCGGTGCTCCGGATTGAACAGGGCCTCTATGTCCATGCACCATCCGGTGATCATCTGAGTGGCTTCCTTCTCGGCCGCCGGCGTCGCCAGCGCCTTGGTTGCCCAGAACCAGATCCTCTTCTCCAGCGATGTGGCGTCAAGCCGGCTGGTCCCACCGAGAGTCCAGTACTGATGCGTGCTGACGCTTTCGATTCGGCGCATGAGGTCGAAGGCATTGAGGGCCAGGGGAGCAGGCCGTCCGGAACCACCGCCGGACCCTGCCCCCATGCTGGGCTGGAACGCTGCCCGGAGCTGGCCGAGCAGGGATGGCCACATCTTGAAGGTGGTCACGGGACTCCCCTCGGCGTCTTCGGTCTTGACCGATTGAGGGGTGTTTCTAGTCAACAGGCTGACAGCGGCGTCGAGGGTCAGTGGCTTGTTGTCGTTCAAGGCTTGCGGTCCTCCTGGCAGTGACGGCAGGGCTGCTCTTGCTGGTGTTCGGTGCAGGTGGTTTCTGTGACGGTGGACGGCTTGCCAGTCCAGCCATGCCAGGGTGAGCCGAAGCGACCCGGAGCGTTGACGGGAGGAGCTTCTCCTGCGTCGTGATTGGAAGAGGGAGCAGGTTCCTGCTGCCCAGGGGCAGCAGGGATTTGTGGTTTTCCTTTGCCCCGTCGTCTTCTGCGTGAGGGTTTGGTAGCGGGTTCAGCAGGCGTAACCCCTTCTCTTAACCCTTCGGTCACCCTGCCCTGCCCTGCCCTACCCGGACGCGTGCCCGTACGCGCGCCCGCGGGGATACCTTTTTCGTCTGATATCACAGTTGGTTCGGTCCGGATATCAGTCTGATCTGCCGGCCTGATCTGCTCCTGCAGCGCATCAGCGGCTCCTGCTGCTGCCTGGGACGTGTCAGCGGCCGCAGTTGCGGGCGATACGTCCTCGGAGGCTTCAGCGGGCTCCTGCGAGCGCGGTGCGGGGTTCAAGGTCATTCCGGCCTGCTCGGGTGTGCGTGCGCCCTTCTTGCGGTTGCATGCGAGGCAGGCGAGGACGATGTTGCGGGGGCCGCAGTACAGGTTGGGTACTACGTGGTCCATCTCGGGGCGGATCTCGGACTTCCGGTCCTGGCGTCGCACTTCCTTCTGGCAGTAACGGCAGAGACCGACGGCGGGGTTCGCCGGGTCGTCGATGCAGTCACGCGCCCAGACGGCGGCGATGATGACAGGATCCTTGAGTTCTTTGCGCTTCCCTCGGGTGGTCTTCACCTGGGCGGCGGTGTCATAGCCGAGGGAGAACCAGTCGTGGTAGAGGTACGTGCCAGCGTCAACCCTCGGGCATCGTTCGCAGCTGTGTCCCGGTGCGTGCCAGAGTCCTGCGGAGACCAGGTGGTCTGCGAGCTCAACAGCGGCGCCGTGGTTCAGCGTGATCGATACAAGGTCTTCGACTGTCGTGACACCGTCGGTGAGTGCGGCTTGGCACATCGAACCGGCCATGGTCCACAGGCCGAGACTGGCGAGGCCCCGGATGTCGTTCATGAGGGCTTTGCGGGCGAGTGTCTTTGCTTTCTGATTGACGTGGAACTGGTCATCGATCTGGAAGAACAAGGGTCAGGCACCGCCCATATCGTCGGCAGCCTTGTTGGCCAGCTCCAGGAGGAGGTCGGCGTGGCAGGCTTTGTCGAGCGGGCACCAGCACGCGAGGTTCTTGCCAGCCAGCTCAGCACGGATCGTGATGTCGATGCTGCGGCCCTGATCGTCGAGGGGCGCTCTTTGCAGCATGTCGCTGAACAGGCGTACGGCTTCGCCGGGGTCGCCGTGGGAGTGGTACAGGTTGCCCCACTTAGAGCCGCGGCCGACGTAAGCGGTGTTCTCGGGCATGCGCCAGCCCTTCGTCCGCTTCCGCTGGACTCTTCCTGGTGTCATTGGTGCTGCTCCGTTTCCGGTTGAGATCGGCGAGCGCCGGAGGTTTTGGTCGGTCGGTCGTGGTTGACGGGGTCATAGTCCGCGCCTGGGGCACTTCATGGGTTCTGGGATCTCCGGGCGAGGGGCGACGTGCGCGCCCCCGTTCATGCTTCGCGCCGGGTTGCCTCGGCGCGGGAGCGGATGACCTTTTCCACGATCACCAGATCGTTCCTGGCCCACGAGCCGGTTCGTTCCTGGTCGATCTCGCGAATCCGGGCCCGGAGAACGTCGGCCGCCTCGTCGAGCGCCCGGGCTTTGGCCTTCTGAATATCGTGGTCGGGATCCGGGACAACGAACAGGCGCGAGTCAGCCAGCTTCTCGACAGAGATCTCAGGGCTGCCCATGACAACGCGGATCCGGCCAGCCAACTGCATTACATACTCGAAGCTCGCCCTCAGGTGACGGGCGTCTTCCAGCGCATCGTGGAGACCCGACTTCTGGGACGGCAGCGCCTCGATTCCATACCAGCGGAGGAGGGAGCGGAGGTCGTTGGTGTACATCGGGATCCCGGTAGGGAAGTGCAGCATTGTGCCGAAGAGCTGAGCCAGGGCCACGTGGTCGTAGGCCGCGTAGTCTGCCCACAGCTCCGGGTGCCCATCGTGCAGCAGGAATGCTGCCACCTCGTCCCGGATCTGTACTTTGGGCTTCCAGTCCTGCATCGGTGGAAGCTGGGGTACGACGTTCCACATGAGCCACTGGTGCTCGGCGATCCGAGCCCAGTCGGCGTCTGCGTTGACGGCGTAATACTCGCGGCCGTCCTCAGCGACGATGGCGATGCTGATGAGGTCGATCGTGTTGCCGTCGTCGTGGAATTCGGTGTCGTAGAAGCACTTCACTTCGCCTCACCTTCGTGGTGCTGTGCGAACGCGCCGACGACGGCGTGGAAGACGAGGTCCTTGAGCCGCTGCTCGGCCGGAAGTTCGGAGTAGGGCACGACGCAGGGATGCGTCTTCTTGGCTGCGTCCTTCGCCTGGCCGTAACACCAGCCGTCCTGGATTTTCGACTTAGTCCAAGACTCGTGAAGTTCCTCGGGGGACGAGCCGGCGAGCGCCTGTTCCACTCCTTCAAACGCCGAGTCGACCTGCCATTGGGCCGCCTCCATGAAGTGCGGTGACACGGCGGGGTCTCCCTGGGTGACCTGCAATGCGCGGTTGGCCTCGTGACAGACGTGGGCGATCTGCTCAACGTCGATGCCGGGGTAGTGGTTCATGATGCTCCTTCTGTTTCGGGTTGGCTGCTCACGGGGTCTCTGCGAGATTCCAGAGACCGAGCTTGCCGGTCTCAGGGAAGGGGCAGGCCAGCGGTCGGGGATTGGCGAGCTCCCAGTGGTAGGAGCCGCGCTGCGCCCATTGCGAGCAGATCCATTCGCCTTGGCCGCCGACGGGTCGTTTCATGCAGTCAGCGGAGTGGTGGCAGCCGACGACGTCGACGGTTCCGAGGACGTATCCGAGCTTGTCGATAGTGTGCCGGACGTGCAGAGCCGCGTCCTGCAATGCGTTTGCAAAGAGAGTGAAGTGGAAGGCTTCATCGTCTGCGAGGGTCTTGGCGGCGTGGATATAGAGCTGGCCGCGGTAGCTGGTTGGCTTGGAACGGTTCTCTACGTCCTTGCCGGCGTTGATGATGGACCACGCCCAGGGGTTTTTGACGGTGAGGGCTTTCACGATTCCTCGATCCTTGGTCCGAGGACCAGCTCGGCGTCGATTACTTCCGCCGGGTACCTTCCGGGGAGCGCTGGGGCCTTCTCTTCCTCCGACATGAGCATTTCCAGCGGACAGTCCAGGAGGTGCGGGCGGCATTCAGGCGGGTGCTGGATACCGTACGAGGTAGGCCGAATCTCCAGAACGTGTCCGGGCCGGCGGAGAGGGTCAACGGCGTCGGCAGCGGCGAGCGCCTCCGTTGCGTAGCCCATGAATTCGGCGCTGACCTTTTCCGAGGTCCCGTAGGCGCCGATGACGCGGGCCACGGCTTCGACGCGTGGGTCGGTGCTCATTCGGAGTCTCCGAGTGCGTCGAGGGCTTCCTGGAGCTGCTCGGGTTTGAACTTCACGTCGCGGGCGTGGGAGCCGATGGAGGGTCCGACGATGCCCGCGGTTTCGAGGCGCTTCATGATCTTGCCGGCGTTCGCGAAGCCGATGCGGAGTTTGCGCTGCAGCATGGACGTCGATCCGAACTGGGTGTTGATGATGAGCTCGGCGGCCTGCTCGAGGAGTGCGGCGTCTTCGAAGATGCTGTGGACTTCTTTCGAAAGGTCGCGGGTGAGGGCGTCCGGGTCGGAGGCGTTGATGACAACCGGGCCGGACTCGGATCCGGAGTGGAAGCCGCGGCCGCGCTTGAGGAGGTCCGCGGCGGTCTTGGGTTCGATGTCGATGATCTCGGGGAGGCGGTCGATCCAGCCTTCCCGCCACTCTTTGAGGTTAGCGGCGAGCTTTGTGTCGTCGGCCGAGCTGACGGGCATCAGCAGTCCGAGGAACGACGGTCCGCAGCTGATGACGATGGAGCTGTCACTGCCGGTGGGCTCGATCAGGAGGGGCTCGCCGTACGCGGAGCCGGCCGCGGCGAAGGTCTTCAGGAACCGGGCGTTCGTCGCAAGGCGAGGAGGGACGCACTTCTCGGCGAGGATGGACCCGATCAGGGTGGGGATCAGGTTGCGTGCGAGCGCCTCGTTCTCGGAGCGGGGGATCTGGAACAGCTTGCCGGGAAACAGGCCAGAGATGTCTGTGAAGGTCAGTTTGTCGTCCTCTACGTGGATCCGGAGTGCCTGGCCGATTTCGTCGTCCGGCTGGCTGCTGCCGGAGCGGAACAGCTGGAGCAGTTCCTTGGCAACGTCCAGGTCAAGGTCGAAGGCGTCATCGGCGATGCTGCCGGTGAGCCCGGTGGACTCCCACACGCTGGCGATCGCGAGGGCGATGCTCACGCGGTTCGTGGCGGAGACGTACAGGTTGTTGGGGGTGGCGGTGAAGGCCACCGCCCGGAGGCCCGGCAGCTTCGCGTCCGTGTCTGCGTGAGGGATCACCGCCTGCAGCGCCTGGCGGAAGTCCAGGGTGTTGACGTCCAGGATCATCGGTTCCTCTTCTAGTTGGTGTGGTTGGGGCCGGAACATGCGCATCGCTTGGCGCCGCCTGCTTCGGTTCTCGTGACCGCGATGCACTTGGACCAGCTGCCGTCGCGGCCGTGGAAGTGGCCGCACCTGGTGCAGTAGGAGTGCATTGATCTGGCTCCTTCGCCGTCACGGGTGTTCGGGGGGCCGCCCGGATTCGAACCGGGCCCCGATCGCCTACTCCCTCATGGGGGGATTGGTTTCGGCGGGTGGGTTTCCTATCGGCCCCATGTGGTGCCGGCTATTCGGCCGGCACCCGGGTCTAGCGCTTGCCTTCGGCAGGGATTCCCCGTTCGTCCCGTCCTGCTCGGAAGGCTGCGAGGCCGAAATCGTTGGCAGGCTTCACGTTGACGGCGGTTGCCGGACCCTTGGGCGCCCGAGGCGGGGGAGTCAGTGCCGTTCCGGACTTGACTGCTTGCCGGACTTTGGCCTTGTCAGTGGCGAGGGCGGCCTCTTTGGCTGCCCCTTCGGGGTACCGGACGTAGACGCTGAACGTTTTTCCGTCCTTATTACGACGCGCCGTTCCTTCGCACCCGGCGCGCTTGAACGCCGGGGGGATGCTCGAGGATTTCCACTCTTTGTTGACACAGGCCCAGCGGCCGGGGTTGTTCTTCAGTTCGGTGATTATGCTGTCGTAATGTTCGTCGCGCTTGAGTAGGCGGACAGGCGGTTCTTCCCACAGGATTTCGACCATTGTTTTGCCTTCCTTCAGGAGCAGCGGCATTCGCCGGTCTGCATGTTGATGACGCCGTTGCACGAACCGCAACGCTCTACCTTTTCGGGCCGGGTGGCCTCGACCTTGGGGCTCAAGGGTTCTCGGTCCCGTCCAGGTTCGTTCCGGACTGCCGGCAGGCGCCCACGGTCAGGTGCCCCACGCTTACCGCGCTGTACCGGTCAGAGTGGATCCGGTCCCGCGCAAAGATGGCCGGCACAATGCGGTCCCGCTCCCAGAGCGTCAGCAACCAGGAGCCATCGGCCATCTGCCGGACACCGGCCCGCGGGTACTTTGCATCGCGGCGGCCGCGGAACGGGGACTCCGGGTCAATCCGGCCCGCGTCCGGGGCCTCGTCCTGAGCCACCGCTTCGACGTGGGCCAGGACGGCGGCCTTGGCCTTCCAGAGTTTCCCGACCGGCCCGAGGACGTCGAGGATCTCGGGCCGGTACCCGCACGCGCAGACGGGCTCGTTCCACGGGTTGCGCTTGAGGAAGTGATCAATCATCATCGGAACCGTCCTCGTCCTCGTCCTCGTTGGCGCGGTCGGCCTCGGCGGCGGCGAGCCGGGCGGCCTTGGCTTCGACTTCGGCAGCGCGCTTCTCGTCGATGTAGATCATGGCTTCCTGCTCGATGTCGCTGTAGGTGTAGCCGAAGACGGTTTCGACCTGTGCGCGGTGCCTGGCGCAGTAGTCCTGGCCCCAGTGCGTGGGTCCCCAGCCGTCGACGGATTCGAGCTCGCGCTCTTCGTAGGAGCGCCCGGCGATGAGGTCCAGCGCGTCGAGCTGGTGGGTACTGAAGTCCTTGATGGCTTCGCGGATCACGCCCTTGGCGGAACCTTCCGGGAGGTCGAAGAGCTGGCTCGCCAGCGGATCGGTCAGGCGCCCGGCCACGGTGGCGATACGTTCCTGGCGGATGTGCTCCAGGAGCGAAGCGGAGGGCTTCAGGATCGCCTCTTTGAGGAACTGGCGGCGGACGTGCGCGGCGACGGCCAGACCGGCGTCGAGGGCCTCACAGCGCAGGCGGTCCGCCTGCTCGTCGGGAGTCTCCGGCTGCGGGGCCGCCTCAGCTACTACAGGGGCCTGATCCTTGGGGAGGATCCAGACCGGCTTACCGTCGCCGGAAGAGACGTAGGCCGTATGGCCGGCGGTGACATGCTGCTCCTCGGTCCAGTCCTCGAAGTCCTTGAACCGCCGCGCTGACACGAACTCAGATGCTGCGTCGTAGGTGTCGACCGGCTCCGTAACCTCGGCCCCAAGCGCTTCCAGACGGGCCGTGGTCGCCACCGAGGCCGCACGGGCAGCGACCTGCCGGCGGAGTCGTTCAAGGACATACGGCCAGTTGTACGAGCCGTGGTTTTCGAGGAGCTCGGCAGTGGCCTCGGCATCGTCGTTGAACTCGGCCAGGATCAGGGCATCTTCGAGGGTCATCTGGTGCTTTTCGATCTTGTCAATCGCGCCCTGGGGCAGGGTTGTCAGCTTCACGCGGTCTTTGACCAGGCGCTGGGATCGACCGAGGTTCTTGGCCAGCTGCTTGACCGTGTATCCGGGGTACGACAAAACCGACTGCAGGCCGTAGGCCTCCTCCATCAGGGTCAGGTCCGCCCGCTGCGTATTCTCAACGAGCATGGCCTCGATCTGCTTGGGCTCGGTGTTCAGATCCGCTCTGATCACGCAGGGAAGCAGATCCAGATTGGCCAGCTGGGCGGCCGCGTAACGACGGTGCCCGGCGATGATGATGTACCGGAACGGCTTGTCATCCCACTGGCTGAGGTCCGGGGCTACCACGAGCGGCTGCATGATGCCCTGGGCGCTGATGCTATTCGCCAGATCGGTGACGATTCCGACGTCCTTCCGGACGTTCTTCGGGTGGACGAGAACCTGATCGACGCGGAGTTCTTTGAAGTTGGTGCTCACTGGTCGGCCACCTCTCGTACAAACTCAAGGAGCTCGCGGTCAGCCTCGGTGGAATCGATCTCCGCGAGGCTTTCCACAGCGAGCGCCGCGCTCAAGGCGTCCTCTGCCTGCTTGGCCGTTGCCCGGGCCTTGGAGAGCTTGGCTGCGGCAGTGATTGACTTGCGGAGCAGTACGTTTGCCTGGGCGACTTCGTAGGGGCGGGACATGGCGACGGCCGGGGCCGGGTAGATCGGGGCCGGGGGAGTGAGGCGGGGCGGTGCAATGCGCTGCGCGTTGGGCGGAGTGTGGTGCAGCATGGCCGAGGGTGCTGGGTTGCCGAGGAACTCCTGCTCGGTCATCGGATCTACGGGCTGTTCGGTCATTTCTGGTTTCCTGTCTCAAGTACGAATCCCGCGGCACCGGCGGCGAGGAAGATCACGCCCAGCACGTAGGCGGAGTTGAATGTCGGGAACGCTGCGAGCACCGCGAGCGCGCCGAGGATGAGGAGCGGGCTGTAGAGGAAGAGGCGGCGGCGGTTCCGGAAGGTCCGGGCACACGGCGCGTTCACTGTTTTGCTCCGGCCGCAGCGGGGGAGCGGTACTCGTGGATGGAGAAGTTCGCTCGGGGTGTGCCGTCGACGAGGATTTGTTCGGTCAGGACGTCCACGCTGATCTTCTGCGGGACGGGCCATTTCGTCCTGGCGTAGGTCGTCAGCTGGGTGGTCAGTTCGTAGTTGTCCCGGTAGTGGAGGTTGGCGCGGTCCTTGTATGGGGCGTGGCCGACGGGCTGGACGACAGCGAAGCGCCTGATTCGCGTCTTCACCGGAGGCCACCGGCGAGGCGGACAGATTTGCTGATCTGGTCGGCGATCATCGCGGGGCTCGGGGCGGGGGCGGAGTGGAAAGCTATGTATTCCGAGAGGTCCGCGTCGGCGAGGTTGTGGTCTTCCTCGTCATCTGGCCTGGCGTCGTCGACTCCGGCGTCTTCGCGTTCCTCCTGCTCGTCGGAGGCCTCCAAGATGGCGGTCTCGTACCGTGCCTCTGACTGCTCGATTTCGATGAGCAGGTTCGTGGTCAGCTTGAATAGGTCCTGCACCAGCACCTCGACGTGGGCCAGCGCGGCGCCGGCATTGCCGGTTCCGTCGAAATCTTTGAGCGTTCTTACACTGGCGAGCAGCCGCTCGGCTTTATGCGTCACGTGGCCGACGAGGGCGTGCCGCTGGTTCCGGACCAGCGCGAGGTCTTTGTCAGTGATCGAAGGCTGCAGCGCTACCCAGTCCTCTGCACCGAAGTAGAGGTTGCGGGGAAGATCCGTGGGGGATTCTGAAGGACTTCGAGCGTCCATTGATAGACTCGATTCTGATTCGAGCGTCAGCATTCATTTGATTGGGGGCTGACGTTTGGGTTGGGTTATGGGCGGTTCAGTGGATTCTTTGGCGAGAGGTCACTGGACCGCCCTTCTTACTGCCTGCCGGCTGTGCCTGGCAGGACAACTTAGGAATCAGGCGGACCGAGCTGTCCGCTGGTCGACGCGTGGGGCCGCATGCGCCGCTGCCAGGGCATCGATGGTTACTTCTGTGAAGCGGTGATGGCCCCCGGGAGTTGTGACGTCCGGGGTGACAATGCCGGCGTTAACCCACCGACGGACCGTGGCGATGTTGACGCCGAAACGGTCCGCGACTTGGCGAGTAGTGATATGCACCGGTTGTGTGTTCATGCCCGTAGCTTGCCACGCATATACAAGTAGTGTCAAACACCACAATAAGTACTTGTAGGGTGTCGCTGCGGCGCCATGTAGGGACTGCGCGGCTCGCGAGAGGCCCTGGCGTGCGGAAACGCACTAGCGGGGCAATGTTAGGTATTGCGCTTTATGCACTACTTGTGTAATTCTTTCCACATGAGCACACAGATGCATGAGTCGTTTGTTCCTCGCACAAACAGTTTCGGCGCGAGGCTGGCACTGATCCGTTGGCAGATGGGCTGGAACATGAAGGAAGCTGCGCTTGCTTGCGGCTTCTCCCAGCAGTCTTGGCGCGGATGGGAGCTTCAGGGGCACGATCCCCGGGGCTTCGCCGAGGTTGCTGAGCGCATCTCTGAGCGGACAGGCATCGACGAGTACTGGATCCTGACTGGCAAAGAGCAGTCGGCCGGCCCGGGGGGGCCTGGTGAAGGGGAGTCTTCCCCAAAAATTGAGCAGGTCTCGAAGTCTCAGCCTTTGGATTAGAAGGCCGCTGCTCTATCCCCTGAGCTACTGGGGCACGTCTGGCGCTCCGCCCGGCTGCTGCCGGGGGATGCCTCCAAGAGTTTACAGTGCCGGGCGTCCGAAGGTAGATATCATCGCCCGACGGGTTGGCCGCGCGGCCCGACCTGTCCCCAACAAGCCCTGCGGGTCTTGGTTTTCCACATGCCGCCGTCCGGCCCTCCCCGAAGCGTGTCCGTTGCCCGAAGCTGAAATTGCCTGCTAGGGCACGACAATTCGAGACAGGACATGAGAATGAGTGACAACATCACGGTCCGTGGCTTCGTTGCCTCGGAGATCAGAAGCTCAACGACGCCCGGTGGCGTGGCTACGGCGTCGTTCCGGCTGGGCTCCACGGAACGGCGTTATGACCGCGCCTCCAGCACATGGATCGACGGGAACACCAACTGGTTTACGGTCCAGGGTTATCGTCAGCTGGCTGGAAACATCGGCTGCAGCATCAAGAAGGGCCAACGCGTCATAGTCGTCGGGCGGCTGAAGATGCGGAGCTGGGAAAAAGACGGCCGGATCTATCACGTGGCCGAAATCGACGCCGAATCCGTCGGCCACGACCTCATGTGGGGATCCGCGAACTTCATCCGCATGGCCGCCGCCCACGCCACATCCGTGCCGTCCGCAACATCTGCCGCGGATGAGGACGAGGGGCCGGGGCGGCATCCGGAAGCAGGCGCGGACGCCGACGCTGACGGGGAGGAATCCCACACCACCTTCATGGACGATGCCAGCGGCGAGCTCGAGGAGGTCGATGAGGAGACCGGCGAACTGAAAGGAGCCGCAGCCTGATCCCCGGCGGCCGCGTGGCAGAATTGCCGGATGATACGGGCTGGACCGGGCATGTGGCAGGCGACAGCCCTCGGCGTCGCCGGGCTTTCCGTCCTGCTCAGCGCAGGCTGCTCCACAGCCACAGCCACAGCCACTGGCTCGGCCTCGGGAGCAAACGTCAGCGGGAACAGTTTGAGTGTGGCCCCGCCGCAAACCGGGGCGGCGTCTGCCCCGCAAACATCCGCTTCCCCGGCCGCCCCAGCCACCCAGGCCGCGCAGGCCCGGCTGGAGACGGCTTTGCGGCAGGCTGCCGGCAGCGGCAATCCCAGTTCCGGACAGCTCCGCGAAGCGGTGACCGCGGCCGGGTTCGCCGCCGGGGACGTCCAGGTCGCTGCGAGCCGCACGCCCACGGGCCTCGAAGCCGACGCGGTCGAGGTCGGGGTGAGGGAGGGCGACGGCTGCCTGGTCGGCCAGGTCCGGAAGGGGACGGTGAACGTCATAGTTTTGCCGGTCCTCGCGGACGGGCGCTGCCTTGCCGGTGCAGCAGCGCCCGGAATGTGAGTTATCCGGGCCAAGCCACTAGATTTGTAGGCATGGCGGAATTTATCTACACAATGACCAAGGCCCGCAAAGCCGTTGGCGAAAAACTTATCCTCGACGACGTCAGCATGTCCTTCTTCCCAGGGGCAAAAATTGGCGTCGTTGGCCCGAATGGTGCCGGTAAATCCACCATTCTCAAGATCATGGCCGGCCTGGACACGCCCTCAAACGGCGAGGCAAGGCTCAGCCCCGGCTACACGGTCGGCATCCTGCTGCAGGAGCCGCCGCTGAATGAAGACAAAACCGTCCTCGGCAACGTCCAGGAAGGCGTCGGCGAGATCATCGGGAAGATCCAGCGCTTCAACGAGATCTCCGAAGAGATGGCCAGCCCGGACGCTGACTACGATGTCCTTCTTGAGGAAATGGGCCAGCTGCAGGAAGCGATTGACGCCGCGGATGCCTGGGACCTCGATTCCCAGCTCGAGCAGGCCATGGACGCCCTCCGCTGCCCGCCGGCCGATGCCGACGTCACACTGCTTTCCGGTGGTGAGCGCCGACGCGTCGCCCTCTGCAAGCTCCTGCTCCAGAAGCCGGACCTGCTGCTCCTCGACGAGCCCACCAACCACCTCGACGCCGAGAGCGTGCTGTGGCTTGAACAGCACCTCTCCAACTACCCCGGCGCCGTCCTCGCCGTGACCCACGACCGTTACTTCCTCGACCACGTGGCCGAATGGATCGCCGAAGTGGACCGCGGACACCTGTACCCCTACGAGGGCAACTACTCCACGTACCTGGAGAAGAAGCGCGCCCGCCTGGAAGTCCAGGGCAAGAAGGACGCCAAGCAGGCCAAGCGCCTCACCGAGGAACTCGAGTGGGTCCGCTCCAACGCCAAGGGCCGCCAGACCAAGTCCAAGGCCCGTCTGGCCCGCTACGAGGAAATGGCTGCCGAGGCGGACCGCACGCGCAAGCTCGACTTCGAAGAAATCCAGATCCCGCCGGGACCGCGCCTCGGTGGCCTGGTGCTGGAAGCGAAGAACCTCCAGAAGGGCTTCGAGGACCGCACCCTGATCGACGGGTTGTCCTTCACCCTGCCCCGCAACGGCATCGTCGGCGTCATCGGCCCCAACGGTGTCGGCAAGACCACCCTCTTCAAGACCATCGTCGGGCTGGAACCCCTCGACGGCGGCGAGCTGAAGATCGGTGACTCCGTTAAGATCTCCTACGCGGACCAGAGCCGCGGCGGCATCGACCCGGACAAGACCCTGTGGGAGGTCGTCTCCGACGGTCTCGACTACATCCAGGTCGGCCACGTCGAAATGCCGTCCCGCGCCTATGTGGCCGCCTTCGGCTTCAAAGGCCCGGACCAGCAGAAAAAGGCAGGTGTGCTCTCCGGTGGTGAGCGCAACCGCCTGAACCTGGCACTCACGCTCAAACAGGGCGGAAACCTGCTGCTCCTCGATGAGCCGACTAACGACCTCGACGTCGAGACCCTCAGCAGCCTCGAAAACGCCCTGCTCGAATTCCCGGGCTGCGCCGTCGTGGTCTCGCACGACCGGTGGTTCCTGGACCGGGTGGCCACGCACATCCTGGCCTACGAAGGCGACGAGGAAAACCCCTCCAAGTGGTACTGGTTCGAGGGCAACTTCGAATCCTACGAGGAGAACAAGGTCGAGCGCCTCGGCCCCGATGCGGCCAAACCGCACCGCGTGACCCACCGCCGCCTCACCCGCGACTAGGCACGCGAGGCCGCCGGGCCACGACGCAGAAGGCCGGCTCCCCTCTGGCGGTTTCTAGGGGTCGTTGCAACTCCCAAAAATTCTGGGTGTTGCAACGACCGCTAGAACCCAAGACTGGGGAGCCGGCCTTTTTGTGTGTGCCGCTGGGCAGTTTGACCCGGGAGGGGCGGGTCAGCCCCGCTCGGCCTTGCGCATCTGGTGCTGCAGCACCTTGGACTGGACGGCGCCCCGGACCTTGTTCTTCAGGTCGGTCGGGACCCGGATCATTCCCTCCTGCGCCACCGTTGCCACGTGCTGGCCGTCGCGGCTGAAGATCTTGCCCGTGGCCAGGCCGCGGGCTCCCTGCGCGCTGGGGGACTCCTGGACGTACAGGAGCCACTCGTCCACGCGGACGGGCCGGTGCCACCACATGGCATGGTCCAGGCTGGCCACGGACATCCCCGGCGTGATCCAGCTCATCCCGTGTTTGCGGAGGATGGACTCCAGCAGCGTGTAGTCGCTCGCGTAGGCCAGGGCCGCCCGGTGCAGGTCCGGGTCCTCCGGCATGGGCCCGAACGTCTTCATCCAGACCGCGTTGCGTGCTTCCTTCGGACCCTTGGCCGAGACGTACAGCGCGGGATCGACGTGCCGGATGTCGAAGGGCCGCTCATAGGCCCAGTGCCGCGCCACCGGATGATCGAACTTCCCCAGGAGGTCGGCAGTGCTGGGCAGTGATTCAGGGTCCGGAATGCCGGCCGGCATCTCGGACTGGTGCTCGATGCCCTCGTCCTCGTCCTGGAACGAGGCGATCATCGACAGGATGGGCATGCCCTCCTGGTACGCATGGACCCGCCGGGCCGAGAACGACCGGCCGTCCCGCAGCCGCTGGACGCCGAAGGTGATCGGCTTGTTCGCATCTCCCGGCCTGAGGAAATAGCCGTGCATCGAGTGCACGCTGCGGCCCTCGGGGACGGTGCGGCTCCCGGCAATGAGGGACTGCGCCAGCACCTGCCCGCCAAAGACGCGTTGCCGCGGCTGCTGCTGCGAGGGCCCCATAAAGATGTCCTCATCCGTCCGGGCACCCTCCAGCTCGCCGAGGTTCAGGAGTTCGATGAGCGAGGATGTGGGGTCCTGGGCGGGC
Source organism: Arthrobacter sp. UYCu712 (assembly GCF_040547005.1). Lineage (NCBI taxonomy): Bacteria > Bacillati > Actinomycetota > Actinomycetes > Micrococcales > Micrococcaceae > Arthrobacter > Arthrobacter sp. UYCu712. The sequence goes on from NZ_JBEPOZ010000008.1 coordinate 92,254, forward strand.
AGCCCCTGCAATCCGGCTTCGGCTTCAGTCATGGACTGACTCTAGACGTCACCACGGCACCGCTCAAAAGAGGCACAACCGGTAGAGTCCATATTGTGTCTGACGTCCTAACCCAGCCCCTGCAGTTCACCGATCCCCGAGACCTCGCGGACCTGCGCACCTTCGCCACCCGTGCCAGGTCCATCGACGACGGCGCCATCCGGCTCCAGGCCTCGGGCCCGGTCCTGGCCGCCTACGTGTGTGTGCTCCGGCCCCGGCTGCTCGGGGAATCCACGCCCACCATCCTCGGCCTGCGGACCATGGCGCTCGCGCAGCCTGCCGAGACCGACGTCACCGTACCGCTGTCAGCGGTGCTTGACCGGCTGGCCCGGGCGGGGGAGAACGACGTCGAGCTGCCGCTGCCGCCGATGACCGCCACTGAATCCTGGGCCGGCGTGGGCGCACCGCGGACCGGCTGGGTCCAGGTGGGCACCCTGCAGGATGCGGCGTTGCGGCAAGCAGCCGAGGCCGGCATCACTGAGGTGGCCGCCATCCTGCCGGACAAGCCCGGCGCACTGATCGTTAACAACGCCCGCGCCACCGTGTGGGGGCGGGACCTCCCCGGATCGGGCGGACTGCCGGCGGGGGCCGCCTTCGCGGCGCTTACCCTCGGCTTCCTGTCCGACGGCGAGCAGCAGCTCTACCGCGCCGGCCGCTGGTTCCGGCTCAGCGGCAGCCGCGGGCACGTGCTGGCCCGCACCGGCTCCGGACTCTAAGCCCGCCGGACTAGGCTCCGGACGGGCTGTTCACCATGGAGAGGGCAGCCCGCTCCATGTAGTCCCACAGTGTCCCCTCGTGCAGCGGCGGGAGCTGCAGGGCATCCACGGCGGTGCGCATATGCAGCAGCCAGCGGTCTTTGGCCTCCGGCGTCACACGGAACGGCTGGTGCCGCATCCGCAGGCGGGGGTGCCCGCGCTCTTCACCGTATGTTGTGGGTCCGCCCCAGTACTGTTCGAGAAACATCAGGAAGCGCCGCTTTGCGGGGCCGAGGTCCTCTTCCGGGTACATCGCCCGGAGCAGCGGATCCGTCGCGACGCCGTCGTAAAAGACGTCGATCAGCTTCACGAACGTCTCGTGGCCGCCAACGGCGTCGTAGAAGTTGTCGGTGTAGCCGGGCTGGCTGAACGGGTCGTTCTGCATCAGCTGCTTGGGCTGCCGGGGTTCGCCGGCCAGCGGGATCGTCATTTTTATTCTCCGGCTTTCTGCTGGGTGGCCGTAGCGGCGTCGGGAGCGGCCTCCGCGGCCGCCGCGGGAGCGACGTACGTGCCCTGCGAACGGTTCCCCACGCGCAGGATCTCGCCGTTGCGGAGGTACCAGACGGTGCCGTCTTCAGCCCGGACCCGGGTGATCCGCAGGCCCATGGCTTCAACCTCGCCCACCACCTCGGACGTTTCTATGATGTCGCCGATCCCGTACTGGTCCTCGATGGTGATGAAGATGCCGGCCAGGAAATCCCGGATCAACTGCTGGGCACCGAAGCCGATGGCCACACCCAGGATGCCCACGCTGGTCAGCAGCGGCGCAATGTTCACGTTCAGGTTATTAAGTACGTACATGATGGTGATCACGGCGACCAGGACGCTGACGACGCTGTTGAGCAGCGAGCCGATGGTGTTGGCCCGCTGGACCCTGCGCTCGTGGTCCAGGGCACGGAGTGCAGGAGCCACCCAGCGGAAGTGCGGCTTCTTGAAGAATGTGGTTCCGGCGGCAACGCGTTTGGTAATCCCGGCGATCACAAATGTCGCCACGAGCCACACGGCAACACCGACCCCGATGCTGATGAGGATTCCGGGAACGTTGATGTCCGAGATATCCGGAGGGGTGATCGGGGTAGTCGTGGTCAATCCGTACATCGTCTGGGGGTGCTCCTTGCCGTAGCGCTCTAGCGCCCTGCTGCCGGTCGGCATTCGCCGGGCGCGTTGTTCCCTTTCAACATTAGCGCCGTCGCGGCGCGGCGTGCGCATCGGTCGCCGGGCTGCGAGTCAAGGAAAGTTGAAGGTCCTTGTGCCACGGTATCCACGTGAATGGTCCGTAAGGGTCTTGTTGGCCCCGAGCTCCGGGCTTGTAGTTTTCCGGGCGGCAGCGCTCAGTTACGGATGGTGAACCCGTGCCAAGCAATCTGGTTGAAATGTTCCGAGGGCTGCTGGTCGGCATCGCCGTCTCGGCCATGGTGTTCGCGGGTGTGGTGCCCGCGCAGGCAGCAAATCCGGTTACCGTGCTGCACGTTTTCCTCGCCGTGGGACAGTCGAACATGTCCGGGCGCGGATTCCCCATCGGCGGAGCCCGGGATCCGGTCGATCCACGGATCTTCCAATACGGGGCCAAGGTCCGCACGCTGCGGGCCGCTACCGTCCCCCTGGACATGCACGACAAAGCCACCGGAATCTCCCCGGCAACCACGCTGGCCCGCGAGTACCTGAAAACCCAGGCCGGCAACGTCGGCGTCCTCATCATCCCGGCTGCCCACGGGGCCACCGCATTCACCAGCGCCGCGAACACCCTCACCTGGTCCGTCGGCAAGGCATCCGCGTCGAAGTTCGACCTCCCCACGCTGGCGGTGGTCCAGGCGCGCGAGGGCATCGCGGCGGCGAAGGCGGCCGGCTTCGCCGTCGACCTCAAGGGCATCCTGTGGCACCAGGGCGAAAACAACTCGACCATGTCCACCGCGGAATACAGCACGAGGCTGGATGAGCTCATTGCGTTCTTCCGGTCCAAGCTGGCCGCGCCGAAACTTTCCTTTGTGGTGGGTCAGATGACGCCGGAGGGAATCGCGGACACACCGGCGCGGGCCAACGTGGACCGGGCGCACCGCGGAACCCCCGCCCGGGTCCCGTACACGGGCTTTGCGGCGGCCACGACCGGCGGCGTGAATACCGGTGACAGGATTCATTTCTCCCGCGTGGGAGTTGAATACCTGGGCACGACCTACCTTTCCGCCTACCGGAAGGCTGCCGCGGCCGGGGGCGCCACCAGTCCTCCGGCGCCGGGCGGACCGGGCACAAGCCCGCCGGTCCCGGCCGCGGCCAGCGCGGCCATCGGGAAGGCGGCGGTTGCGAACCCCGGCCTCGGCCAGGCGGCCGCGCCCATAACGTGCGGGCTGCCCGGCGGCGGCTGCCGGCAGGAATACCAGCGCGGGGCGATCATCTGGTCCACTGCAACAAGTGCCCGCACAAGCGTCGGCGGGATCCGTGCGACCTGGGCTGCCGCCGGAGCCGAAGGCGGCCGGCTGGGGTATCCGACCAGCAATGAGGCCTGTGGCCTGCGCAACGGCGGCTGCTATCAGATGTTCCAGGGCGGCGCGATCATCTGGTCTCCCGCCACGGGATCGCGCGTGAGTATCGGCGGAATCCGCGCCGCGTGGGCTGCTGCCGGACTTGAGAACGGCAGGCTCGGCTATCCCACCAGCAACGAAGTATGCGGGCTTCGCAGCGGCGGTTGCCAGCAAACGTTCCAGGGCGGCGCCATTCTCTGGTCACCGGCCACGGGATCGCGCGTGAGTATCGGCGGAATCCGCGCAGCCTGGGGCGCCACCGGGTTCCAGAACGGCCGGCTCGGCTATCCCACCAGCGACGAATTCTGCGGCCTGCGCAGCGGCGGTTGCCAGCAGCTGTTCCAGGGCGGCGCGATCGTCTGGTCCCCGGCCACCGGCTCGCAGTTGAGCGTTGGCGCCATCCGGGCGGCTTGGGCCGCCAACGGGCTCGAAAACGGACGGCTCGGCTATCCGACGACCCATGAATACCGGATGGGCGACGGCGTCGCCCAGAACTACCAGGGCGGCCGCATCGTCTGGTCCCCGGCCACGGGTGCCCGAATCGGCTAGCCGGGTGGCGGCTTAGCCGGCCCGCTCCACAACCAGGGTCGGTTCGTGGAGCACCGGAAAGTTGACGCTTCGGGCGATGAAACAGACCCTGTTGGCCTCGGCGTGCAGCTGCTCCAGCAGCCCGGAGCCCGGCGGCTCCCCGTACGCCGGAGCCGCTGCCGTCACCCGGGGCTTGAGCGTGACGGACGCGAACTGGCCGCTGCCGTCCCGGTTGGTCCGCATCAGGCCCTCTGCGTGGTCCTCATAGGCAGTGACCAAGAGGCCGTGCTTCACCGCCACATGCAAGAAGGACAGCATGTGGCACTGCGAGAGCGCCGCCAGGAGCAGCTGCTCGGGGTTGTACCGGGTCCGGTCGCCGTGGAAGGTCGGATCGGCGGAGCCCCGGAGGACCGGGAGGCCGGGGAATTCGATGTCATGGTCGCGCGAATAGCCGCGGTACGACGCCGTCCCCTCGCCCAGGTTCCCGGTCCAGCGGACCGTCAGCGCATAGCGGTGCTCGTCGAAGCTCATGCGTCGATGTCGGCCTGGCGGGCACGCAGGGCGCGGGCCACGCCGTCGCGGTTCTCGAGCATCATCCGTCGCAGCGCGGCGCTGTCGTCCGGGAGGGCCGCGAGGAACGCGTCCGTCCGGTCAACGGTGGCCTGGGTGGTCAGCTGTGCCGGGTAGAGCCCGACGACGATCTGCTGGGCGAGCGCGTGCGTGCGGTCCCTGACGACGCCCGGGACGGCCTCGAAGTATTTCTCGGCGAAGGGTTCCAGCAGTGCCGTGTCCAGCACCCGGGTGAAGCCGGCCACGGCCGAGCCCTGAAGCGCGTTGGAAAGTTCGCCCTTGACCACAATCGACTCCCACGCTGCAGCCTTGGCCTCCGGGGTGGGGATGGCGGCCTTGGCGAGGGCCGCGGCGTTCTGCCCGGTGGCGGTGTTGTCGCGCCCCAGCTCGGCATCGATCTGCTCTTGCCCGGCCCGGCCGCCGGTGACGAGGGACGCGATCAGTTCCCAGCGGAGGTCCTGGTCCACGGTCAGGCCGTCGAGCGTCAGGGTGCCCTCCAGCAGGCCGGACACGGTGTCCAGCTGACCGGCGCTGCGTGCCAGCAGGGCGTAGGACTTCACAAACTGCAGCTGCGCGTCGGAACCGGCGGGGACGCTGGAGGCCAGCTCCCAGAGCCGGTCGGCGGCGGCGACGGCGTTGGCTTCCTTGTGGTCCCCGGCGACGTAGAAGTTCAGCGTCGTCGCCAGTTGGCGGAGCTGGACCAGGATCACTGAGGAATCGGATTCCTCCGCAATGTTCGCGAGGATCAGTTCCACGTAGCCGCGGGCCGGGGTTTCGCCGTCGCGGGCCGCGTCCCACGCAGAGCCCCACACGAGGGTGCGGGGCAGGCTCTGGCTGAAGTCCTTCAGGTGCGCCGTGGCGGTCGCGAGCGACTTCGGGTCCAGGCGGACCTTGGCGTAGGCGAGGTCGTCGTCGTTGAGCAGGATCAGGTCCGGCTGCGCACGGCCGGCCAGCGCCGGAACCTCGGTGCGCCCACCGTCAACGTCGAGCTCCTCGCGGTGGACCCGCTCCAGCTTCCCGGCGGCGGTGAGGTCATAGAAGCCGACGGCGAGGCGGTGCGGCCGGATGGTCGGCTGGTCCTCCGTGGCGGTCTGCAGGATCGCGAAGGACGTGATCGTGCCGTCCGCGCCCACGGCGAGCTCGGGCTTGAGCGTGTTGACGCCGGCGGTTTCCAGCCAGAGCCGGCCCCACTGGTCCAGGTCGCGGCCGCTGGCCTTTTCCAGTTCGGCCATCAGATCGCTCAGCTCGGTGTTCTGCCAGGCGTGCTTGCTGAAGTACTCGCGGACGCCGGACATGAATTCCTCCGGGCCAACCCAGGCCACCAGCTGGCGGAGCACCGAGGCGCCCTTGGCGTAGGTGATGCCGTCGAAGTTCACCTCGACGTCCTGCAGGTCGTTGATCTCGGCGAAGATCGGGTGGGTTGTGGGCAGCTGGTCCTGCCGGTAGGCCCAGGACTTCTCCACGGACGCGAAGGTGGTCCACGCGTGGTCAAACCTGGTGTTCTCCACGGCGGCCAGGTGGGACATGTACTCGGCAAAGGATTCGTTGAGCCAGAGGTCGTTCCACCAGCGCATCGTCACCAGATCCCCGAACCACATGTGCGCGAGCTCGTGCAGCACGGTGATGGCGCGGCGCTCCACCTGGGCGTCCGTGACCTTGCTGCGGAACACATACCCTTCCAGGATCGTGACGGCTCCGGCGTTCTCCATAGCGCCGGCATTGAACTCCGGCACAAAGAGCTGGTCGTACTTCTCGAACGGGTACGGGCAGCCGAACTGCGCCTCGAAGAACTCGAAGCCCTGGCGGGTGAGCTCGAAGATGTTGTCGGCGTCCAGGTACTGCATCAGGGACTTGCGGGCGAAGATGCCCAGCGGCGTGACCTTCCCGGCGGCGGACTTCACTTCGCTGCGGACCGACTGGTAAGGTCCGGCGATCAGGGCCGTGACGTAGGACGAGAGCCGCGGCGTGGGCGGGAACTCCCAGACCGAGCGGGCGCCGCCGTCGTCGCCGGGAATGGTCTCGACCGGCACGGGCGTGGGGGAGTTGGAGATCAGGTCCCAGTGCGAGGGGGCGGTGACGGTGAAGGTGAAGCTGGCCTTGAGGTCGGGCTGTTCGAAGACGGCGAACATGCGGCGCGAATCCGGGACCTCGAACTGGGTGTAGAGGTAGACCTCGTTGTCCACCGGGTCCACGAAGCGGTGCAGGCCCTCGCCCGTGTTCATGTATGGGGCGTCCGCCACAACCAGCAGGTCGTTCTCGGCGGCCAGCTCCGGCAGGTGGATGCGGATGCCGTCGGAGACCTCGGCCGGATCAAGTTCGCGCCCGTTGAGGGTGACGCTGTGCACCGCATGCGTCACGGCGTCGATGAAGGTCGAGGACCCCGGCCTGGCCGAGAACTTCACGGCGGTGGTGGCGCCGAAGACCTTGCCGCCGCGCGTCAGGTCGAGGCTGACTTTGTAGGATTCGACGGCGATCAGTTCGGCGCGCTCGCGGGCTTCGGCGCGCGTCAGGTTCATACCGGGCAAGGGGGCCTCCAGGAAAGTATCGGCGTTAACGTGAAATTATTCTTTCACGTTCACGGCGCTTGGCAAGTTGCATGAATCACATATCTGCCGGGTGTCCGTAAGGGTAGCGTTAGGAATATGGGAAAGCTTCGGGAGTCCGTCGATGTCAGGGCCCTGCGGTTCGCGTTGGGGTTCCCCGTCATGCTGGCCGCCTGTTTCGCCATCTGCGCCCTCCTTGTCCGCCCCGATCTGCCCGAGCCGCTGGCTGTCCGCTGGACCGGGGACGGGGCCGTGGACTTTGCCCCCTTCGAGGCGGTGGTGGGAGCAGGCGCGGCGCTGATTGTGCTGATCGGCTGGGCCGTGCTGGTGCAGGCCGTACCGCTGTCCCGTCCGGCCCTCATGCGCCGGATCATGATGGGGGCCGGGCTGTCCCTCGTCCTCTTCGTCACCACCGTGCTCGCTGCCGCACTGGTCGGGCAGCTGGGCCTGGAGAACGCTCGGGAGTCCCGCGTGGACGCCTCCGTCCTGGCGCTGGGCAGTGGCGCGGCCCTTTCCCTCGGCGTCGTCATGGGCTTCGTCTTCAAAGCGGACGAGCGCTGGTCTGCCGATGATGACCGCGGCATGCAGGAGGCCCTGCGGCTCGAGCTGGATCCCGGTCTGGCCCGGGACTCCGTGAGCCTGTGGGTCCATGCCCGCAGTTCCGTCTTTGTGATGCTCGGGATCGCCACCCTGTTGCCCGCGGCTCTCGTGACCATCGCCGTGCCCTGGCTGGCGGCCGTCGTCGTGGCACTGGCCCTGCTCGCGGCCGCGTTCCTGTTCGTCCGCGTCCGCGTGGACCGGACCGGGCTCCGGGTCTTCGCCGCGGGCTTCCTGCGGGTCATGGACGTGCCCGCCGCGGCCATCGAGGCTGCCACGCCGAAGGAGGTCAAGGCCGCGGACTATGGCGGCTGGGGCTACCGCAGCCACGGCGGCACTACTGCCCTGCTGGTCAGCAGCGGGCCCGCCGTCGTCGTCGACCGTTCCGACGGGCGGAAGCTGGCGGTCAGCGGCGGCAGCGCCGCCTCCGCGGACCATGTGGCACAGGTACTGACCCGGGTGGCTGACCGGGCGCGCCGCGGCGGCGAAAACGCTGAGCTGTGACCCGTTTGTGAAGTGCGTCCCGGCTGCCCGGCCGGCCCCGCAGCCGGTGCCCTAGTAGGCTGGGGAACACCCCCTACGTCCTACCCGGCAGTGCCCGCGCCCGCACTGGCCTGCCCCCGATCGAACGGATTCGCCGTGACCTCATCTGACTTCCCCCGCGTGCACATCGCCACGGACCACGCCGGGATGGAGCTCAGCGCCCACCTGGTGAACCACCTCAGCGCCAAGGGCTACGACGTGGTGGACCACGGGCCCAAGGTCTACGACGCCCTGGATGACTACCCGTCCTTCTGCATCAACGCCGCGCTCGCCGTCGTGGCCGACCAGGAAGCCGGGAACAACGCCCTCGGGATCGTCCTCGGTGGATCCGGGAACGGGGAGCAGATCGCCGCCAACAAGGTCAAGGGCGTCCGTGCAGCGCTGGCCTGGAACCTGTCCACCGCGCAACTGGCCCGGGAACACAACGATGCCAACGTCGTGGCCGTCGGCGGTCGCCAGCACAGTGTCGAGGAGGCCACCGCCATCATCGAAGCCTTCCTGCTGGAGCCCTTCAGCAACGACGAGCGCCACGTCCGCCGGATCGGCAAGATCGCCACGTACGAGCGCACCGGCCAGGTCATCGACTAGTGCCGGAAGGGCATTCGGTCCACCGGCTGGCACGCCAGTTCGAGGACGTCTTCGGCGGGGAGCGGCTCGCGGTCTCCAGCCCGCAAGGACGGTTCGTGCACGGCGCGGCCTTGCTGGACGGCCACGTGCTGACCGGCTCGGTGGCCCACGGCAAACACCTGTTCCTGACGTTCGAACACGGCCTGGTGCTCCACGTCCATCTGGGCCTCTACGGGGCCTGGAATTTCGGCGGCGACGCCACGTTCCGCGGTGCCTCCAGCATCGGCGCACCGCGCAAGGTGGGGGAGCGGGAGGTGTACGACGACGCCGGGGCCGATGCCGCCCCGGATGACCCGGTTGACGGCTACGCCGGTCCGCCCGCCCCCGTCGGCGCCGTGCGTGTCCGGCTGGCCGGCGCCCATGGCTGGGCTGACCTGCGCGGGGCCAGCACGTGCGAGGCAGTCACCGAGGCGGAGGGCGAAGCCGTGCTGGCGCGGCTCGGTCCCGACCCGCTCCGGAACCGCCCCGGCGACCGGGATACCTTCACCGCCGGGATCCTGGCCCGGCGCACACCCCTGGCCGCGCTGCTGATGGACCAGAAGGTGATTGCCGGCGTCGGCAACGTCTACCGCGCCGAACTGCTCTTCCGGCAGCGCCTCGACCCCTGGCTCGCCGGCAACGCGCTGTCCCTGGACACCGCCCGGCTGCTCTGGGACGACACCGTCGCCATGATGTCCGACGGCGTCCGCGACGGCAGGATCATCACGACGCCGGCTCGTTACTGGGGCGGGCCCGGTGCTGCGGAACCGGCCGGCGGGCTGCCTTCCCCGGAGGAGTCCCATTTCGTCTACCAGCGCCAGGGCCGGGACTGCCGCGACTGCGGAACGCCCATCGCGCTGACCGAACTCGGTGCCCGGAAGCTCTATTGGTGTCCGGACTGCCAGCGGTCGAAGCACTGACCGTTCCGAGCGCAGGCCGGCACCCCAGGGCGCAGGCCCGAACCACTGAGGGCACAAAAAAGCCCCTCCGCGGAGGGGCTTTTTTCTGTCATATTTCTGAGGGGACGACGGGAATCGAACCCGCGTAATCAGTTTGGAAGACTGAGGCTTTACCATTAAGCTACGTCCCCGGGAACTTGCTGGAACTTCAACAAAACTTCCGGGCGGCTGTTCAAGCCGGATACAACTAAACCCAATTCAGTGCCCCGGTGTCAAATGTGCAAACCGGCATGATTTGACCGTAGACTGTTCTGTGCACTTACGGGGTGTAGCTCAGCTTGGCTAGAGCACCTGCTTTGGGAGCAGGAAGTCGCAGGTTCAAATCCTGTCACCCCGACTCTGCAGGTACTGCCAGATCTTGGCGCTGCAGAACCCCACCCCCTAAACCCAGGAGTACTTAGACTGTGAAGAGCGCTGTCGAGAACCTCACCCCCACGCGGGTCAAGCTCAATGTTGAGGTCCCCTTTGAGGAATTGAAGCCCAGCATCGCAGAGGCATACAAGACTGTTGCTTCGCAGATCCAGGTCCCCGGTTTCCGCAAGGGCAAGGTCCCCTCCAAGCTCATCGACCAGCGCGTCGGCCGCGGCTACGTGCTGGAGACTGCCATCAACGACGGCCTCAACGGCTGGTACCAGGCTGCCGTGCAGGAAACCGGCATCCGCCCGCTGAGCCGTCCCGAGGTTGAAATCACCGAGGTCCCGGACCCCACCGCCACCGACGGTGAACTCAAGTTCCACGCCGAGGTTGACGTCCGCCCCGAGATCGAGCTGCCGGAGTACGCCGGCATCAAGGTTGAGGTTGCCGCCGCCGAGTCCACCGACGCCGACGTCGACAAGGCCCTGGACGAGCTCCGCGGCCGCTTCGGCACGCTGAAGTCCGTCGACCGCCCGGCCGCCGACAAGGACTTCCTCACCATCGACATCACGGCCTCCATCGACGGCGCCGAAGTCGACTCCGCCACGGGCCTGTCCTACCAGGTCGGTGCCGGCACCATGCTCGAAGGCCTCGACGAGGCCGTCACCGGCCTGAGCGCCGACGAAGACGCCATCTTCGACACCACCCTCGTCGGCGGCGACCACGCCGGCGAATCCGCACAGGTGAAGGCGGTCGTCAAGTCCGTCAAGGAGCGCGAGCTTCCCGAGGCCGACGACGACTTCGCCCAGCTGGCGTCCGAATTCGACACCCTCGCCGAGCTGCGCGAAGACCTCGCCAAGCAGGCCGCCGAGTCCAAGATCGTCGAGCAGGGCGTAGAGGCCCGCGACAAGGTCCTGGACAAGCTCGTTGAGCTCGTCGAGGTCCCGGTTCCCGAATCCGTCGTCGAAGAGCAGCTCGAGCAGCACTTCAACGCCGAGAACGCCCACGGCGAAGGCGAACACGACACCGAGGAGCACCGCGCCGAGGTCAAGGCCAACACCGAGCGTGCGTTCCAGAACGAGATCATCCTTGACGCCATCGCCGAAAAGGAAGAAGTCAACGTCAGCCAGAACGAGCTGATCGACTACATCGTCACCACAGCCGGCCAGTACGGCATGGACCCGAACCAGTTCGCCCAGATCATCGATCAGAGCGGCCAGGTCCCCATGATGGTTTCCGAGGTCCGCCGCCGCAAGGCACTGGCCGTCGTCCTGGGCCAGGCCGAGGTCACCGACGCTGAGGGCAACAAGGTTGACCTCAGCGACTTCGTCCGCCCCGGCGGCGAAGAGGCAGCTGTTGAGGCGGCTGCCGGAACTGAAGCCGACATCGAGGAGACCGCTTCCGAAGAGGCAGCAACCGAGACCGCCAAGAACGATGACCCGGCAGCAGTGAAGTTCTAACACTTCGGCGTTCCCGCAGTCCCCGCCCGCACCCCCGGACCTTGCTCCGGGGGTGCGGGTTTTTAAGCCGTCGATGAACCCTCCCGGGCAATCGTGCGCCGTCAGCGAACAGCCCCGCGCCAGCGCACAAAGCGGGCGTGAAAAACGTTAGTGTCCATGTAGGAAAGTTCAGTGATGTCGTCCAGTGGCGTCACCGTCGCCAGCGAGAGGTAAGTACACATGTCACAGCAAGCAGGGGCACCCCGGATGGCTACCGTCGATCCGGCAGCCCAGGATAACTACATTTACAACCGCCTGCTGAAAGAGCGCATCATCTGGCTCGGCTCCGAGGTCCGCGACGAGAACGCCAACGCGATCTGCTCGCAGCTGCTCCTGCTCTCGGCGGAGAATCCCGAAAAGGACATCTACCTTTACATCAACTCACCCGGCGGCTCCGTCACCGCCGGCATGGCCATCTACGACACGATGCAGTTCATCCCGAACGACGTCGTGACCGTCGCCACCGGCCTCGCCGCCTCCATGGGCCAGTTCCTGCTCTCCTCCGGCACCAAGGGCAAGCGCTACGCCACCCCCAACGCCCGCATCCTGATGCACCAGCCCTCGGGCGGCATCGGCGGCACGGCCTCGGACATCAAGATCCAGGCCGAGCTGATCCTGCACATGAAGAAGGTCATGGCCGAACTGACCGCAGACCAGACCGGGCAGACGGTGGAGACCATACTCAAGGACAACGACCGCGACAAGTGGTTTACCGCGAAGGATGCCCTCGAGTATGGCTTCTTCGACAAGATCGCGGCCCACGCCGGGTCCGTGGCGGGCGGCGGCGGGACCAACGCCAACGGCGCCGGCGCTGCCTCCGGCATTGACACGGCCACCGAGAACTGACCGGCACGTAGACAGAAATGACTTCAGGAGCAATGAACATGAACTACAATTTCGGATCGACTGCCGGTAACCTGCCGAGCAGCCGTTACGTGCTGCCGCAGTTCGAAGAGCGCACCCCCTACGGCTTCAAGCGCCAGGACCCCTACACCAAGCTGTTCGAGGACCGCATCATCTTCCTCGGCGTCCAGGTCGACGACGCCTCGGCCGACGACGTCATGGCGCAGCTGCTGGTGCTCGAGTCCACCGACCCGGACCGCGACATCACGCTCTACATCAACTCCCCGGGCGGCTCCTTCACCGCCATGACGGCGATCTACGACACCATGACGTACATCCGTCCGGAGATCCAGACCGTCTGCCTCGGCCAGGCCGCCAGCGCCGCCGCCGTGCTCCTCGCGGCCGGAACGCCGGGCAAGCGCCTGGCCCTGCCGAACGCCCGTGTGCTGATCCACCAGCCCTCACTGTCCGGCGGACAGGGCGGGCAGGCCTCGGACCTGGAAATCCAGGCCGCCGAAGTCATGCGGATGCGGGCCTGGCTCGAAGACACGCTGGCCAAGCACTCCGGCCGGACGCCGGAGCAGGTCAACAACGACATCGAGCGCGACAAGATCCTCACGGCCGCGGAGGCCATGAATTACGGACTGATCGACCAGGTGCTTGACTCACGCAAGATCAAGCCGCAGGCAATCAGCAAGTAGCAGTTCGACGCAACACCCGAATACCGGCGCCGGTGCGGCTCACCACAAATGGCCGCACCGGCGTCGGCATTCCACCCAACGGGCCCAAAGTGACCTAGAGTGGAACCTGTCACAGGCACCAGCAAGATACTAAAGGGGTTCACATATGGCTCGGATTGGCGAGAGCACGGATCTGCTGAAGTGTTCTTTCTGCGGGAAGAGCCAAAAGCAGGTCCGGAAGCTCATTGCCGGGCCCGGCGTCTACATCTGCGATGAGTGCATTGAGCTCTGCAACGAGATCATTGAAGAAGAACTCGCGGAAGTCGCCGATCTGGGCAGTTTCGAACTGCCCAAGCCCCGCGAGATTTTTGATTTCCTACAGGAATACGTCATCGGGCAGGAGCCTGCCAAGCGGTCGCTCGCAGTGGCCGTCTACAACCACTACAAGCGCATCCAGGCCGGGCACGCCCCCAAGAGCGGAAGCCTTGCCGAGGGCGGTCACCACGACGACGTCGAGCTCGCCAAGTCCAACATCCTCCTGATCGGCCCCACCGGCTGCGGCAAGACGTATCTGGCCCAGACCCTGGCCCGGCGCCTCAACGTCCCCTTCGCCGTCGCCGACGCGACGGCGCTGACCGAAGCCGGCTACGTCGGCGAGGACGTGGAGAACATCCTCCTCAAGCTCATCCAGGCCGCCGACTACGACGTCAAGAAGGCCGAACAGGGCATCATCTACATCGACGAGATCGACAAGATCTCGCGGAAGAGCGAGAACCCTTCCATCACCCGGGACGTCTCGGGCGAGGGCGTGCAGCAGGCCCTGCTGAAGATCCTCGAAGGCACGGTGGCCTCGGTCCCGCCGCAGGGCGGACGCAAGCACCCGCACCAGGAATTCATCCAGATCGACACCACGAACGTGCTCTTCATCGTTGCCGGCGCCTTCGCCGGCCTTGAGGAAATCATCGGGTCACGGTCGGGACGGAAGGGCATCGGTTTCGGCGCCCCGCTCAACGAGGTCAAGAACAAGGCGGACTCCTACGGCGAGGTCATGCCGGAGGATCTGCTGAAATTCGGGCTCATTCCGGAATTCATCGGCCGCCTGCCGGTCATCACGACGGTCTCCAACCTGGACCGCTCCGCGCTGATCCAGATCCTGTCGACCCCCAAGAACGCCCTCGTCAAGCAATACCAGAAGATGTTCCAGCTCGACGGCGTCGAACTCATCTTCGAGGACGAGGCACTCAACACCATTGCCGACCAGGCGCTGGAGCGCGGCACCGGAGCCCGCGGGCTCCGCGCCATCATGGAGGAAGTCCTGCTCCCGGTCATGTTCGACCTCCCCAGCCGCGACGACGTCGCCAGCGTGATCATCACCGAAGAAGTCGTGACCAAGAAGGCCGCGCCCACGATGATCGCCCACGACGTCAAGCGCCGCAAGTCCGCCTGACCCGGAATAGGCCCGAACGGGAATAAACAGCCCGTAGCGGTCGCTGTCACCATTGGCGCGCCGTGCATTCGATCCACCGCAGCGCACTTCCCCGCAGACTTCCCAAGGAGAACACCTGTGCCTGAATCCATGACCAACAAAGCCGACTTCTGGTTCGACCCGATGTGCCCCTTCGCCTGGGTCACGTCCCGCTGGATCGGCGAAGTGGAAGAAGTCCGCGACATCAGCACCGAGTGGCACGTCATGAGCCTCGCCGTGCTCAACGAAGGCCGCGACGAACTCCCGGAGCAGTACAAGGAATTCATGGCCAAGGCCTGGGCGCCTGTGCGGGTCATTGTTGCTGCCGCCGAAAAGCACGGCACCGAGTACGTCAAGGCGCTTTACGACGCCATGGGCACCAAGATCCACAACGAGGGCAACAGCGACATCGCCGAGGTCATCTCCAAGTCCCTCGCCGAGGTCGGTTTGCCGGCCGAGCTCGCGGCCGCCGGGCAGAGCGACGAATTCGATGCGCAGCTCCGCACCAGCCACGAGGCCGGCATGTCCCTGGTGGGCCAGGACGTGGGCACACCCGTCGTCGCCTTCAACGGCACGGCCTTCTTCGGCCCGGTCCTGACCCGCATCCCGCGCGGCGAGGAAGCAGGCAAGATCTGGGACGCCACGGTGACCCTCGCATCCTTCCCGTACTTCTTCGAAATCAAGCGCAGCCGGACCGAAAGCCCGGTCTTCAGCTAGGCCATCGGGCGCCGGACCGGGCACCCTGCCCGGCCACTTTCCGGCCCGCCATGAGCCCCGGAAGAACTACTCCGATGTAGTTCTTCCGGGGCTCTTGTGCACCGCAAAACGGGCGGGCACAATAGAACTTACCCACTTCGCGAGAGGTGGGACGCAGGAACCAAGGATTCAGTGACACTCATCCGACGCAGCCTTCGGCAAAGTCAGATGATGGCTACCAGTGACGGGGTAGGAAGACCTGAAAATCCAAGGATCCCGCCAGATTGTCGAAGACGTCACGTGACAATCGAAAAGTCGAAGCCCCACCAACGGCAAAACGCTGATGGGGCTTCCCCTTTGCCCTCAATGAGCTTGACCTCCAGATGACTTGCCCGAACAGCCCGGCCACTGCTGCTCCGCGGCGCTGGCCAGTGCGGCCGGCTCCGTGGACTGGCTCTGCTTCCCCGCAGCCGCCCACACCTCGACCCGGTGCTACTTTGGCCCACGATGGTCCTGGAGACCGCGCACGCCACCGCAGAAGGGCGTGACCGCCAGGTGGCCTGCCCGATGGGCTCCGTCGACGTTGATGTCGTCCTCAATGCTCGCCCAACGCGCCCGCGCCGTCTTCGAGCGGGCGGACCGGCCCTGACCCGGCAGGCGAGCGAGGGCCCCGGCCAGGTTTCCCTGGCCGGGGCCCTCATCACCCAGCGGGGGTTAGGCCTGGGCAGGCGCCTCGGCAGGTGCCAGCACGACGTCGCTCACGGTCAGCTCGCCCTCGCCGGCAACAAGCGCCAGTTCACGCGCGTTGGCCGCGGCCTTGAGGTCGGCGAGGCCGGCCTTCAGCTGCGTCGTCAGGGATTCCGATGCCGTGATGGTCGCGGACAGCACCTCGGTCCGCTGCTTGACCTTGGCCTCGGACTTGGCCTTGCGGATGCCGCTGAGCGCGGTCCCCACAGTGGACAGCAGGGTGGTGTCGCCGTCGATCTCGACGGCCGACGGCCACGCCGCGCGGTGTACCGACCCGGCACGCCACCAGCTCCACACCTCTTCTGTCGCAAACGGCAGGAAGGGGGCGAAGAGGCGCAGCAGCGTATCCAGGCTCGTGGCCAAAGCGGCCAGGACGGAGGCCTGCTGCGCCCCGCCGGCAGCACCGTAGGCGCGGTCCTTGATGAGCTCGACGTAGTCGTCGGTGAAGTGCCAGAAGAAGCTCTCGGTGATCTGCAGCGCGCGGGCGTAGTCGTAGTTCTCAAACGCCTTCGTGGCCTGCAGGACAACATCGGAAAGCTGGGCCAGCACGGCCCGGTCCAGCGGGTTGCTCAGGACGGAGAGGTCATCGGAGACCACCGAGTTTTCCGTGGCGCCCAGGTTCAGGACGAATTTGGAGGCGTTGAGCAGCTTGATCGCCAGGCGGCGGCCGATCTTCATCTGCGCGATCTCGTAGGCGGTGTCCGCGCCGAGCTTGGCCGAGGCCGCCCAGTAGCGCACGGCGTCCGAGCCGTACTCCTCAAGGACATCGGTGGGCACAATGACGTTGCCCTTGGACTTGGACATCTTCTTGCGGTCCGGGTCCAGGATCCAGCCGGAGATGGCCGCGTGCTTCCACGGAGCGACATCCTGCAGGGCGTCGGCCCGCACAGCCGTGGAGAACAGCCACGTCCGGATGATGTCATGGGCCTGCGGGCGGACGTCGAACGGGAAGACCTTGGCGAAGAGTGCCTCGTCGGTGCTCCAGCCGCCCACAATCTGCGGCGTCAGCGAGGAGGTGGCCCACGTGTCCAGCACGTCGGCGTCGCCGGCGAAGCCGCCCGGCACGTCGCGCTGGGCCTCTTCGTAACCCGGTGCGGTTTCCGCGGCCGGGTCCACCGGCAGCTGCGCGTCGGACGGGACGATCGGCGCGTCGTATTCGGGATTCCCGTCGGCGTCCAGCGGATACCAGACGGGGACCGGCACGCCGAAGAAGCGCTGGCGGGAAACCAGCCAGTCGCCGTTCAGCCCGGAGATCCAGTTCTCGTACCGGGAACGCATAAACGCCGGGTGGAACTCGATTTCCTGGCCGCGGGCGATGAGCCGCTCGCGCCGTTCGGCGTCGCGGCCGCCGTTGCGGATGTACCACTGGCGGGAGGTCACGACCTCGAGAGGCTTGTCGCCCTTCTCGAAGAAGTTGACCGGGTGCATGATCTTCTTGGGCTCGCCGTCCAGGAGCCCGGCCGCGGCCAGGAGTTCCACCACGGCTTCCTTGGCGCTGAAGACCGTCTTGCCGGCGATGGCCTCGAAGCTGGCGCGGCCTTCGTCGGTGCCGATCCACTCCGGGGTCTCGCCGATGATGCGGCCGTCGCGGCCCACGATCGCGCGGGTGGGGAGCTGGAGTTCGCGCCACCAGGTGACGTCGGTGAGGTCGCCGAAGGTGCAGACCATGGCGACGCCGGAACCCTTATCCGCCTTGGCGAGCGGGTGGGCCTTGACCTCAACCTCGACGCCGAACAGGGGAGAAGTGACCTTCTTGCCGAACAGCGGCTTGTACCGTTCGTCGTCGGGATTCGCCACGAGGGCGGCGCAGGCGGCCAGCAGCTCCGGACGGGTCGTCTCGATGTGGATCTTCTCGCCGTCTTCGGTGAAGAACGGGTAGCGGTAGTAGGCGCCGGCTACCTCGCGGTCCTCGAGCTCGGCCTGGGCCACTGCGGTGCGGAAGGTGACGTCCCACAGGGTGGGTGCCTCGGCCATGTAGGCGTCGCCCGCGGCGAGGTTCGCCAGGAAGGCGCGCTGCGAGATGGCGCGGGACTTGTCGTCGATGGTGCGGTACGTCAGGTCCCAGTCCACGGACAGGCCGAGGGTCTGGAACAGGTTCTCGAAGACCAACTCGTCCTCGACGGCGAGTTCCTCGCACAGCTCGATGAAGTTCCGGCGCGAGACGACGTCGAAGTCGCGCTGGTTCTTGGCGGGCTCGGCGGGCGGCCGGTAGCCGGCGTCGTAAGCGGTGGTGGGGTCACAGCGCACGCCGTAGTAATTCTGCACCCGGCGCTCGGTGGGCAGGCCGTTGTCGTCCCAGCCCATCGGGTAGAAGACGTTCTTGCCGGTCATGCGCTGGTAGCGCGCCAGGACGTCGGTCTGGGTGTAGGAGAACATGTGCCCCACGTGCAGGGAACCCGACGCGGTGGGCGGGGGAGTGTCGATCGAGTAGACCTGCTCCCGGGTGGTGTCCGGGTTGAACTTGTAGGTCCCTTCGTCAAGCCAGCGCCGCGTGAGGGCGTCTTCCAGCCCCTCCAGGGCGGGCTTGTCCGGAACGTTGATGGGGGCGGTGGTGGGCGTGTCTGTACCCTGCGTGTCTTCAGCCATGGGGTCAATTCTTCCATTATTTCCACCCCCGGATACACCGGAACGTACTCGCGGCAGCTCGCTTAGGAGTAGACGGGCTGCAACCAGCCCTGCAGTAGCATGCGCACATGGAGAAAACAGCCGGAAGTTTTGCGATCAAGCGGGTCTATGACGCGCCCGCCGACGACGACGGTTACCGGGTCCTGGTGGACCGGCTGTGGCCGCGCGGGGTGACCAAGGAGCGGGCGCAGCTCGGGCTGTGGCTCAAGGAGGTGGCGCCGTCGCCGCCACTGCGGACGGAATTCGCGCATATGCAGGAACGGTTCGCCGGTTTCCGCGCAGCCTACGAGGCCGAGCTGGAGACCAACCCGGCGGTGCAGACCCTCCGCGACCTCGCCTCGGAGCACGGGCCGGTGACGCTGCTGTTCGGCGCCAGGGACCCGGAGACCAACCATGCCCGGGTGCTGCTGGAGTTCCTGCAGCGCTGATTCACGCCCCTCCGTAGGGAAGTTCACCCTGCGGGCACCGGGCGCGGGGAGCCCGGCCCAGCCGCTAGGGTGGTGCCATGACTGAGGGAATCGACGACGCAGGAACTGCAAATACAGCAGCAGCAGCCAAAGCAGCAGTAGTGACCGGAGCGAGCACCGGAATCGGCGAGGCCACCGTGCGTGCCCTCCGGAGCGAGGGCTGGACGGTTTACGCCGTCGCCCGCCGCGCGGACCGGCTTACGGCGCTCGCCGCCGAAACCGGTGCTGTGGCGCTCCCGGCTGACGTGACCGAAGACGCCGACGTCGCGCGCGTCCTCGACGAGGTGACCCGCGCGGGCGGCATCGACACGCTGATCAACGTCGCCGGCGGCGCCCGCGGCGCCGACAAGGTGGCCGACGCCAAGACCGACGACTGGGACTGGATGTACCAGGTCAACGTGCTCGGCACGATGAAACTGACCCGGGCGTTCCTGCCCATGCTGCGCGCCTGCGGCGAAGGAACGGTCCTGAACCTGACCTCCACCGCCGGGCTTTCCGCGTATGAGGGCGGGGGCGGCTACAACGCGGCGAAGTTCGCCCAGCATGCACTCACCGGTGCCCTCCGGCTCGAAGAGGCCGAGCACAACGTCCGCGTGATCGAGGTGGCACCGGGCCTGGTTCAGACCGAGGAGTTCGCGCTGAACCGCCTCGGCGGCAACCCTGACGCAGCCGCCAAGGTCTACCGGGGTGTCGAGAAGCCCCTCACCGCGGCGGACGTCGCCGACGTCGTCCGGTACGCCGTGGTGGCACCGCACCACGTCAACCTGGACCAGATCGTGATCCGGCCGGTAGCGCAGGCCGCCAACTACAAACTGATCCGCAAGGGCTGAGGCTTCCCCGACGCTGCGCTCAGCCGCCTGCCGGGACGGACAGCGTGGCCAGGACGGCCGCGTGGTCCGTTCCGGCCACAGACTGCACGGAATAGCCGCTGATGCGCACATCCGGGCTGGCCACGATGTGGTCGATCACCACGCCGGGCAGCCATTGGCCGTCTTTGGGCCAGGTAGGAACAAACCGGGCGAGGGCGACGACCCCCGCATCCACGAGCCTCCCGGCCCCGGCAGGCTTGCCCGGGCCGCCGGCCAACAACCTGCGGAACTCGGCGTGGTCAAAGGTGGCATTGAAATCGCCCAGCAGCAGCACGTTCCCCGGACGGGTGGCTACGCTGCCCAGCAGGGCCAGGTCACTCCGCCACTGAGGGGCCTCGCCCTCCACCGGGGCCTGGGTGTGCACGTTGGTCACCGCCAGGGCCACCGGCCGCCCTCCGGCCTCCAGGCTTAGCTGCAGCGTGGGGATGCGGAAGGCCGAGCCGGCCACGGTGTCCAACGGAGCCAGCGGACGGTTGGAATACACGCCGCCGCCGCTGGCGCCGCCCTGGGAGTGACTGATCCGGTTCGGAAGCAGCCCGCCCAGCCCCTCGGCGTCCAGCCGTTTCTCGAGGGCAGGTGAAAGTTCCTGGACCGCCAGCAACGACACACCGTTGTCCCGGACCAGCCTGACTACGCCGGCGGCATCCGCACCGCCCACTCCGGCGTTGAGGCTCATGACTTTCAGCTCCGCCGCCGGCGCCGCTGCTGACGCATCCGGCCCCCGTCCCTGAAGCTGGCCCTCGCGCCGTTCCAGGAGCACGTCCGGCGGGTACAGCCAGAAGAACTGGACGGCCAGGAGAACGGCCGCCGGCAGGACAGCCCAGGAACGGCGGCTCGGCAGTGCCAGCAACAAGGCCGCCGCGGCGGGGAACACAAGCCACGGCGTGAAGGCCACCAGCTGCACTACCGGCGTCGGCCACGCTGCCGGGACGGCACGGAAGAAGGACAGCACCACCACAGGCGCGGCGACCAGCAGTGCCGACGGCAGCCAGAGGCGACGCGCGCGGCGGCCCGTCACGCGGCTGCCCGGATCGCCCAAGGGGACTGTCATGGCACGAGTCTAGGCAGTCCCCGGCACGGCGTCGCCGTTGATTTATTGGCCGCGGCCGTGACGCCCAACATTCACCAGCCCGTGGTGCGCCGGCCAGCCCGCCGCGGCCGGCAGTTGGCTGCGGAACGGAACCGTGGCAGGCGCAACTGCACACCACCAGAGTGGAGACCCTTTCCCATGCGAACCCCGACGAAGCTTGGCGCTGCCGTACTCAGCGCAGCCCTGCTCCTCGCCACCTCCGCCCAGGCCCACGCCATCGGCACGGACAACCACGGCACGGACGCCCGCGGCACGGACAACCATTTCGACCTTGAAGCCCACCGCGGCGGAATCGGACTGACCGTCGAATCCACGCTGGCGTCCTTCGCCAGGGGCCTCGAGACCGGTGTGTCGACCCTGGAGCTTGACCTCCAGATCACCAGGGACGGCCGCGAAGTCATCACGCACGACCGCAAGGTCAGCGACAAGAAGTGCCTCGATACGGCACCGGTCACGCCGAACGACCCGGAGTTTCCCTATGCGGGCAAGTTCATCAAGGACCTGACCTTCGAGCAGGTCCGCAGCCTGGACTGTGGTTCGCTTACCCAGCCGCAGTTTCCGGGCCAGACGGCGTCTCCGGGTGCCAAGATGCCCACTCTCGCCGAAGTCTTTGCGCTCGCCGATTCCCACCGGGCCAGCCAGGTGAAGTTCAACATCGAAACGAAAGTCGAGGCCGGTGCGCCGGAGGAAACCGCCCCGCGCGAGCAGTTCGTCGACGTCGCCCTCCGCGAAATCCAGGCCGCCCACATGCAGAGCCGCGTCTCCATCCAGAGCTTCGACTGGGGCTCCCTCCGCCTCGTCCAGCAGCGCGATCCGCAGATCCGCACCGTGGCCCTGACCAACAAGGACTTCCTCCAGGCCGGGCAGCCGGGCAGCTCGCCGTGGCTGGGCGGCATTGACGCGGACGATTTTGGCGGCGACCTCGTCGCGGCAGCGGCCGCTCTCCGTTTCGACGCCGTCTCTCCGGTGCACGGGACGCCGCAGAACGGCAAGGTCACGGACCCCGGCTACGTCCCCTACGTCACCGCGGACATGGTGCACCGGGCCCACGCTGCCGGGATGCAGGTCATTCCGTGGACGGTCGATGACCAGCCGACCATGAAGGCGCTGATCGACGCCGGCGTCGACGGGATCATCACCGACTACCCGGACCGGCTCCGCGGGGTCATGGCAGGTGCCGGCCTGAAACTTCCGCACAGCTTCAAACTCCAGCCCGGGCACTAAGCCGCCGTCACTGCGTTTCACTGCCAGCGGACCGGGCTGTGCAGTGAAACGCAGTGACTTCTCCGGTAACATCGACATATCAGCTTTGACCCGGCCATCACCGGTGAGCTTCCGGAAGAACGCCCCGACGCAACGTCAGCACGCGCCAGGGCCGGTAGAACCGGACGGGTAAGCCCGTCACAGCAGTAACGAGCGGCCGACGCCGGAGCAGCTTCTTCCCGAAGGAGCAGGACCGGTGGCGGTAAGTGAGGTGGTACCGCGGTACGGGTGCTGGAAACAGTGCACGGGCCGTCCTCGCATCCTGAATGAATCCTTTGTTCACCAGCTCAAGCCAGGATGTCGAGATGACTTATTACCCGAAGGCCTCCGCCGCGCTCTCCGGCGCAGGCGCCCACACCTCCGCTTCCAACGCCGCAGGCGTGCCGGCCTCCGCGAGGTTCCCGGAGATCGAAGAGCGGATCCTCAAGTACTGGGATGAGGACGGGACCTTCCAGGCCAGCATCGACCAGCGGGATTCTGATCTTCCTGGCGGAAAACGCGGGTCCAACGAATTCGTCTTCTACGACGGCCCGCCCTTCGCCAACGGACTGCCGCACTACGGCCACCTGCTGACCGGCTACGCCAAGGACCTGGTGGGCCGCTACCAGACCCAGCGCGGCCGCCGCGTGGAGCGCCGCTTCGGCTGGGACACCCACGGCCTGCCCGCCGAGCTGGAAGCCATGAAGCAGCTGGGCATGACGGACAAGACCCAGATCGAGGCCATGGGCATCGACAAGTTCAACGACGCCTGCCGCGCCTCCGTGATGAAGTACGCCGACGAGTGGAAGAGCTACGTCACCCGCCAGGCGCGCTGGGTGGACTTCGAGAACGACTACAAAACGCTCAACGTCGAGTACATGGAGTCGGTGCTCTGGGCCTTCAAGCAGCTGCACGAAAAAGGGTTGACCTACAACGGCTACCGCGTGCTGCCGTACTGCTGGAAGGACGAGACGCCGCTGTCCAACCATGAACTGCGCATGGACGACGACGTCTACAAGAACCGCCAGGACCAGACCGTCACCGTGACGTTCCCGATCACGGCGGGGGAGTCGGAGCTGTCCAGGCAGCTCGCCGGCGTGCAGGCGCTCGCCTGGACCACGACGCCCTGGACGCTGCCCACCAACGCGGCGCTCGCCGTCGGGCCTTCCATCAACTACGTCGTCCTGCCCGCGGGCCCGCATGGGATCAAGGCCGCGTCCGAGGGGGCGCCCGTCACGGGGGGCTTCCTGCTCGCCGCGGAGCTGCTGGGCGCCTACGCCAAGGACCTCGGCTACGGTGACGGCGCCGAGGGCGTGACCGCGGCCGAGGCCGCGGTCACCTCCCGCCACACGGGCGCCGAGCTCGACGGCCTGGCCTACGAGCCGCTCTGGGACTACTTCGCTGACGACGAGAAGTACGGCAACCAGAACGCCTGGCGCTTCCTCGTCGCCGATTACGTCACCATCACCGACGGTACCGGCATCGTCCATCAGTCTCCCGCCTACGGTGAGGACGACCAGAAAATCTGTGAAGAAGCCGGCATCCCCGTGGTCCTCTCAGTGGACGAGGGCGCCAAGTTCCTGCCGTTGTTCAGCCACGGCCCGCTGGCCGAGATCGCCGGCCTGCAGGTCTTTGAGGCCAACAAGCCCATCACGCAGGTGCTGCGCGCCGAGGGCCGCCTGGTCCGCCAGGCCAGCTACGAGCACAGCTACCCGCACTGCTGGCGCTGCCGCAACCCGCTGATCTACCGCGCAGTGTCCTCCTGGTACGTCGAGGTCACCAAGTTCAAGGCCCGCATGTCCGAGCTGAACCAGGACATCAACTGGATCCCGGGCAACGTCAAGGACGGCCAGTTCGGCAAGTGGCTCGCCAACGCCCGCGACTGGTCCATCAGCCGCAACCGCTACTGGGGCAGCCCCATCCCTGTGTGGCAGTCCAGCGACCCCGACTACCCCCGCACGGATGTCTACGGCTCGCTCGCCGAGATCGAAGCCGACTTCGGCCGCCTGCCACTGAACAAGGCCGGCGAGGTTGATCTGCACCGCCCGTTCATCGACGAGCTGACCCGCCCGAACCCGGATGATCCCCGCGCCCCGGAAGAGGGCCAGTCGGTCATGCGCCGCGTCGAGGACGTCCTGGACGTCTGGTTCGACTCCGGTTCCATGCCTTACGGCCAGGTGCACTACCCGTTCCAGAACGAGGAATGGTTCGACACCCACAACCCGGCGGACTTCATCGTCGAGTACATCGGCCAGACCCGCGGCTGGTTCTACATGCTGCACATCCTCTCCACCGCGCTGTTTGACCGGCCGGCCTTCCGCAACGTCATCAGCCACGGCATCGTCCTCGGCTCGGACGGGCAGAAGATGTCCAAGAGCCTGCGCAACTACCCGGACGTCTCCGAGGTTCTGGACCGCGACGGCTCCGACGCGATGCGCTGGTTCCTGATGTCCAGCCCGATCCTGCGCGGCGGCAACCTCGTGGTCACCGAGCAGGGAATCCGCGACGGCGTCCGGCAGGTCATCCTGCCGCTGTGGAATGTGTACAGCTTCTTCACGCTGTATACGAACGCGGCCGACGCAGTCGGTGGACAAGCGAACGGATATGACGCGAAGCTGCGCTACGACGGCTACGCCGACACCCTGGACCAGTACCTTCTGGCCAACACCGGGGACCTGGTCCGCAACATGACCGCCCAGCTGGACAGCTACGACATCTCCGGGGCGTGCGACGAACTCCGCAGCTACCTGGACATGCTCACCAACTGGTACGTCCGCCGCAGCCGGCAGCGCTTCTTCGACGAGAACGTGGACGCCTTCGACGCGCTCTACACCGCGCTGGAGACCGTCTGCCGCGTGGCCGCCTCGCTGCTGCCGCTGGTCTCCGAGGAGATCTGGCGCGGCCTCACCGGCGGGCGCTCCGTGCACCTGGCCGACTGGCCGGACGCGGGACTGTTCCCGGCCAACCCGGGCCTCGTCGAGGCGATGGACCGCGTCCAGCAGATCTGCTCCACCGGATCCTCGCTGCGCAAGGCCGCAAACCTCCGCGTCCGCCTGCCGTTGCAGGAACTCACCGTCGTCGCCCCCGGCGCGGACTCGCTGGACGGCTTTGCCGGCGTCGTCGCCGACGAACTGAACCTGCGCTCGGTCCGCCTGCTTGGCGCCGAGAGCGCCTCCCCGGAGGAGTTCGGCATCGAACAGAAGCTCGTGGTCAACGCCCGGGCCGCCGGTCCGCGGCTGGGCAAGAATGTCCAGCAGGCCATCAAGGGGTCCAAGTCCGGTGACTGGAGCGTGCAAACAATCGACGGTGTCGACGGGGTGGTTGTTTCCGGCGGGCTCGCGCTCGAGCCACAGGAATACACCCTGGAAACAGTGGTGGCCGAAGCCGCGGAAGGCGAAGGATCGCGTGCCGCGGCTGTGCTGCCCGGCGGCGGTTTCGTGGTCCTCAACACCGAGGTCACCCCGGAACTCGAAGCCGAGGGCGCGGCCCGGGATATGGTCCGCGCCATCCAGCAGGCCCGCAAGGATGCCGGACTCAACGTCAGCGACCGGATCCGCACGTCCGTCACGGCGGCGCAGGATGTCGTCGACGCCGTGAAAGCCCACGAGAGCCTCGTGGTCACAGAAACGCTCACCGTGGAGCTTGGCTTGTATTCCACCGGGGACGACACCGAGTTGCAGATCACCGTCGAAAAAGTAGGGGCCTGAACCATGACTGACGAATTCTCCGTAGAAAGCGTCTACGCCGAGCTGCTGGGCCGCGCCCCCGAAAACAAGATGGAGCCGCGGCTGGCTCCGCTGTACCGGGCGATGGACATCCTGGGCGAGCCGAACAAGGCGTTCCCGATCATCCACGTCACCGGCACCAACGGCAAGACCTCCACCGCGCGGATGATCGAGGCCGGGCTGCGAGCCCACGGCCTGAGCACCGGTCGGTACACCAGCCCGCACCTGTCCAAGGTCACGGAGCGGATCAGCATCGACGGTGCCCCGGTCCCGGACGAGACCTTCGTCCGGATCTGGGACGAGATCCGCCCGTACCTGGCCATTGTGGACAGCGAACTTGAGGCCGAGGGCCAGCCCCGGCTGACGTACTTCGAGTGCCTGACCATCCTCGGCTTCGCGGTCTTCGCGGACCAGCCCGTCAACGTGGCCGTTATGGAGGTGGGCCTCGGCGGGATCACCGACGCCACCAACGTCGGCGACGGCCAGGTCTTTGTGGTCACGCCGATCTCGCTGGACCACACGGAACTGCTGGGCGACACCACCGAGGAAATCGCCTACGAGAAGGCGGGAATCATCAAGCCCGGCGGCTTCCTGGTCAGCGCCGCGCAGCCGACGGACGCGGCCCAGGTCCTCCTGGAGAAGGCCAAGGAAGTCAACGTCCCGTTCCGGTTCGAAGGCGTCGAGTTCGGCGTCGAGTCCCGGACCGTTGCCGTCGGCGGCCAGGTGGTGACCATCCAGGGCATCGCCGGCCGCTACGAGGAACTGCTGGTTCCCCTGCACGGCGCGCACCAGGCCGAGAACGCCGCCGTCGCAATTGCCGCCCTCGAGGCCTTCTTCGGCGGGGAAAAGCCGCTCGACGCCGACATCCTGCAGGAAGCGTTCGCCTCGGTCACGTCCCCCGGCCGGCTCGAAGTGGTCCGCACGGCCCCGACCATCATCGTGGACGCGGCGCACAACCCCGAGGGCATCCGGGTCTCGGCCGAGGCCATCCATGAGGCGTTCAGCTTCACGAAGCTCGTGGTGGTGGTCGGCATTCTGGCGGACAAGGACGCCGAGGAGATCCTCCGCCAGCTCAAGGAATCCCTGGGCGATCTCGCCACCGAATACTGCTTTACCCAGTCCAACTCGCCGCGGGCCGTCCCGGCCGAGGACCTCGCGGAAATCGCGATGGACCTGGGCTTCGGCGAGGACAACGTCCACGTCTCCGACAAGCTCGATGACGCCCTGGAATGGGCGGTGGAACGCTCCGAAGCCAACGACGACCTCGCCGGCGGTGTGCTTGTCACCGGCTCCATCACGCTGGTTGCGGACGCCAGGATCCTGCTCGGAAAGGCGGACGCGTAAACGATGGCACGACTCACCAAAGCCCAGCGCGATTGGCGTCCGGGCATGCCCAGGAAGCGCCGCTCCACCAAGGTCATGTTCGCCTCCACGGTCTTGCTGCTGGAAGCCTTTGTGGTGCTCTTCGGCACGCTGGCGGTCTTCGGCCTCCGCCGGAACGAGTTCCCGCCGGTCCTGATCTTCTCGGTGGGGATCGGGCTGTGCCTCGTGTTCGTGTTCACGTGCGCGGTCCTCTCCAAACCCTGGGGCGTGGGCCTGGGCTGGATCCTGCAGATCGTGCTGATCCTGGCCGGCATCGTGGAGCCCACGATGTATGTGGTGGGCCTGCTCTTCGCGATTTCATGGTGGTACGGCATCCGGACCGGCATCCGGATCGACCGCGAGGCCGCCCAGCGGGACCGCGAACAGGCGGCCTGGGATGCGGCCCATCCCGCGGAGGCAGGCCCGGGACAGGCACCCGAAGCCGGCGCCCAGAACCCGTAACCCGAAACCCGTAGACTAGACCCGAACCCCACCCCAACACATTGGAGCAGTTGTGAGCATTGAGCGCACCCTCGTCCTGATCAAGCCCGACGGCGTCGCCCGCAAGCTGAGCGGCAGCATCCTTGCCCGGATCGAAGCCAAGGGTTACACCCTGGCCGAGCTCAAGAAGGTCGACGCGAGCCGCGAACTGCTGGAGCAGCACTACGAGGAGCACGTGGGCAAGCCGTTCTACGAGCCGCTGGTCGAATTCATGCTCAGCGGACCCGTTGTCGCCGCCATCTTCGAAGGCCACCGTGTGATCGAGGGCTTCCGCTCGCTCGCCGGGACCACGGACCCCACGACGGCGGCCCCCGGCACCATCCGCGGCGACTTCGGCCGCGACTGGGGCCTGAAGGTGCAGCAGAACCTGGTCCACGGTTCCGACTCCGTGGAATCCGCGGAGCGCGAGCTCAAGATCTGGTTCCAGGACTGACCCGCTCCTCACAGAGGTGACAGTTACGGCCAATGTTCGCGACGAACATTGGCCGTAACTGTCACCTCGCGGTGTTTAAAGCGTCAGTATCCGGACGTTCCGATGAAGACCTGGATGAAGGCGAAGAAGATCGTGGCGATCACAGCGACGTAGAGCAGCGCCGTGAGGATCCAGCCCGAGTCGCCGAGGATCCGGGCGGCGCCGGCGGGCAGCGGGATAACGCCGTGGGACACGTTGCGGACGGTGGTCCAGACGAACAGCGGAATCATGGCGGCCCAGACGATCATGCAGAACGGGCACAGGATGTGGATGGAGTACAGGGCCTGCGACCAGAGCCACACCACAAAGATGAAGCCCAGGGTCACACCGGCCTGCAGCCCGAGCCAGTACCAGCGGGCGAACCGGGCGCCGGCCAGAATGCCCATCGCGGTGGTGATGATGACGGCAAAGGCCACGATGCCGATGAACATGTTGGGGAAACCGAACACCGAACTCTGCGGCGTCTGCATGACCTGGCCGCAGGAGATCCACGGATTCACATCGCAGACGGTCACGTGGCCGGGGTCCTTGAGGACCTCGAGTTTCTCCAGCACCAGGATTCCGGAGGCGAGCCAGCCGACCACGCCGGTGATCAGGAGCAGCCACGCGAACGGCCGGTCGCGGGTCATCGGCGGCAGGGGCCGCTCGGCAACAGCCGGGCCGGAGTCGTGCTGCTGCGAGGTCGCGTCGCCGGT
Source organism: Arthrobacter sp. UYCu712 (assembly GCF_040547005.1). Taxonomy (NCBI): domain Bacteria; kingdom Bacillati; phylum Actinomycetota; class Actinomycetes; order Micrococcales; family Micrococcaceae; genus Arthrobacter; species Arthrobacter sp. UYCu712. The sequence continues at coordinate 121,242 of NZ_JBEPOZ010000008.1, forward strand.
GGCGCTGGAGATGCTGGGCATGGAATGTCGGTCCTTCGCGTCGGGAGCTTCTGGCCCCGATTGTATAGCCGGCGGCTGGGGGAAGCCGGGGAATCGCCCGCCCGGGCCTGGGTCGGGCCGCCCGCGTTGGGATTGACGCCCGGCTTACGCCTGCTTTCGCGGCTCCTGTGAGACAATGATCGTGGCTGGAACCCGATCCACATCCGGGTCCCGGTCCGGCGATTTTGTTCCCAAGACCGCCAATGATGAGCAGGGAGCTACGGATCCACTGATCCAGGCTGTCCCGCAATGCCATTGGACGGCACCTGGTTGTGGCGTGTAGATCAACGGGTTTCAGAACAATCTTGCCGGCCCTCCAGGGCTGCCGCACCCCACTGCCGGTGCGAACCTGAGGGTATCCAATTGACTTCTGTCAATGCCTGCGGGTGTTGACAAATAATTGCCCCAGCGGGTGCCGGATGTGGCGGTAGCCAGGGGCAGGAGTGTCACCACATATGGATAATGACCAGGTTGTAGCCGACAACGATGCAGCAATTGTTGCCGATGGAACAGCAGAAACAGCGGCCGTAACGGGACCGGTCAAGCGGGCAGTCCGGGCACGCCGCAAGCCGCTCGCCAAGACCGCGGCCGAGGTGCCGGCTGAAGCAGCCGCACCTGAGGAAGGGTCGCCGGCCGGCGGGGCCATCCCGGAGACGGCAGCGGAGCCCGTGGGCGACGTGAAGAAGGCCCCGGCCCGACGCAGCCGTGCCCGCAAGCCGGTGGAAGCAACCGAGCCGCTGTCGGCATTTGCCGAGGAGGCACCGGCCGCAGCGGCCGCAGAAGCGGTCGTGACCGAGGCGCCCGCCGTCGAAGCACCGGCAGAAAAGCCCGTCCGCCGCCGTGCCAGCCGGGCAAAGACCGCCGTGCCGGCGGCTGGAAAAGCCCCGGCAGCTGTCGGCACCGAGGCAGGAGCAGGCGCGGCCGTCGAACCGGCTGCGGAAACTCCCGCAGCCCCGGCCGTGGAAGCACCCGCCGAGGCAGCTCCGGCGGCTCCGGCCGAAGCCGCCGCAGCAGACGCCAGCGAACAGCCCGTCGAGGCACGTTCCGCCGCCTCGCTCTTCCTCGAGCCGGGAGCCGTCACCTCGATGATCTTCCAGGCCCCCGACCTGACCACTGCCGCGCGTCCGGTTCCCGTCGCTGCGGCCCCCGAAGAGCCTGAAGAGGAGGAGGAAGGCGAAGAGGGCGAAGACTCCAGCGGCCGCCGTCGCCGCCGCAGCCGCGGACGCCGCGGACGCAGCCGCACCGGCAGCGACGCAGGCAACGATGCAGGCACAGATACGGAAGACTCCGGTGAGGAAGCCGAAGAGGCAAGCGAAGGAACCCTCGAAGACGGCGTGACCTCGCGCCGCCGTCGCCGCCGCCGCCGCGGTGACCAGGACCTGGAGCTGACCGGCGGGGAGGGCGATGACCCGCCCAACACCGTGACCCGCGTCCGCGCACCGCGCGCCGTGACCGAAGCGCCCGTCAACAACCGCGTCACTTCCGTCAAGGGCTCAACCCGCCTTGAAGCCAAGAAGCAGCGCCGCCGCGAATCCCGCGACACCGGCCGCCGCCGCACCGTCATCACCGAGGCCGAGTTCCTGGCCCGCCGCGAATCCGTGGACCGCCAGATGATCGTCCGCCAGCGCGACGACAGAATCCAGATCGGCGTCCTCGAAGACGGCGTCCTGGCCGAGCATTTCGTGTCCAAGACCCAGCAGGACTCCCTGATCGGCAACGTCTACCTGGGCAAGGTCCAGAACGTGCTGCCCTCCATGGAAGCCGCCTTCGTCGACATCGGACGCGGCCGCAACGCCGTGCTCTACGCCGGCGAAGTGAACTGGGAAGCCGTCAACCTCGAAGGCAAGCAGCGGCGGATCGAGAACGCCCTCAAGTCCGGCGACTCCGTGCTGGTCCAGGTCACCAAGGACCCGGTCGGCCACAAGGGTGCCCGGCTCACCAGCCAGATCTCCCTGCCCGGCCGCTACCTCGTGTACGTGCCCGGCGGTTCCATGACCGGCATCTCCCGCAAGCTGCCCGACGTCGAGCGCAACCGCCTCAAGCGGATCCTCAAGGACCGCCTGCCGGAAAATGCCGGCGTGATCGTCCGCACCGCGGCCGAGGGTGCCTCCGAGGAGGAGCTGACCCACGACATCAACCGCCTCCGCGCGCAGTGGGAAGGCATCGAGAGCCAGTCGTCGTCGACTAAGATCCTCGCCCCCGAGCTGCTCTACGGCGAACCTGACCTGACCATTAAGGTGGTCCGTGACGTCTTCAACGAGGACTTCTCCAAGCTGATCGTCTCCGGCGAGGAGGCCTGGGACACCATCGAGGCCTACGTCACCTACGTGGCTCCCGACCTGGTGGGCCGGCTCGAGAAGTGGACCAAGGACACGGACATCTTCGCGGCCTGGCGGATCGACGAGCAGATCCACAAGGCGCTCGACCGCAAGGTCTTCCTGCCGTCCGGCGGTTCCCTCGTGATCGACCGCACCGAAGCCATGACCGTGGTGGACGTCAACACGGGCAAGTTCACCGGCAGCGGCGGCAACCTCGAGGAAACAGTCACCAAGAACAACCTGGAGGCGGCCGAGGAAGTCGTCCGGCAGCTCCGGCTCCGCGACATCGGCGGCATCATCGTGATCGACTTCATCGACATGGTGCTCGAATCCAACCGCGACCTCGTGCTGCGCCGCATGGTGGAGTGCCTGGGACGCGACCGGACCAAGCACCAGGTGGCCGAGGTGACCTCGCTGGGACTCGTGCAGATGACCCGCAAGCGGATGGGCACCGGGCTGCTGGAAGTCTTCGGCGAGCAGTGTGACGCCTGCGCCGGGCGTGGCATCGTCACGCACGACGAGCCGGTGGAACACCGCCGCGCCAACGTCGTGGCTGCCGAGCACCACGTGCCGCGGACCGAGAACCAGCCGGCACAGCGGACCGAGCGCAAGAGCCGCCGCCGCGGCAAGGGCGGCCAGGGCACGCCGGAGCTTGTTCCGCCGGCACCCGGAGCCGTCCATGCCGAGCCCACCGACGCCGAGCGCCACGCCAAGGCCGAGGCAACCCGGGCCGCCCTGGCGAACATCGCAGCCGCCGCGCACGCCGCCCACCTGCACGACGGGGAGGCGGCTGCCGGAACCAGCCAGCACGAAGCGGAGGCCCGCAAGGCCGCCGTCGAAGCCGCCGTGGAACTGGCCGTGACGGAAGGAGCGGCCGGACGCCCCGCGGCCGTGCTGACCTTCGGCGGCGAGCAGGTAGCCTTGCCGTTCGTCGATCACGCCGACGAATCAACGGCTCCGGCCCTCACCCTGGACCTGCTGACGGAGGCCTTCGCCAATCTGGGCGGAGCCGAGACGAGCAGGCCCGTAGTGGACCGCGCCCCCGCGGCCAAGGCGCCGGCCAAGGCACCGGCAGCGTCCAACGCACCGGCGCAGGTCCGGGTCGACGCCGACGCCGAGGCGGGCACCACCCGTGGCCGCCGCGTCCGCCGCAACCGGAGCGCGAGCCGCGCCCAGGGTGCAGCCAACGAGACGTCTGTGGAGCACCGCGAGGCGACCACCGCGTCCGCGGCCGGATCCGTCCACGAGGCCAAGGCCCCGGCCATGACCGCCGACAAGCCGGCGGCCAAGCCGGCAGCCGCGAACGAGCCGATCATCCTCGGCGTCGGCGTCCCGGCGTCGGAGCTTTAGGAGCCGGCAGCAAGACAGTTCAGCGTGGCCGCGGGTGTGGTCCGGAACGGCGGAGCAATTCGCCGATCCGGACCGCGCCCGCGGCGTCGTTAAGCCGCAAAGGCTAGGCTGGGGGACTGACACGGGGTGCCGCGCATCGAGCCGGCTGAGATCCAGACCCGTCGAACCTGTCCGGTTAGCACCGGCGAAGGGATGTCTTTCGTGGCTTCACCTGTTCCTACCTCGGCGTTTCTGCCGCCAGTTCCCGCCGCGCCCGCCGCCCCGGGCGGCATCCGGCCCCGGATTCCGCGGGTCCTGGCCATCGCGGGTTCGGACCCGTCCGGCGGTGCAGGCATCCAGGCCGACCTGAAAAGCATCGCCGCGCACGGCGGCTACGGTATGGCCGCGATCACCGCCCTCACTGCGCAGAACACCCGCGGCGTCAGCGCCGTCCACATCCCGCCGGCGGGCTTCCTGACCGCGCAGCTGGACGCCCTGAGCGCGGACATCGGCATCGACGCCGTCAAGATCGGCATGCTGGGCGACGCCGGCGTCATCGATGCCGTCCGCCGCTGGGTCGAAGAAACCCGGCCCGGCGTCGTCGTCCTTGACCCGGTGATGGTCGCCACCAGCGGTGACCGGCTCCTGCAGGAAACAGCCGAAGCCGCCCTGCACGCGCTGCTGCCGCTCGCGGACCTGATCACGCCCAATCTCGCCGAACTCAGCATCCTCCTCCGGGAACCCGTCGCCGCCGACTGGGCAGAAGCCCTGGACCAAGGCAAGCGCCTCGCCGCCCTGGCCGGCACCACGGTACTGGTGAAGGGCGGCCACCTGGAAGGAAACGCCGGCGGAACCGCCGGCGGGGACGACGTTGGCTGCCCCGACGCGCTTATCAACACCGGGGGAGTGCTCGGCCAGGAGACGGTGGTGGTGGCCGGCGGGCGCGTGTCCACCCGCAACAGCCACGGGACCGGATGTTCACTGTCCTCGGCGCTGGCCACCGTGCAGGCCCGGGTGGGGGACTGGGAGGCGGCCCTCCGGGAGGTCAAGCCCTGGCTGGAGGGTGCGCTGCGCGCCTCGGACCGCCTGGACGTCGGGACGGGCAACGGTCCGGTCCACCACTTCCACCGCGTGCAGCACCTGACCGAGGACCACGGCGCTGGGGCCCACGCAGCCGAAGGCCATGGCGGCACGGATGAGGGCAACACCGGCTACCGCATACCGGACGAAGGGGCGTTCGTGGCTGCCCTCGGGAAGGGCGCCGCGGCGGACCTCGCCGCCATCTACGGCCTGGAGTTCATCCGGGGCCTGGCCGACGGCTCACTGCCCGAAAAGGACTTCGCCTACTATCTGGCCCAGGACGCCCTGTACCTCAACGGCTACTCGCGGGTGCTGGCCCGGGCATCCGCAATCGCGCCCACCGAAGCCGAACAGCTGTTCTGGGCACGCTCGGCACAACAGTGCCTCGAGGTCGAATCGGAGCTGCACCGGAACTGGCTCAGCACCCGGCCCGCGGACGTGCAGCTGGGGCCGGTCACGAAATCCTATGTTGACCACCTGCTGGCCGCCTCGGGTTCCGGCAGCTACGGGGTGCTGGTGGCCGCGGCGCTGCCGTGCTTCTGGCTCTACGCCGAGGTCGGCGCGACCCTGCACGCACAGTTCCTGGCGGCTGGTGCCCCCGCAGCGCACCCCTACGCCGAGTGGCTCCGCACATACGCCGACGAGGACTTCGCCGCAGCGACGCGGCAGGCGATCGCCCTGACCGACCGGGCAGCGCGGGCGGCCTCCGCCGCCGAGCGGGACGCCATGGTTCTGGCCTTCCGGCAGTCGGCGCGCTACGAGATCGACTTCTTCGACGCGCCGAGGCTGCACGCCTGAGCGCAGGCGCCCCGGCCAGCCTGTACGATAGTGGGGCACGGTTCCGGAAGTCGTTGCGGGAGCGCTCGGCCTAGATCGAGTTGCGTCCATCACGCAAGGCCCCTCCGGAGCCAGCCTCATTTGCGGCCGAAGGCAAAATTAGCGTAGTCTAGATCTTCGGTGCTTACGCCAACACTTGGGTTATGACCTTGAGGACACTCCATTCGTTATTCGAATGCGAATGTCCACGGGATAGCTCATGGGTCCCCCCGGGGAACCCACCGGCGTAGAGGCACAGCGTGAGCCAGCCAAACAATTTGGACCAGGTTCCGCACGCAAATCTAGTAATAAACGTCGAGAGAAGTGAGTTCCCCAGTGGTGTACGCGATTGTCCGCGCAGGCGGCCGCCAAGAGAAGGTTTCCGTTGGAGACTTCGTTACCCTGAACCGCGTCCCCGGTGGAGCCGGCAGCACCTTTGAGTTGCCCGCACTGCTCCTGGTAGACGGTGACAAAGTCACCTCTGCTGCTGCGGACCTGGCCAAGGTAACGGTTACGGCTGAGATCCTCGAAGACCTCCGTGGTCCGAAGATCGTCATCCAGAAGTTCAAGAACAAGACCGGTTACAAGAAGCGCCAGGGTCACCGTCAGGAATTGACCAAGGTCAAGATCACCGGTATCAAGTAACTCTTCGTTACTGTTCAGGTTCCAGCAGATTCCCCAGAATTTTTGAAGGCAGGCATTCCAAATGGCACATAAAAAAGGCGCGAGTTCCACTCGCAACGGTCGTGACTCCAACGCCCAGTACCTCGGCGTCAAGCGCTTCGGTGGCCAGGTAGTTTCCGCAGGCGAGATCATCGTCCGCCAGCGGGGCACCCACTTCCACCCGGGCGCCGGCGTAGGCCGCGGCGGGGACGACACCCTGTTCGCCCTGACCCCCGGTGCTGTCGAGTTCGGCACCCGCCGTGGTCGCCGCGTTGTGAACATCGTGGCTGCTGCAGCTGCAGAGTAACAAAACGTTCTAAATCGGTGGGGCGGGCCATTAGGTCCGCTCCACCGGTGTTTTAACCGCATTACAATCATCTTGGGCCCCTGTGGGCCCGGGGAACAGCACTGAGGAGATCCACGTGGCGAGCTTTGTAGACCGGGTAGTACTGCACGTATCCGGCGGTACCGGCGGCCACGGCTGTGTCTCCGTCCACCGCGAGAAGTTCAAGCCCCTCGGCGGTCCCGACGGCGGCAACGGCGGCAATGGCGGCGACGTCATCCTGCGCGTTGATCCCCAGACCACCACCCTGCTCGACTACCACCATGCACCCCACCGGCACGCCACCAACGGCGGCCCCGGCATGGGCGACTGGCGCGGCGGCAAGAACGGCGAAACCCTGATCCTTCCGGTGCCCGTGGGCACCGTGGTGAAGTCCAAGTCGGGCGAAGTCCTCGCCGACCTCGTAAGCGAAGGCGCCGAATTCATCGCGGCAGCCGGCGGCATCGGCGGCCTCGGCAACGCCTCGCTCTCCTCCCAGAAGCGCCGCGCCCCCGGCTTCGCGCTGCTCGGCATCGAAGGCGAATCCAGTGACGTCGTCCTGGAACTGAAGTCCATCGCTGACATCGCCCTCGTAGGGTTCCCCTCCGCCGGCAAGTCCAGCCTGATTGCCGCCATGTCGGCCGCCCGGCCCAAGATCGCCGACTACCCCTTCACCACCCTGATCCCGAACCTGGGCGTCGTGCAGGCCGGCGAGGTCCGCTTCACCATCGCCGACGTCCCGGGCCTCATCGAGGGCGCCAGCGAAGGCAAGGGCCTCGGCCACCACTTCCTGCGCCACGTCGAGCGCTGCGCCGCCCTCGTGCACGTCCTGGACTGCGGCACGCTCGAATCCGACCGCGACCCGCTCTCCGACCTCGCCATCATCGAGGCCGAGCTGGAGAAGTACGCCGTGGACATGAGCTACAGCGGGGCCGACGGCGAAGTCGTTCCGCTGAACCACCGCCCCCGGCTGGTCGCCCTGAACAAGGTGGACCTGCCCGACGGCAAGGACATGGCCGAGTTCGTCCGCCCGGAACTGGAATCCCGCGGCTACAGGGTCTTCGAGATCTCCGCCACGAGCCACGAGGGCCTCCGCCAGCTCGGCTTCGCCATGGCCGAAATCGTCCAGGCCGCCCGCGACACCCTCGCCGCCGCACCGCCCAAGGTAAATGCCCCGATCCTGAAGCCGCGCGCCGTCAACGAATCCGGTTTCAAGATCCGCCGCGAAGAGAAGAACCTCGAGCCGCTGTTCCGCGTCCTCGGCGACAAGCCCGTGCGCTGGGTCAAGCAGACCGACTTCACCAACGAGGAAGCCATCGGCTACCTCGCCGACCGGCTCGCGAAGCTCGGCGTCGAAAACGAACTGTTCAAGCAGGGCGCAGTGCCCGGCGACACCGTGGTCATCGGCGAGGACGACGGCGTCGTCTTCGACTGGGAGCCGACCATGATGGCCGGCGCCGAACTCCTGGCGTCCCCGCGCGGCACCGACGTGCGCTTCGCCGAGATCGGCGACCGCCCCACCCGCGGACAGAAGCGCGACGAGCAGCAGGAGCGCCGCGACGCCAAGGCGGCCGCCCGCGCCGAGCTCGAAGCCGAGCGCAAGGCCGGCATCTGGACCGAATCCGTGAGCAGCCGCCGCGTCGCCAAGCCGCTCAAGGAGAGTGGACTGGGCGACGACAATGAGGAGTGAACCCGCCGAAGTGAGTGCTAGTCCCGCAGTAATCATCGAGGAACCCAGCGACGACCGGAGCGTGCTTGCCAGGGCGCGCCGCATCGTAGTCAAGGTCGGATCGTCGTCACTCACCAGCATCAAGGGCGGCATTTCCGAAGAAGCACTCATCGGGCTGTCGGATGCCCTTGCAGTCAAGAGCAACGAGGGCATGGAAATCATCCTGGTGTCCTCGGGGGCCATCGCCGCCGGCCTGGCGCCGTTGGGACTGGCCAAGCGTCCTCGGGACCTGGCCACCCAGCAGGCTGCGGCGAGCGTGGGCCAAGGTCTCCTGATGGCGCGGTACACCCATGCCTTTGGCGCCCACGGCGTGACTGTCAGCCAGGTGTTGCTCACTGCCGATGACCTCATGCGGCGCACTCACCATACGAACGCCTTCCGCGCCCTGAACAGGCTGCTGAACCTGGGCGTCGTGCCGGTCGTCAACGAAAACGACACCGTGGCCACGCACAAGATCCGCTTCGGTGACAACGACCGTCTCTCGGCGCTTGTGGCCCACCTCGTCCGCGCCGATGCCCTGTTGCTGCTCTCCGACGTCGATTCGCTCTACGACGGCCCCCCGGCGATGGGCGCCAAGCGGATTCCCCGGGTGGACGGCCCGGAGGACCTCGAGGGTGTTTCCATTGGCGCGCCCGGCAAGGCCGGAGTCGGAACCGGCGGAATGCAGACCAAGGTCGAGGCGGCCATCATGGCGGCCGATTCCGGAATCCCCGCGATGGTCACGTCGACTGCGAACGTCGCGGCAGCCCTGGCCGGCGAAGACGTCGGAACATGGTTCACCGTGAACGGTGCACGCAAGCCGGTGCGGATGATGTGGCTCGCCCACCTCGCGCACGTGCAGGGCCGGCTGATCCTCGACGACGGCGCGGTGACGGCTGTTTGTGACAACCACACGTCGCTGCTACCGGCCGGCATTTCGGCGGTTGAAGGTAACTTCGAAGCAGGGGACGCCGTGGAAATGGTCGCGGCCGACGGTACCGTCATTGCGCGCGGTCTGGTCAACTATTCCGCTGCCGAGTTGCCCCAGATGCTGGGCCGGTCCACCGTGGAACTCGGCGAGTCACTGGGACGTGGGTTTGACCGCGAGGTTGTCCACGTTGACGACCTGGTTCTGGTTTAGCCACCACCCCCGCCTAGACTTGAAGGATGACTGAGGCACTGATTCCCCAAGCCGCTGCGAGTTCCAACGAAGCCACCCAGGCAGCCCCGACGCCCGAGGAAGTGACCGTGCGTCCTTCAACGTCCGACGTCGAGGCCGCCGTCCACGCCATCGCCGACCGTTCCCGGCACGCCGCCCGGCTGATGGCCAGGGCAAACCGTGCGTGGAAGGACCGCGGCCTGCGGGCGATCGCCGCCGCGCTGCTCGAGCGCAAGAGCCAGATCCTGGCCGCCAACACCAAGGACGTCGCCGCAGGACGGGCCAACGGCACCTCCGCGGCCCTGCTGGACCGGCTCACCCTCACCGAACCCCGGATCCAGGCCCTCGCCGGCGCCCTGGAAAACCTCGCCACCCTTCCCGACCCGGTCGGAAACGTGGTCCGCGGCCAGACGCTGCCCAACGGGCTGCGCCTGCGCCAGATCAACGTGCCCATGGGCGTCGTCGCCGCCATCTACGAGGCACGCCCGAACGTGACCGTGGACATCGCCGGGCTGGGCCTCAAGAGCGGCAACGCCGTCATCCTCCGCGGCGGAACCGCCGCGGCCGCCACCAACGCTGCGCTGGTCACCATCCTTCGCGACGCGCTGGAATCGGTGGGCTTGCCCGCCGACGCCGTACAGACCGTGGACCAGTTCGGCCGCGAGGGCGCCAACGTCCTGATGCGCGCCCGGGGCAGGGTGGACGTCCTGATTCCCCGCGGCGGCCGTGACCTGATCCAGTCCATCGTGATGAATGCCTCGGTGCCGGTCATCGAGACGGGGGAGGGCAACGTCCACATCTTCCTGGACGCCTCCGCGGGCGAGGACATGGCTGTCGAGATCCTGCTGAACGCCAAGACCCAGCGGCCCAGCGTCTGCAACACCGTGGAAACCCTCCTGGTGCACTCGGGATCCACCGTGCTGCCCGCCGTCGCCGCGGCCCTGCGCGCCGCCGGCGTCACCCTGCACACCGACGAGCGGATCCGCGCGGCGCTGCCGGCGTCCGTCGCCTCCGTCCCCGCCACGGACGAGGACTGGGCCACGGAATACATGGACCTTGACCTTGCCGTGGCCATGGTGGACAACCTGGACGAGGCGGTCAGGCACATCCGCAAATGGTCCACGGGACACACCGAGGCCATCGTGACCAACGACCTCGGCAACGCCGAGCGCTTCATCGCCGAGATCGATTCCGCAGCCGTGATCGTGAACGCGTCCACGCGGTTCACTGACGGCGGCGAACTCGGCCTCGGCGCCGAGGTAGGGATTTCCACCCAGAAGCTGCACGCCCGCGGCCCGATGGGGCTGACCGAACTGACCACCACCAAGTGGATCGTGCAGGGTGAGGGCCAGATCAGGGGCTAGTAACGCTGTAACATGGAACAGAAGCCAGGAACGGCGGGGAATTCCGCCGTCGTAACATTTTGAACTCATTAGGGGAGAACATGCTGTCGCAGCAGATCGCCACAATCATCGCCGCCGCCGGCGAATCCGGCCACGAGGAACTCGCGCCGCTCATCGCACCGCCGTTCGTCATCGGCGCCTCGATGTTTGCGGTCCTCCTCCTCATGATGTTCATCACGCTGTCCTACTCCAACCTGGGCAAGCGCCACGAGGCCGTCAAGGAGCACTCGGATCCGCACCGCCAGCACCCGAACAAGCACGATCACGGCCAAGGCCACTAATATTTCCGCCACCGTGAAGCAGCGCGACGCCACGCGCCGCCTGCGCCTGGGTGTGATGGGCGGCACGTTCGACCCCATCCACCACGGACACCTTGTCGCAGCCAGCGAGGTCGCGGCCAAGTTCGATCTGGACGAAGTGGTGTTCGTGCCCACGGGCCAACCGTGGCAGAAAATGAGCAAGAAGGTCAGCGAGGCGGAGCACCGCTACCTCATGACCGTCATTGCCACGGCGTCGAATCCGCGCTTCACCGTCAGCCGCGTGGATGTGGACCGGCCAGGTCCCACCTACACGATCGACACCCTGCGGGACCTGCGTACTTTGCGGCCCGACGCCGACCTCTTCTTCATCACCGGCGCGGACGCCCTGTCCCAGATTCTGTCCTGGAAGGACATCGACGAGCTCTGGTCCCTCGCGCACTTCGTGGGAGTCACGCGCCCCGGCCATGTGCTGGACGGGATGGGCAGGAAGGATGTCAGCCTGCTCGAAGTCCCCGCCATGGCGATCTCGTCGACGGACTGCCGCGCCCGCGTCGCGGCCGGAAATCCCGTCTGGTACCTCGTGCCCGACGGCGTGGTCCAGTACATCGCCAAGTATGGGCTGTACGACGGCGACCCGGACCCCGCGGACGATGCCACCGTCGGAATTGAAGCCGAGAACGAAGCCGCCCGGTATCGCCGGGCTACCGAAATAAGCCAACCAGCCAGCACTGAATGAGTTTGTAATGAGTCAGGAACAGTCACCCGTCCGCAGCCGTCGCGAATTGCGACAGGCTCGAGATGAACGCCTGGAAGCGGGCCAGGAGCCCGGTACCGCGGCTCCGGGCGCCGTTGACCCTGCCTCAAAATCGCCCGCCCCCGACGCTGCCGCCTCCAAGCCGGCCACCCCGGTTGACCCCGGTGAGCCCACGCCCGCCGAAATCACCGGACGCAGCCGCCGGGTAGCTGACGGCCCCGTGGACTCGGTGCCCAATCCCGGCGGCTCCGAGCGCTCCTCGCAAGTGCGCGCGCGGGACCGGGCTGCGCTCCGCGCCATCAAGGAGCTCGCGGAAAAAGAAGGCCAGCTCGCGGGAGGCGGTCCTCCCACCCGGCGCCAGTTGAGGCTGATGCAGCTGGCGGCGGAAACGGCACCGGCCACCGCGGCCAACCTCATCGTTCCCGCTTCCCCGCGGACGCGGGCGAATCCCGTGGTCAGCCAGCCTGCCGGGAGTAAGCCGGCATCCAAGCCTGGTGCCACTCCCGCCGGCAATGCCGCGGCAGCTACTGAAGAGGCAGCCGGCGCAGCGGCCGCAAAAGACAAGCCCGCCGTCGGCCAGGAAGCCGCACCGGCTCCTGCCAAGGGCAAGAAGGGCGCGGCAAACCCCGGTCCCGACGGCCAGCTCCCGGATGGAATGACCGTCGAGCAGGCCCTGGCTGCACGCGAACTCCTGGCCCGGCAGGCGCAAAACCAGCTGGCCAAGATGGACCACATCGTCGCCACCGACCCCGACGCGGTGGATCCTGACGTGCTGGCGGAGCAGATCGCCCTGGCCGAGCGCGCGGTGGTGTTGAACCGCCGGGCAGCCGCCAAGCAGAAGCTGGCCGAACAGGCCAGCCTGCCGGCGCCGCCGCGGAATGATCCCTCGACCGCCAGCAATCTGGCCATGGTCACACCCCTGGAATTTGTCCAGGTCCCCGGCATGGAGCGGCCAGTCATGAAGCCCCCTGCCACGTCCTATGTTCCGGTCGTCACCAATCCGGGCCCCCGGGTTGAGAATCCCCGGAAGCCGGGTAACCGCCGTCCCGCTTCGGCCAAACAACGTCCGGGCACCGCGTCAGGCCGTGCCGGCGTGTTGGCCCGTGCGGAGGCTGCCGCCAAGGCGGCCTCCGGGTCGGTGAACCGGTCACGTCCGGCCGTTGTGAATCCCGCGCCGATGCAGTCCGAAGAGGACTTCGCCGGCCGGACCCCGGTGGCCGCTAACAGCGCCCACGGCCTCGATCCCCTCGACGTGGCCACGGCCGGCCTCGGCCGGGCCCGTCGCCTGCGCATGCTGCAGCTGGGGGTCCTGGCATTGGGCGTCCTCGCCCTGATCGCCGGCATTACCCTGATCATCACCGGCCTGGCGGGCTAGCCCCATGCCGCCGGGCCTGGCATCTCAAGCATTTTTTACAAGAGCTTTTCACCCCAACAAGGAGTCCCGTGACTGCAACAGATTCATCCATCGCCACAGCCCGCCACGCAGCCCGTGCTGCCTCGGAGAAACTCGCCGAGGACATTGTTGCCCTTGACGTCAGCGAGCGGCTGGCCCTGGCCGACGTCTTCCTGATCGCCTCGGCACCGTCCGAGCGCCAGGTCAACGCAATTGTCGACGGCATCGAAGAAGAACTCTCCAAGTTCGACCTCAAGCCGACCCGCCGCGAAGGCCGCTCCGGCGGACGCTGGGTCCTACTTGATTACTCCGACGTCGTCATCCACGTCCAGCACGAGGAAGACCGCGTGTTCTATGCTCTCGAGCGCCTGTGGAAGGACTGCCCGGTCGTGGACCTGCAGCTGGGCGACGACGCATCGGCGAAGGCCACAGTCTCCTCCGAAACGGAGTAGCAACACGGAACAGCCGCCGGGCGGAAGCGTGAATATGCCCGATTTGGAATTTTCCGAAAGGCTGTTCTAAGATATTTGAGTTGCTTCGGAGAGATCCGGACACAGGGCCGGCGCCGGAAGCGTAAGCTGACAGAGCCGGAGCAGCGAAAATTCGGGGCTGTGGCGCAGCTGGTAGCGCACCTGCATGGCATGCAGGGGGTCAGGGGTTCGAGTCCCCTCAGCTCCACCGGATAATCCGCCGGAATCGAAAGATTCCGGCGGATTTTTTGTTCCCAATGCCGGGTGGTTGCGTCACCTGCAGGCTGCCTCGGGGGCCCGGCGCGCCGATTCGCGTCAATGGGAAATGTGGTTTAAGATAATCAGGTTGCTTCCGGGAAAATGGTTCTTCCCCAGCACATTTCGGGGCTGTGGCGCAGCTGGTAGCGCACCTGCATGGCATGCAGGGGGTCAGGGGTTCGAGTCCCCTCAGCTCCACCGAAGAGGCCCTACTCATTGAGTAGGGCCTCAACTGTTTAACCGCGGTTCCGGCCCGCTGCCCGTTCCGCACCCGAGTAGCGGAGGTAGGGGGAGCGGGCCGATTTCAAGTGGTCCTGACGGGTTTTCTAGTACCCGCTACTCGTGCGCTGCAAAGTTCCGCCCTTTAGGGTCATGCCTACGATTTAGTGCCGGTTGACAGTCGGAAGCAGGGGTCGATATGCGCCATGAGTCTAGTTCCGCCCGAGCGACCACAGCCCGGGCCCCAGGCCTGGCGCGGAGGCTGTTTCGGCTGATCCGCGCCGTCACGGTCGCCATAGGGCTAATGGGCGCCATGCTGGTCAGCATTGCGCCGGCAGCCGTGGCCGTCACGTGCGCTCCCTCCACTCCAAAGCCCACGAACACATTTCCCGGCACCGCCGTTGCGGCCGCGAACTTCGAGTCCGGGGACCTCAAGGGCTTCAAGGTCTTCACGTTGGGGAACGGCACTGTCAAGGTTTCTTCCGCGTTTTCCCACTCGGGATCCTGCGCCGCGTTCCTGCACGCCACGACGGCCAACAACTCAATCGCCAACATGCAAGCGGCCCTGCCGGCCGGAACGACGGAAGCCTATGCGGACGGCTGGTTCAATATCGCCAAAGACGGGGTGGCCGGCAACAACGTTCCCTACTTCCGCTTCTTCAGCGGCACCGAGCGGGTCATCGACCTCTTTCGGGACAACGGCAGCGGCGCTGTCGTGCTGCGCACAACGGCTCCCTCCGGGGCCTTCAGCTACAACACCCTGGTGCCCAGCACGAAACTGGATGCTTGGGACCACGTGGCCATGCACGTCGTGGCCAACGGCACCAAGACCGGCGTGCAGGTCTGGTTCAATGAAAAATCCGTCCATGCCAGCACCTCCGCCAAGATCGGCGCCAAGTCGCTGACCGCGGTTCAGCTGGGCGCTGAGCACGACACCCAGATGGGGGACATCTACGCGGACGACGTGATCGTCAAGGCCGGCAGCGGCACGCCCGGTCCCATCCCGGGTCCGGGCGGCGGCACGAACACCCCGGGCCCAGGTAGCGGAGGCAGCGGCGTTCCTGCGGCTGCCAGTGCCGACATCCAGCGCGTGGCTGCCGCGAACCCCGATCTGGGCCAGGCGCTCTCACCAATTGCGTGCGGCACTCCTGGCGGCTGCCGCCAGGAATACGCGGCCGGCCTCATCGTCTGGTCGTCGGCAACAGGGGCGCACGTAAATGCTGGCGGAATCCACGTTGCGTGGACCGCTGCCGGAGCGGAAAAAGGCCGCCTTGGCTATCCGACCACTGATGTTGTGTGCGGGCTGCGCAATGGCGGCTGCTATCAGATGTATCAAGGCGGCGCGATCATCTGGTCTCCCAACACAGGGTCGTGGCTGAGCGTTGGAGCGATCCGCGCCGCGTGGGGTGCCGCCGGATTCGAAAACGGCCGGCTCGGCTATCCCCTGAACAACGAAGCCTGCGGGCTGCGCAGCGGCGGTTGCGTCCAGGCGTACCAGGGCGGCACCATCGTCTGGTCCGCCGCAACCGGCCCGCGCGCTCTGTTTGGCGGGATCCGGGCCGTGTGGGCTGGTTCCGGGTCCCAGAACGGGCGGCTCGGATACCCCAGCAGCAACGAAACCTGCGGCCTGCGCAGTGGCGGCTGCTACCAGATGTTCCAGGGCGGCGCCGTTATCTGGTCCCCGGCCACGGGGGCACTGATGAGCGTGGGCGGAATCCGGGCCGCGTGGGCCAGCACCGGGTTTGAAAACGGCCGGTTCGGCTACCCGACGACGAATGAATACGTGTCCGGCGGAGAGGTTGTGCAGAATTACCAGGGAGGGCGGATCATCTGGTCGCCCTCGACCGGTATCCGGTTCGCCTAGGCCCGACGGCCCGGTCCCTTCCTGCGCAGCCCGGCTGCCCGGCGAGGAGCTCGGGCGACTAACATTGGGGCGTGAACGCGACCCTGCCCCCGTGCCCGGAATGCTCCAGCGATTACACCTATGAGATGGGGGCGCTCCTGGTCTGCCCGGAGTGCGCCCATGAATGGGCAGCAGCACCCGGGCCGGACGAGCCGGAAGAAAAAGCCATCAGGGACGCCGTCGGCAACGTGCTGGCCGACGGCGACACCGTCACGGTTATCAAGGACCTCAAGATCAAAGGCAGCTCCACCGTGATCAAGGTCGGCACGAAGGTCCGTGGCATCCGGCTCGTCAACGGCGTGGGTGACCACGACATCGATTGCAAGGTCGACGGCGTCGGTCCCATGCAGCTCAAGTCCATCGTCGTCAAGAAGATCTGACCGGCGGATGACCCCCATTGGCGGGACCGGGACCGATGCCGAGGCGCAGCCGGTGGAGGTGGTTGTGATCGGCGCAGGGCAGGCCGGCCTCTCGGCGGCCTACCATCTGCAGCGCCGCGGGTTCATCCTTCCGGGAAGGGAAGAGCCCGCCACGGAAGCCCCGGCCCGGACGTATCTCGTCCTCGATGCTGAGGATGGTCCCGGCGGGGCGTGGCGCCACCGCTGGAAAAGCCTCCGGATGGCGACAGTGAACGGCATCAGCGACCTGCCCGGCATCCCGCAGCCCGCCGTGGACCCGGAGGAGGCCAGTTCGAGCTTCCTGAGCCGCTACTTCGGCGGCTACGAGGACCAGCTGGGGCTGGCCATCCTGCGGCCGGTCAAGGTGCACTCCGTCCGCAGGGAGGATAACAACCCGGACGGACGCCTCAGGATCTGCACGTCCCGCGGGGACTGGTCCGCCCGTGCCGTCATCAACGCCACCGGTACCTGGACGCGGCCGTTCTGGCCCATCTACCCGGGCCGCGCCGTCTTCCGCGGACGCCAGCTGCACGTCGCCGACTATGTCTCGGCCGATGAATTCCGCGGACAGCACGTGATCGTGGTCGGCGGCGGGATTTCGGCGGTCGGGCTGCTGGATGAGATCTCGCAGCTCACTGCCACGACGTGGTTCACCCGCCGTGAACCCGTTTGGCGGGACGCCGGATTCGACCGCCAGGCCGGGCACGACGCCGTCGCCCTCGTCGAGGAGCGCGTCCGCCGGGGCCTCCCGCCCCAGAGCGTCGTCTCGGTGACCGGACTGATCCGGACCCCGGCCCTGCGCGCTGCGGCCGCCCGCGGTGCCCTGGACCGGCACCCCATGTTCACCGCGATTGAACCCGGCGGCGTGCGGCTGGCCGACGGGAACTTCCTGGCAGCCGACGTGATCCTGTGGGCCACCGGCTTCCGGGCCGAACTGGACCACCTCGCCCCGCTGCACCTGCGCGGACCCGGCGGCGGCATCGCCGTGGAGGGCACCCAGGTGGCCGCCGAGCCGCGGGTCCACCTGGTCGGCTACGGACCCTCCTCGTCCACCATCGGGGCCAACCGCGCCGGCAGGGCCGCCGTGAACGGCATCCTAGGGATGCTCACCAGGCAGGATAAGTTTGATACCGGCCCCGAAACCTTGGGGCACCTCAAGATCCAGGCCTGAACAGACAAGGCGGCAGCTCGCGCGTGGCGGACAACAATCTCGAATCCCACTTTTCCCGGCTGCGGAGGTTCCCGGACGTCCAGGCGCCCAACCTCCAGGCCTGGGACGCCACGGACCGGCTCCTGCTGGACGCAGCGGCCGGGCTGCTGACACCGGACAGCCGGCTCGCCGTCGTGGGGGACCGCTACGGCGCGCTGACCCTCGGGGCGCCCGGCCTGGCCGCGGCCGGGCCGAACGGAACCTGGCCCGTCCGCGTCCACCAGGACCTCATCACCGGTGAGCGTGCGCTCCGCACCAACGCCGCCGCCCTGGGCATCGCCGGCGGGTTCGAACAGCTCCCGCTCGGCGCGGCGCTGTTGGAGGGCGCCACCGTCGTACTCCTCCAGCTCCCCAAGTCCCTCGCCGAGCTGGAGGAAATCGCCGACGCCGTGGCCCGGCACGCCGCACCCGACGTCGTGCTGCTGGCAGGCGGACGCGTCAAACACATGAGCCTCGGCATGAACGCGGTGCTGGAACGCTATTTCAGCACCGTCCAGCCGCAACTCGCGCGGCAGAAGTCCCGGATCCTGCTGGCCGGCGGACCCCGGCCGGCCGCGGCCGCACCGCCCTTCCCGGTCACCGAGGATCATGCGGAGCTCGGGCTGACGGTGTGCGCGCACGGCGCCGTGTTTGCCGGGACGGGGCTGGATATCGGCACCCGGTTCCTGCTGGACTTCCTGCCGGACATGCCGCCCGCCGCCCGCGCCGTAGACCTTGGCTGCGGCACGGGCATCCTCGCGGCCATGTACGCCCGGGCCAACCCCGGCGCCCGGGTCGTCGCCACGGACCAGTCCGCGGCCGCCGTCCGGTCCGCCCGGGCCACGGCCGCCGCCAACGGACTCGAGGAGCGGATCGAGGCACTCCAGGACGACGCCATGGGCTCCCTGCCGGCCGCAAGTGCCGAACTTATCCTGTTGAACCCGCCCTTCCACATCGGCGCGGCAGTCCATGCCGGTGCGGGGATCAAGATGATCGAGGCCGCGGGGCGGGTCCTCGCGCCGGGCGGGGAACTGTGGACGGTGTACAACAGCCACCTGCAGTACCGGCCTGCGCTGGAGCGGCTGATCGGTCCCACCCGCGAGGTCGGACGGAACCCGAAATTCACGGTGACGGCGAGTATCCGCAAAACTGCCGCGTTGTGAAGCCCGTGTGTGGGCGGGCTCATGCTCGTAACGTACGATTTTGACATAAGCAGTGCCTGCCCAAAGACGTATAGGGGAATCAGTGACCGAGATCCGCCAGCCCTCGCCAAGGCGCGGAACCAACTTGCCCCGTATGGGCGACTTCAACCTCACCGTCATCCTCGATGCCATCCGGCGTTCGCCCGGAGGCCTGAGCCGTGTGGAGCTCGCCCAGATCGTCGGATTGTCGCCGCAGACCATTTCCAACATCTCACGCCGGCTCCTGGACCAGAGCCTGATCGTGGAGGCCGGGAAAGAGGGCACCGGGCCGGGGAAGCCCCGGACCATGCTCCGGCTCAATCCCGCCGGCATGTACGCCGTCGGGGTCCACCTGGATCCCGCCGTGCTGACGTTCGTTGTCCTGGACCTGGTGGGCGCGGTGGTCAAGCACTCCCGCGTTAAGACACCCTCCGGCGCGGATCCCGGCGCGGTCATCGGCACCATTGCCGCCGAGATCAACCAGCTCGTCGCGGACTCTGGCGTGGACCGGGCCAAGATCGCCGGGCTCGGCGTCGCATCACCTGGCCCCATAGACCTTGAGGAAGGCACCGTCGTCGACCCGCCGCTCCTGCTCGGCTGGCACCGGGTACCGCTGCGGGACGCCCTGGCCGAGGCCACGGGACTCTCCACCCTGGTGGACAAGGACGTGACCAGCGCCGCCGTCGCGGAGACCTGGGCGGGCGGCCCCAGCGGCGCCGGCAGCTTCGTCTTTATGTACATGGGAACGGGCATCGGCTGCGGCATCGTCCTGAACGACGAAGTGGTCCGTGGCACCTCGGGGAACGCCGGCGAGATCGGGCACATCATGGTGGACCCGGACGGCCCGCCCTGCGACTGCGGCATCCGCGGCTGCGTGAAGTCCTCCTGCATCCCCCAGGTCCTCGTGGCCCAGGCCGAGGCGGCCGGAATCCTGGACGGCTCCCGGCAGGACAGGAGTGCCCCCGCCATCCAGGACAGCTTCGCCGAACTCTGCGCCGCCGCGTATGCCGGCAATGAGAAGGCCGCCGAAATCATCGACAAATCCGCGGTGCTCGTGGCCCGCGCCGTCTCCTCCGTCACCAACACCCTGGACGTGGACCGGGTGGTGTTCGGCGGCCCCTTCTGGACCTCCCTCTCCCAGGCCTACCTGGCCCGGATCCCGGGGCTCGTTGAGGAAAGCAGCGCCACCCGGAAGATCCACGCCATCGAGGTGGTCGGCACCGGCGTCGGCGAGGACGTCGCGGCCATCGGGGCCGCCTGTCTGGTCCTCGAGCACATGCTCGCCCCACGGTCCCAGCGCCTCCTGCTGGAGGGCTGAGGCCGCGGACCCGGCCGGCGTCAGTCGATGTCCTCGATGACCGTCCCGAACGGGATGGTCTGATCGAGGTGGGCCTGATGCCCGTGCGGAAGCACGAGAACCCGGACGCCATGTGACTTGTCCGCCGCGGACTGCATCAAGACGGGCCGGACCGTGAGGATGAAGTTCTCACTCTTGCCGGCGAGATATTCCTGGTAGCTGGCTGGAAGCTGGATCATGGCAACAGGATAGACCCGCACCGGCGCTATGGGGAGGGCTCCCCATTGCCGGAATCCCCGGCCCGGGCTTGGATAGGATGGCCGGTGGTGGGAGCCGCCCGGCCGCCACCGGACCAGACCAGCTAGCAGGGGGACCTTGAGTGTTACAGACCATGGCCCCCGCGCGGATAGAACCGCCGGAACTGGCCCGGGCCCAGCAGACGCTCGCCGCCATCTCCCGCAGCTTCGACGCCAAGGTGGTGGGGCAGGCCAGGCTCCGGGAGTCCCTGCTCATCGGGCTCATGACCGGCGGGCACATCCTGCTGGAAAGCGTGCCCGGCCTGGCGAAGACCACCGCGGCCCGGACGATGGCCGAGGCCATCAGCGCCGACTTCCGCCGGATCCAGTGCACCCCGGACCTGCTCCCCAGCGACATCGTCGGAACCCAGATCTACGACGCCGGCCAGGGCACCTTCGTCACCAGGCTGGGTCCGGTCCACGCCAACATCGTCCTGCTGGACGAGATCAACCGCTCCAGCGCCAAGACCCAGAGCGCGATGCTCGAAGCCATGCAGGAACGCCAGACGTCCATCGGGGGAGAGGCGCATCCGCTGCCCACGCCGTTCCTCGTGCTGGCCACCCAGAACCCCATCGAGCAGGAAGGCACGTACCTGCTGCCCGAGGCGCAAATGGACCGCTTTATGCTCAAGGACGTGCTGGACTACCCCACGCCGGCCGAAGAGGCCGAGATCATCCGGCGGATCGATGCCGGAGTCTTCACCCCGGAGCAGAAACCCGCCGCAGCCGCCTCGCTCGATGCCGTCGCCGGGCTGCAGGAGACCGTCCGCAGGGTCTACATCGATCCGGCGATCGTCCGGTACATCGTGGGCCTGGCCTTCGTGACCCTCAATGCGTCCCAGTACATCGACGCACGGCTCGCCGGCTACATCGAGTTCGGGGCGAGCCCGCGCGCCAGCATCGCCTTCAGCCAGGCGGCCCTTGCCGTGGCCTTGCTCAACGGGCGGGACCACGTGATCCCGGAGGACGTGAAATCGCTCGCCCACCGCGTCCTGCGGCACCGGCTGATCCTCGGCTTCGAAGCCGTCGCCGAACAGGTGCCGGTGGATCGCGTCATCGACGTCGTCGTCGCCGCCGTCCAGACTCCCTGAGCCCGGCGGATGGCCAGCCTGCTCCGACGCGTCAAGTCGAAGATGTCGATCTTCGCGCACCGCAAAGCCCGCGGCATGCTCGAGGGCGAATACGGGTCCGTCTTCAAAGGCCGGAGCCTGGACTTCGATGACCTGCGCGCCTACGTGCCTGGCGATGAAGTCCGCGACATCGACTGGAAGGCGACCGCCCGCCACGGCTCCCCGTTGGTCCGCCGATACGCCGCCGTGCGACGGCAGACCCTGCTGCTGGTTACGGACACCGGGCGGAACATGGCCGCCGAATCCCGGGACGGCGAGGAGAAAAAGGACATCGCCGTGATGGCCATGGGAGTCGTCGGGTACCTCGCCCAACGCCACGGCGACGCCGTCGGGCTGGTCTGCGGCGACACCGGTGGTTCCCGGACCATCCCGGCGAAGGCAGGCGAAGCGCACCTTGAACGGGTGCTGCGCGAAGTCCATGACGGCGCGTCACTGGCGGGGGAGCCCAGCCGGATCGAAACCCAGCTTGAGTATGTGGCGCAGCGCTTCCCGCAGCGCCTGCTGCTCCTCGTCGTGGCGGACGAGCTGCTCCCGGGCACAGAGACCGAGCGGCTGCTCCGCCGGCTGCGCGCCCAGCACGAGATCCTGTGGCTCACCGTGCGGGACGCCGAACTCGCCGGCGCCGCCGCGACCGGCGACTCCTACGACGTCGCGGCTCCCGGTCAACGGTCCGGGCAGCAGTCCGGACTGCTGCCCGGCCGGCTGGCGGCGTCCCCGGCCGTGGCTGCAGCCTATACGCGGGCCCGGGACGAACGGGACGCTGCCCGGACATCGCTGCTGCGTCGGCTGGGCATCGCCGAAGCGGACGCCGGCAGCAGCCACGATGTGGTTCCCGCGGTCTTTGCCCTCCTGGAACGGCACCGGCGTGGACGGTAGCTTCTACGGACCCCTGCAATACAGCAGCTGGTTCCCGTGGGCGGGGCTGGCATTGCTGTTCCTGTGGGCGCCTGGTACACCTGCGTTTTCCTGGCCACCCGGCGGCAGCGTGCTGCGCGCGGAGCGAAGGGGGCAGTCCCGTCCACCCCGCCGCCGGACCTGCGGGGGCTGCAGCGCGACTACCTCGAGCGGATCGACGCCGTGGCCCTCGAAGCGGGGGCCGGCATCCGGTACGCCCGCTCCTCGCACCAGGAGCTGAGCCTCCTGATCCGCAGCTTCGTCCGGGACGCCTCCGGAGTCGACGCACCGCGGATGACCCTCGCCGAGCTCCGGGCAGTCACCGGGGCCGGCCAGCCGTTTTCCGCCGTCGCGGACGCCGTCGGCCGCAGCTACCCCGCAGCGTTCGCCGCCGGGGCAGCCCCTGACCAGACCGCCTACGCCGTTCCCGACGCCGTCGAGGCCGCCAGTGACGTGGTCCGGTCATGGAAGTGACCTTATGGTGGGTCCTGGCCGCCGCCGTGCTGGCCGCCGCCGCAGCCTGGTTCCTCGGCGTCCGGCGGCCCCGCGCCAGGGAACCCCGACGCCGCCCCGTCGCCCACAGCGACCGGCTCACCGCCCTGCCGGAGTATCAGGCGGCCCTCCGGCAGCACAGGGTCCGGCTCCGGATCCTGGCCGCGGCCGGGATGGTGCTTCTGGTCGCCGCGGCGGTGGCCGCCGCCCGGCCGGCCGAACGCAGCAGCGCCCGGCCAGAGCAACACAAACGGGACATCATCCTGTGCCTGGACGCCTCCGGCTCGATGAACAGCGCCGACGCCGAGATCGTGGACGTCTTCGGCCGCCTCGCCGCCGAATTCGACGGCGAGCGGATCGGCCTGAAGGTGTTCGACAGCAGCGCCGTCCAGGTCTTCCCCCTGACGGACGACTACGGGTACGTCCAGGAGCAGCTGCGGCTCGCCAAGGGCGCCTTCGACGGCGACGGCGCCGCCAGCTTCCTCGACGGGACGTGGGGCGGACAAGGCTCGTCGCTGATCGGAGACGGACTGGCCTCCTGCGTCCAGGGATTCCCGGCAGCGCCACCGGCGGCGGCGGGGGCCGCGGAGCCGGGGGAAGGCGGACGACGTCGGACGGCCCTCCCGCTCGGTCATCCTGGCGACCGACAACTACCTCTCCGGCGCACCCATCTTCAGCCTGGCGGAGGCCGGCGGACTCGCGAAGGAACGCGAAGTCCGCGTCTACGCCCTGAACCCGGGCGACTACGACTACGGGACGGATCCCGGCCAGCCGGGAGCACGGCTCCGCGCGGCCGCCGAGGACAGCGGCGGCGCCTACTACGCACTGGACAGCCCGGACGCGGTGCCCGGCATCATCAGCCGCATCCGGGCCACCGAGGCCGCGGCATTCCAGGCCGTACCGCGGGCCGTGATCACTGACCACGCCGAGGTACCGCTCACCATCGCACTCCTGGCGGGCCTCGTCCTCGCCGTCGCCACCTGTAGGTTCAGGCCATGAGCTTCGCACCGGTCCTGCCCTGGTGGGTCATGGTCCCGCTGACCGCCGCCGTCGTCCTGGGCCTCGGCGGGGTCTTGTTCCGTGCGTGGACGGACCGGGCCGGGCCCGGTCCGGTCCGCGGCTGGCTCTGCCGCGGCGGCCTCGTGCTGCTGCTGCTCCTGGCGGCATTCCGGCCCGGCATCCCCGGCGGCACGGTACAGGGCGCCGCCTCGGAACTCGATGTGTTCTTCGTGGTGGACACGAGCAGCAGCATGGCCGCCGAGGACTTCGCCTTCCGGGACAGCGAGGGTGGCTCACCGCGGCTCGACTGCGTCCGGCAGGACATCCGGGCGATCGCCGAAGAACTGGGAGGAGCCCGCTTCGCGCTCCTTACCTTCGATTCCCTGGCCGTGGTCCGGATGCCGCTGACGGGGGACACCTCCGCACTGGGCACCGCCGTGTCTGTCCTCGGCCCGCAGGTCACCGCATACTCCCGGGGCAGCAGCGTCACGGCCGCGGGGCCGGCACTCGCCGAACGGCTCACCGCCGCCAAGCAGGGCCATCCGGAGCGGCCCCGGCTCGTGTTCTACCTCGGCGACGGCGAGCAGACCAGCGCCACAGCTCCACCGCCCCTAGGCGTGGAGGCCTCCCTCGTGAGCGGAGGTGCGGTCCTCGGCTACGGCACGGCCGCCGGCGGCCGGATGAAGGAGAACAGCGGCGATCCGCGCCGGACGTCCGGGACGTTCATCCAGGACCCGGGCAGCGGCACCGACGCCGTGTCCCGGATCGACGAAATTGGCCTGCGCGGCCTCGCCGGGCAGCTGTCAGTGCCCTACGTGCACCGGGCGGCCGGGGATGCCACCGCACCGATGCTTTAGCGGGCCTCGCCGGGTTCGCTGGCACGCACCGGGGAATCCCTCGAGGGCCGGACCGAGCTGTACTGGCTGCCCGCCCTCGCGGCCTTCCTGCTGGCCCTGCGCGAGACCGTGCTGGTCCTCCGCCAGCTCAGGGAACTCAGGCGCACATGAACCGTCCCGACATCCGACGCCGCAGGCTGCTGCTCTGGTCCGCCCTGCCCGCGCTCCTGGCGCTCGCCGTCGCCGTGAAGCTCCTCGGCGCCGCCTGGTCCGGCGGCCAGGCCGCGGACGCGTTCGCCCGCAACGACGTCCCGGCCGCAGAGTCGGCCGCCGCTGCCCTGGGCGTTGCCAACTTTTTTGAGCGGCACAAGGCACCCTTCGCAACCGGCGACGCCCTGGTGCTCCGGGGCGACTACGCCGGAGCACGCGCAGCGTTCGAGGCTGCCCTGGCGGACGCCCCGCCTGCCGATGAATACCCCGTCCGCGTGAACCTCGTCCTGAGCATCGAGCGGCTCGGCGACGCCGCCGCCGGCGGCGGGGACGGCGCCGACGGGGACGCTCTGTCCGGGGAGGCGCTGGCTGTAGCCAACGATGCCCCGGCCGGCTGCTTCGAGCCGGACGGGGCCGGGCCGGACGGGGCCGGGGCGGGCGGGGCCGAGCCGGGCGGGGCCGGGGAGCGGCTGCAGGCCGCGGAACAACGCCTGACAGACAAGCTCGAACGGCTCCGGGACCCCGCGGCGCCCGGGACTGATTCCGGTGCGGACAGCACGCCGGAAACGGAACCCCCGGCCCAGGAACAGCAGAAGCAGCTGGAGCAGCTCCAGGAGTCCGGAAAATCCGCCCAGCAGGAACGCAACCGCGGCCTGCAGCGGGACGACTACCTCAACAACAGCGGCCCCGGCCTGCTCACCGACAAGCCCTGGTGACGGCCGCGTCCCCGAAAACGGCAGCATTCTCGAATATTGTTCTGCCCCCTGCCGCATTTGCCCGTAAAGGTGCGTCTTAATTCGGCGGCCGACTTGAATGCCCCCGCGCCGGGCCCTAGAGTTCTATACAAGTTACCGAGGTAACGTGTCAGCGATCCTCCGCTGAAGGCCAGCCCCACGGCGGCCAAGGAGGGTGTGGGTGCCCCCATGTGGGCCTGACATTTGCTCACGGACAACTTCGTTACAGGCGTAACAGTCGCGGCTGCGTCCTGCTGGAGTTTGCTCCGTGTTCCCCAAACTCAATCCACTGACGGCGGCGTTTCCGTTCCCGGTTATCCGGTGTCCGGCATCGCGGCGTCAGTGTTCACGGCCAAGGACGCAAATGTCTCCCCCAAGTCTTATTGATACACATCCCAATCTTGCCGGCGCGGCGCCCGTCGCGCTGTCCTATGAGCTCTTTCCGCCCCGCTCGCCCGCGGCGGCAGAATCGCTGTGGACCACCATCGGCGAACTGGAAGCCACGGACCCGGACTACGTGTCGGTGACCTACGGCGCCAGCGGCTCCAACCGCAACACCGCCGTCGAGCTGATCAACCGGCTCGTGCAGGAAACCACGCTGCGGCCCCTGGCCCACCTGACCTGCGTGGGCAACTCGCCGCAGGAACTCGCGGAGATCATCGGCGAACTGCTCGACGTCGGGGTCCGCGGGATCCTGGCCCTGCGCGGTGACCAGCCCAAGGACGGCGGCACCCCGCCGGAGGGTTCGCTGCGCTACGCACAGGACCTCATTGAACTGATCCGCCGGGTGGAGCAGCGCCGCTCGGCGTTGCTCTGCGCCGGCAAAGTGGCTGTCGGTGTGGCCGCGTACCCCACCCGGCACCCCGAATCCCCGAGTGAGGCGCACGACGTCGAGGTGCTGCTGGCCAAGCAGCGCTCCGGCGCCGACTTCGCCATCACCCAGGTCTTCTTCCACACCGAGCAGTACGCGGACCTCCTGACCCGGGCCCGCCGCGCCGGCGTCACCATCCCGATCATCCCGGGCGTCATGCCGCTCACCAGCATCCGCCGGCTCACCCGCCTCGGCGAGTTGACCGGCGTCGAACCGGCGCCCGAGCTGATCGAACGGCTCGCCGCCGCCGACACCGACGCCGAACGGGCCCGGATCGGGGTCAACGCCACCGTGGACCTGGCCAACGCGGCCCTGGACGCCGGCGCCCCCGGACTGCACCTGTACACCTTCAACGAACACACCGCCGCCCTCGAAGTGCTGGACAAGCTCGCGCTGCCCAGGCCGCGAAGCGGCAACCGGCATAGTGGCCTCCGGCACAACGCCGCACTCGCGGCACGGCGCTCCGCCGGCCACCAGCTCGCCAGCTAGCCACAACAACTTCCCTCCGTACAGAACCACCGACACCAAGGACTTCCCATGACTGAACAGCACACCACCACCAGCAGCACCCCCTTCCCGTCCGCCTCGATCCTGGGCTACCCGCGGATCGGCCGCCGCCGCGAACTTAAGAAGGCCGTCGAGGCCTACTGGGCCGGCAAGATCGACGCCGCCGCCCTGGACGCCGCCGCCAAGGAAATCCAGCTCGGCACCGCCAAACGACTCCAGGGCCTGGGCCTCACCGAGGCCGCCGCCGTGCCCGGCACCTTCTCCTACTACGACCAGGTCCTGGACGCCGCCGCCCACCTCGGCGCCGTGCCTGCACGCTTCGGCAACCTCCTCACCGCCGGAGGCCAGCTCGACATCGACGGCTACTTCACCCTGGCCCGCGGCAACAAGGACCAGCAGCCGCTGGAAATGACCAAGTGGTTCGACACCAACTACCACTACCTCGTTCCGGAGATCGGCCCGGAGACCAGCTTCGCGCTGACCTCCAACCGGATCGTCGAGGAATTCGCGTACGCCCTCGCCAACGGTGTGGAGACCCGCCCGTACATCGTCGGCCCGGTGACCTTCCTGCTGCTCAGCAAGGCCTCCGACGACGCCCCGGCCGGCTTCAACCCGCTGTCCCGCCTCGAAGACGTGCTGCCGGTCTACGCCGCCCTGCTGGAGAAGCTCGCCGCCGCCGGCGCCAGCTGGGTCCAGCTCGACGAGCCCGCCCTCGTGGTGGACCAGGACACCCCGGCCGTGGAAATCCAGGCCGCCGTCGCCCGCTCCTACGAGGCCCTCGCCGCCGTCGGCCAGCGCCCGCAGCTGTTCGTCTCCACCCCGTACGGCGCGCTCAACGGCCAGCTCGGCACCCTCGCCGCCACCGGCATCGACGCCCTGCACCTGGACGTCTTCAAGGGCGAGGTCCCCTCCGCCGCCGCCCTGGCCGCGCTGGGCGACAAGACCCTCGTCGCCGGCGTCGTCGACGGCCACAACATCTGGCGCAATGACCTCGCCGCCTCCGCGGACAAGATCGCCGAACTGAAGAAGTCCGTCGCCAAGCTGGCCGTCAGCACCTCCACCACCACCGCGCACGTCCCGCACGACGTCGGCGAGGAGGTCCAGCTCTCTGCGCAGCTGCGCGGCTGGCTGGCTTTCGCCGACCAGAAGGCCACCGAGGTTGTTACCCTCGCCGGCCTTCTGACGGACCCGGACGCCGTCCGGCCGGCCATCGACGAGGCCACCCGCATCATCGCCGACCGTGCCGGAGCCGACGGCGTCCGCCGCGCCGAGGTCCGGGCCCGCACCGCGGCCCTGACCGACGCCGACTTCAGCCGCTCCGCGTACGGCGTCCGCGAGGCCGCCCAGACCGCGGCCCTGCACCTGCCGCCGCTGCCCACCACCACCATCGGATCCTTCCCGCAGACCGGTGAAATCCGCACCGCCCGGGCCCGCGCCAACAAGGGCGAGCTCAGCACGGAGCAGTATGAGCAGCTCATGAAGGATGAGATCAAGCGCGTGGTGGAGCTGCAGGAAGAGCTCGGCTTCGACGTCCTGGTCCACGGCGAGCCCGAGCGCAACGACATGGTCCAGTACTTCGCCGAGAACCTCGAAGGCTTCGACGTCACCGTGCACGGCTGGGTCCAGTCCTACGGTTCACGCTGCACGCGTCCCTCGATCCTGTGGGGCGATGTCACCCGCAGTGCCCCGATCACGGTGGAATGGGCCCGGTACGCGCAGTCCCTGACGGACAAGCCGATGAAGGGCATGCTCACCGGTCCGGTCACCATCCTGGCGTGGTCCTTCGTCCGTGACGACCAGCCCCTCGGCGAGACCGCCAACCAGGTGGCCCTCGCCTTGCGCGACGAGATCGCCGACCTCGAAGCAGCAGGCATCAAGGTCATCCAGGTGGACGAGCCCGCACTGCGCGAACTCCTGCCGCTGCGCAAGGCCGACCAGGCCGCCTACCTGGACTGGTCTGTGAAGTCCTTCCGCCTGTCCACGGCCGGCGCCGGGGACGCCACCCAGGTCCACACGCACCTGTGCTACTCCGAGTTCGGTGCCATCATCGACGCGATCGACGGCCTCGACGCCGACGTCACCTCGATCGAGGCCGCCCGCTCCCGCATGGAGGTCGTCCACGACCTCGAGTCCCACGGCTTCGGCCGCGGCGTGGGCCCGGGCGTCTACGACATCCACTCGCCGCGCGTCCCGGGCGAGCAGGAAGTCACCGAACTGCTCAGCACCGCCGTCAAGCACGTCCCGTCCCGCCAGCTCTGGGTCAACCCGGACTGCGGCCTGAAGACCCGCGGCTACGCCGAGACCGAGGAGTCCCTGCGCAACCTGGTCCACGCCACGAAGACGGTCCGCGCGGAACTGCTCGCAGCCGCCAAGTAGCCCGCTCCACCCAGAACGACGCCGGCCGGCCACCTCGCAAGGTGGCCGGCCGGCGTCGTACGTTCTTAGCCGATTCAGGATTCCCAGAGGATTTCGTCGTCGACGACGCCGTCCTCATCCGCCGAGGCCACCAGGACTTCGTCGCTGAAGTGCGAGCCGAGAGTGAAGTCGAGCACGAAGTAGCGTTCGGGCTGGCCGGGGTAGATGCCCACATGGCCCAGCTTCAGCGCCTTGAGGAAGACCTCGTCGGTGAGCTGGCTCTTGTCCTCGACACCGAAGACCTTCTTGAGGTGTTCGTCCTTGATCGCATTGCAGTGGAAGTGGCGGTACTCCTGCGGGCTGGTGCCGTCCTGCTCCAGCTCCTCGGCAATCATTTCGCGGACCTGGTCCACGAGTTCGGGCAGGAAGCGCAGGCGGTAGTCAACTTTATGCATGGCCGCTTCATCGAAATGGTCATGCGCATTGACATTGAGGTCAAGCTCCACGGGTTGGCCCGCCAGTTCGTGCTTGGCGGTGAAGCTGTGGTCCCTGCCGTGGTTGAGCTCGACTTCGCCGAAGTGCTTGCTCGCTACCTTGTTCATATCATCAACATAGTCCTCTAAACCGGCCCATTCCAGCATTCCAGCGCTTTTCTCCAGTACCCCGCCCGCCCCGGCCGTCCCGGCCGGTACATTGAGCGGATGCAGACAGTTGCCCCCGCCGCCGCCCGTGCCCGGAGCTTTTTTGACAGCGGCGCCACCCGCCCGCTGGCCTGGCGGCTGGAGCAGCTGCGCAGCCTGCGCCGGATGCTGACGGAGCGCCGCGCGGAGTTCGCGGCCGCCCTCGGCAGTGATCTGGGCAAGCACGCCGCCGAGTCGCTGCTCGCCGAGATCGGCTTTGTCGCCGCCGAGGCCGCACACCTGGAAATGAACCTCGGGGCGTGGCTGCGGCCCCGGCCCGTGCCCGTCCCGCTCACGGTCCAGCCCGCCCGGGCCTGGACCGAGCTCACCCCGCTGGGCGTGGTGCTGGTGATCGGTCCGTGGAACTACCCGGTGCAGCTCCTGCTGGCCCCGCTGGCCGGGGCCCTCGCCGCCGGCAACTCCGTGGTGCTCAAACCCAGCGAGCACGCTCCGGCGACCTCCGCGGCGCTGGCGCGGTGGCTTCCCGACTACCTGCCCGGGGCGGTGGAGGTGGTCCAGGGCGGCATCCCCGAGACCACGGCCCTGCTGGCCGAACGCTTTGACCACATCTTCTTCACGGGAGGCGAGGCCGCGGCCCGGGTGGTGCTGCGCGCCGCGGCGGAAAACCTCACCCCGGTCACCCTGGAGCTGGGCGGGAAATGCCCGGCCTATGTGGACGCCTCCACCGACCTGCCCACGGCGGCGAAGCGGATCGCGTGGGGCCGGTTCATGAACGCCGGACAAACCTGCGTCGCGCCCGACTACGTGCTGGCCACGGAAGAGGTGCTGGAACCGCTGCAGCGCGAACTGGTCGCGGCCATCGCTTCCCTGTTTGGGCCGGATCCAGCCCGGAGCAGCTCGTACGGCCGGATCGTCGATGACCGCCATTTCGAGCGGCTCGCCGCGCTCGCGGACGGCAGCACCGTGGTCCACGGCGGGGACCGCGACGCCGCCGGCCGGTACTTTGCGCCGACGCTGCTGCGGCCGGCGCCGGGCGACACGGTAATGGAGGAGGAAATCTTCGGGCCGTTGCTGCCGCTGGTGCCGGTCCGCGGCCGGGACGAGGCGATCCGGTTCATCAACGGCCGGGCCAAACCCCTGGCGTTGTACGTGTTCAGCAACGACGCCGGAAGCCGCCGGGCCTTCGCGGCGGGCACCAGCTCGGGGGCGCTGTGCTTCGACGTCCCGGCGGCGCACCTGATGGTTCCCGGACTGCCGTTCGGCGGCGTGGGCGCCAGCGGCATGGGCGCCTACCACGGCGAACACTCGCTGCGGACCTTCTCACACGAGCGGTCCACCCTGGCCAAATCCCTCCGGCCCGACACCCTGAAACTGGTCTACCCGCCGTACACCAGGACCAAGCACCGGATCATCAGCGCCCTCGTGTCGCCGGCCGGGAGACTGCGCCGGAAGGGCTAGTTCGTCCCGAGCTTGTGCATCGTCTCCGCCAGCAGGTCCACGAACAGTTGGACCTGCGCCGTCTGCTTGTCGTTGATGAGCAGGGCGAAGACGTTCCGGGCCAGCCGGATCTCCGGGACATCGAGGACCACCACCCCCGCCGGCCGGTGCAGCAGGGCCAGTTCGGGAACCAGGGCCGCGCCCAGCCCGGCCGCCGCCATCTCGAGGCTGGCGTGGAAGTCGTCACTGTATGCCACCACCCGCGGGTGCAGGTTGCAGCTCGCGAAAAGCCGCTCGATCACAGTGGCGTCGCTCGTGCCCGGGTGGTGCACAATCCAGGGCATGTCGGAGAGGTGATCGGCGGCGACCTTCGACTCCGTGCCGATGCCCCAGGCCGCGGGCAGGACCACCCGGAAGTCGTCGTCGCCGATCCACTGCCGGTTCACGGTGTGCGGCCACGCGAGCCCGGACTGGCCCACCTGGTAGACCAGGGCCACATCGAGTTCGCCGCCGGTGCGCAGGCCCTGGATGGTCTGGGCCGGTTCGGCGACGGACACCCGCAGATCGATGCCGAGCTTCTTCCACGCCGGGTTCTGCAGGATCCGCGGCAGCACATACGTGGCCAGGCTGGGGAAGATGCCGAGCCGGAGCTCCTGGCTCGTCGCGTCCTGGGTCCGCGAGGCCGCGGCCATGAGCGCTTCGATGTCGGTGAGCACCTTGGCCGCGTGCCGGGTCATAACGACGGCGGCTTCCGTGGGTTGGATGCTGCGCGCCGAACGCTGGAAGAGGGTGACTCCGGTGTCGCGCTCGAGGGCGGACATCTGCTGGGACACGGCCGATGCCGTGTAGCCGAGCCTGACGGCCGCTGCCGCGAACGAACCCAGCCGGATCACTTCAACGAGGGTCCGCAGGTGGACGGGGTTGATCAAGGGCTGCCCTTCGCCTGGTAGCTGGAATCCCGCTTCATTCTGGCATATCCGGAATGTCTCCGCGGCGAGGCCCAGTTCATGACGGAGAATCCTGGGAAGGCAGCCGGCGGGAATTCACACTCATCCGGCGGCCCCTTGGTTACGAATTGCCCATAAGACGATTCACCACGACGATTTCGGCTAGCCAACAGGAGCAGATCAGTGTCGCAAGAAGCAGGGATTCCCGGGGGCCGGCGCATAGCCGTCATTGGCAGCGGCGTGGCAGGACTGACCGCCGCGTACGTCCTGAACCACACGGACAACGTCACCCTCTTCGAGGCGGATTCCCGGCTCGGCGGCCATGCCCACACCCATGACGTGCCGCAGTCCGACGGCTCCGTCCTGAGCGTAGATACCGGCTTCATCGTCCACAACGAGCGGACCTACCCCACGCTGCTGCGGCTCTTCGCCGAGCTCGGCGTCGAAACCCAGGACTCGGAAATGAGCATGTCCATCCGCTGCGACGGCTGCGGGCTCGAATACGCGGGTGCCCGGGCCAAGGGCCGCGGCATCATTCCGCGGCCGTCCACCATGCTGCGCGGCCGGTACCTGCTGATGCTGGTGGAGGTCATGCGCTTCTACCGCCGGGCCCGCGCCCTGCTTGCCGAGGCGGATACAGCGAACACGGCGGATACCGCCCGGGCCGAACTGACCCTGGGGGAATTCCTGGCCCGCGAAAAGTTCAGCAGCTACTTCATCTCTCACTTCATGACCCCGATCGTGAGCGCCGTCTGGTCCTGCGACCCCACCACCGCGCTGGCCTACCCGGCCCGCTACCTCTTCACGTTCCTGGGCCACCACGGCTTGCTCGGGGTCGCGGGCTCACCCCAGTGGCGGACCGTCACGGGAGGCTCCCGCAGCTACGTGGACAAGCTCGCCGCCACGCTGCCGGACATCCGCCTCGCCACCCCGGTCACCGGAGTCCGCCGGCACGCGGACGGGGTCGAGCTGACCACCCGGCACGGATCCGGCACGCCCGGGACAGAGACCTTCGACGCCGTCGTGATCGCCACCCACCCGGAGCAGGCGCTGCGCATGCTCAGCGATGCCTCGCCCGCCGAGCAGGACGCCCTGGCCGGGATGCCCTACTCGGTCAACCAGACCGTCTTCCACCGCGACGACGCCGTGCTGCCGTCCAGCGACAACGCCAAGGCCTCCTGGAACTACCGGCTGCCGTCCTGCGACGCCCGGCCGGAGAAGGTCCTGGTCAGCTACGACATGACCCGGCTGCAGAGGCTGGAGCCCGGCGACGGCGGGCGCTACATCGTCAGCCTGGGCGAATCGGAACTGATCGACAACGGCGCCGTGCTGGACCGGATGGTCTACGAGCACCCGCAGTACACCCCGGACTCACTCAAAGCCCAGCAGCAGATCCTCGGGCTCGGCGACGGCCGGCTGGCCTTCGCCGGCGCCTACCACGGCTGGGGTTTCCATGAGGACGGGGCTCTCTCCGGCGTCCGGGCCGCAGCCCGGCTCGGACGCGACTGGGATGGGGACGGGACTGCCGCCGGATTCATCGAGCAGTACCGGGCCGTCTCCATCGACCCGGACCTGCACGCCGTCTCCGCGGAGGGCGCATGAGCGCCCCGGCAGCCATCTACCGCACCTCCATTGCGCACGTGCGGCGGACCCCGCTGCGCAACGCCTTCACCTACCGCAGCTACAGCTGGTATGTCGACGTCGACCAGCTCCCTGCCGTGCCCCGCGTCCTCAGGCCGCTGGCCGGCTTCGCCGTTGCGGACCACCTGGGCGACCCGGCGGGCACGCTCCGTGGCAACGTTGAACGCTTCCTCGCCACCCGGGGGATCGAGCTCGACGGCGGCCGGATCACCATGCTGGCCAGCGCCCGGGTGTTCGGGCACGTGTTCAATCCGCTGAGCCTGTTCTGGTGCCACGACGCCGCGGGGGAGCTGCGCTGCGTCGTCGCCGAGGTCCACAACACCTACGGCGAGCGGCACTGCTACGTGCTGGAAACCGACGACGCCGGCCGGGCCGGCGTGCCCAAGGCCTTTTACGTCTCACCGTTCAACGACGTCGAGGGGGAGTACCGGATGAAACTTCCGGAACCGGGCGAACGGCTCGCGGTCTCGATCGTCCTGGAGCGTGAGGGGCACAAGCCCTTCATCGCCACCGTCGACGGCGAACGCCGCGAAGCGACCGTGCCGAACATCCTCGCCGCGGCGCTCGCGGTTCCCCTGGCACCGCTGCGCGTGAGCGCGCAGATCCGCTGGCAGGGCATCAAGCTGTGGGCACGTCGGCTGCCCGTCATCAACAAACCACACCACCCCTCACAGGAGGCAGTTCAGTGACAATGACCGAAGCGACCGGATCCGCCGAAGGGCGCGCGCACGCAAAAGATGCGCCGGCCGCGGTCCGCCCCGGCACTGTGAACACTGTGCCCTACACCGCGCCTCAGCCGCCCGGTGCCGTCGACGCCGGCATCTGGCCCAGCATCGCCACGGTGCCCTCCGGCCTCAAGGCTGCCCTGGCCGGGCGCGCCGCCCAGGCCATCTTCAAGGCGGCCGTCCGCCGGCTACCGATCGAAGTCCGCTACCCGGACGGCGCCGTGCTGGGCACGGCGCCCTCCGCCGAGGACGGGTCCGCGACCAAGGTCCCGGTCATGACCATCAACCGGCCGGAGGCCTTCGCCGCCCGCCTCGGCGACGGTGCGCTGATCGGCCTGGGCGAGTCCTACATGGCCGGCGACTGGGACGCCGAGGACCTCACCGCGGTGCTCGAGGTGTTCGCTGCCCGGGTGGGCTCCCTTGTACCCGAGCCGCTGCAGAAGCTGCGCGCGCTCTACCTGCCGCGCCAGCCGCGCAAGGAACGCAACACCGAGCAGAACACGCGCTCCAACATCTCGCGGCACTACGACCTCTCCAACGATCTCTTCGCGACGTTCCTGGACGAGACCATGACGTACTCCAGCGCGCTCTTCCCGGAATCCGGGGAGGCCCTGAAGAGCGTCGCGTGGGACGGCTTCGCCGCAGCCCAGCAGGCGAAGATCGACCGGCTGCTGGACAAGGCCGGCGTCACGGAGGGCACCCGGGTCCTGGAGATCGGTACCGGCTGGGGCGAGCTTGCCCTCCGGGCCGCCGCCCGCGGCGCCACCGTCTACTCCGTCACGCTCTCCAGCGAGCAGCAGGAACTGGCCCGCCGGCGGGTCGCGGAGGCCGGCTACGCCGATGCGGTCACGATCGAACTCAAGGACTACCGCGCAGTCGAAGGCGAGTACGACGCCGTCGTCTCGGTGGAAATGATCGAGGCCGTCGGCTACGAATACTGGGCCACGTACTTCCAGACGATCGAGCGGGTCCTCGCGCCCGGCGGCAAGGTGGCCATCCAGGCCATCACCATCGCGCACGACCGCCTGCTCGCCACCCGCACCAGCTACACGTGGGTGCACAAGTACATCTTCCCTGGCGGCGTCATCCCGTCCGTCCGCGCCATCGAGGACATCACCGAGCAGCAGACCGGCCTGCGGGTCCGTGAACGCCTCGCCATGGGCGAGCACTACGCCCAGTCCCTGCGGCTCTGGGAGGAGCGCTTCATGGCCCGCCAGGACGAGGTCCGCGACCTGGGCTTCGATGCGATCTTCCAGCGCATGTGGCTGTTCTACCTCTGCTACTCCCGCGCCGGCTTCGAGACGGGGTACCTCAACGTCCAGCAGATCGTGCTGGACAAGGCTGCCAAGTGACCGTCCGTAGGGGCGGCGTCCGCGCTGCAGCAGGGACGGCCTGTTAGAAGAATCACCGATAGTCGCTGCCGGGAAGGCGGGCACCCCAGGGTGCCCGCCTTTTTCGTGTCCCCGGACACCACATGTGGTGTTTGCCGCCACGGGCCGGACCCATCGCACCCCAGCGCGACACGCCGTCCACAACGCGACACGCGGGACGGTTAATTGTGGCTAAGTACTCCACAGGGTGTGGATTTCGTCCCCGAAATCGGCAGAAATCCGGACATTTTGAACCCACCTGCCTGTGGATTAAAGGTGTGTTAAATGACATACTTGTAATACATCATCTTGGGGTCCTCACGGGGCTCTTGCACTACATGTAGTATCGACATACAGTTCGAGCGGAGCAGCTGCCAGCTGGATACCTAGCGGCAAACAGCGCAGATGCAGCCCGCCGGTACGGCCAGTAACGGATCAGGATTCCTGTCCCGGATCGGCGTACCAGGGTGAACCACAGACTTTTCAAGCACCACAGACTTAGCAAGCAAAAGGGGACAGGAACCATGACCGTTACGGTTTACACGAAGCCGGCCTGTGTTCAGTGCAATGCGACTTACCGCGCGCTGGACAAGAAGGGCATCACCTATCAGAGCGTCGACATCTCCCAGGATGCCGAGGCCCTCGAACGCCTCAAGGCCCTCGGCTACATGCAGGCCCCGGTTGTCGTCACGGACCAGGACCACTGGTCCGGTTTCCGCCCGGACAAGATCGAAGAATTGGCGCAGGCTGCCGCCGTCGCCGTAGCCTGAAACATTGTTTGAGATGAGGTGACCCGCATGGCACCAGTTGCAACGGCAACAGCGCATATGCCGCCGGCAGCGGACGCTGCGCGGACCACCAGCAGCCACCTCATCTACTTCTCCTCCACTTCGGAGAACACCGCACGCTTCGTTAGAAAGCTGGGCATCGACGCCGCCCGGATCCCCCTCCACGCGAGGGAATCCGCGCTCGTGGCAGCCGAACCCTACGTGCTGGTGCTTCCCACGTATGGCGGCTCCGGGGGAGAGGGCTCGGTTCCGAAACAGGTCATCAGGTTCCTCAATGACCCGGTGAACAGGAAGCAGCTCCGCGGAGTGATCGGGGCGGGAAACACGAATTTCGGGGATAACTACTGCATGGCCGGCGATATCATCGCCGCGAAATGCCGGGTTCCCCACCTATATCGATTCGAACTCATGGGCACTCCAGAGGACGTCCAGCGGGTACTAGAAGGATTGGAAGAGTTTTGGACACGACTGTCGCAGACACAGCAGTAACTGGGGGCGCAGGCACCGCCGTAGGCACCGGCACCGCCACCGCCGTCGAGAAGCACGAAAAGCACGAGATGCCGGCCGCGTACAAGGGCCTGGGCTATCACGAGCTCAACGCCATGCTGAACCTCTACGGCCCCAGCGGGGAGATCCAGTTCGAGGCCGACCGCGAGGCTGCGCACCAGTACTTCCTGCAGCACGTGAACAACAACACCGTGTTCTTCCATGACCTTGAGGAAAAGCTCGACTACCTCGTCAAGAACGAGTACTACGAGCGCGAAACCCTCGACCAGTACACGATGAACTTCATCCGCGAGCTCTACAACCGCGCGTACAAGAAGAAGTTCCGCTTCGAGACCTTCCTGGGCGCGTTCAAGTTCTACACCTCCTACACGCTGAAGACGTTTGACGGGAAGCGCTTCCTGGAGCGCTACGAGGACCGCGTCTGCATGGTGGCCCTGCACCTGGCCCGCGGCGACGAGCAGCTCGCGCTGCAGATGGTGGACGAGATCATCGAGGGCCGCTTCCAGCCGGCCACCCCCACCTTCCTCAACGCCGGCAAGCGCCAGCGCGGCGAGCTGGTCTCCTGCTTCCTGCTCCGCATCGAAGACAACATGGAGTCGATCGGCCGCTCCATCAACTCCGCCCTGCAGCTGTCCAAGCGCGGCGGCGGCGTGGCGTTCGCGCTGACCAACATCCGCGAAGTCGGCGCGCCGATCAAGCAGATCGAAAACCAGTCCTCCGGCGTCATCCCCGTGATGAAGCTCCTCGAGGACAGCTTCTCCTACGCCAACCAGCTCGGTGCCCGCCAGGGTGCCGGCGCCGTGTACCTGCACGCGCACCACCCCGACATCTACCGCTTCCTGGACACCAAGCGCGAGAACGCGGACGAGAAGATCCGCATCAAGACCCTCTCGCTCGGCGTCGTCATCCCGGACATCACCTTCGAGCTGGCCAAGAAGGACGAGGACATGTACCTGTTCTCGCCGTACGACGTCGAAAAGGTCTACGGCATGCCGTTCTCCGACGTCTCGGTCACCGAGAAGTACTACGAGATGGTGGACGATTCCCGGATCAAGAAGACCAAGATCAAGGCCCGCGAGTTCTTCCAGACCCTCGCCGAGATCCAGTTCGAATCCGGCTACCCGTACATCATGTTCGAGGACACCGTGAACCGGGAAAACCCGATCGACGGCAAGATCATCATGTCCAACCTGTGCTCCGAGATCCTCCAGGTCTCCCAGCCCACCACGTACCACGATGACCTGTCCTACGATGCGACCGGCAAGGACATCTCCTGCAACCTGGGCTCGCTGAACATTGCCAAGGCCATGGACTCGCCGGACTTCGGCCTGACCATCGAGACGGCCATCCGGTCCCTCTCGGCCGTCTCGGACATGTCCAATATCACCTCGGTGCCCTCGATTGCCCGCGG
Organism: Arthrobacter sp. UYCu712; assembly: GCF_040547005.1. Taxonomy (NCBI): domain Bacteria; kingdom Bacillati; phylum Actinomycetota; class Actinomycetes; order Micrococcales; family Micrococcaceae; genus Arthrobacter; species Arthrobacter sp. UYCu712. The sequence continues at coordinate 160,192 of NZ_JBEPOZ010000008.1, forward strand.
CAACGACCAGAGCCACGCGATCGGCCTCGGCCAGATGAACCTGCACGGCTACCTGGCCCGCGAGCGGGTCCACTACGGCTCCGAAGAGGGCCTGGACTTCACCAACATCTACTTCTACTCGGTGGTGTTCCACGCGGTCCGCGCCTCCAACCTGCTGGCCATCCAGACCGGGCAGACCTTCGGCGGCTTCGAGAAGTCCAAGTACGCCTCGGGCGAGTTCTTCGACAAGTACACGAACCAGGAATGGGTCCCGCAGACCGAGAAGGTCGCGGAGCTGTTCAAGAACATTCACATCCCCACGCAGGATGACTGGCGCGAGCTGAAGGCTTCCGTCATGGAGCACGGCATCTACAACCAGAACCTGCAGGCTGTGCCGCCCACCGGCTCGATCTCCTACATCAACAACTCCACCTCCTCGATCCACCCGGTGGCGTCCAAGATCGAGATCCGCAAGGAAGGCAAGCTGGGCCGCGTGTACTATCCGGCGCCGTACCTGACCAACGACAACCTGGAGTACTACCAGGACGCGTACGAGATCGGCTACGAAAAGGTCATCGACACCTACGCCGCTGCCACGCAGCACGTGGACCAGGGCCTTTCCCTGACGCTGTTCTTCAAGGACACCGCCACCACCCGGGACATCAACAAGGCCCAGATCTACGCCTGGAAGAAGGGCATCAAGACCATTTACTACATCCGTCTCCGCCAGCTCGCGCTGGAAGGGACCGAGGTGGACGGCTGCGTCAGCTGTATGCTTTAATCTTCAACTAAATCTTGACAGTACGACGGCGGGCAGCCGCCCGCCGTCGTACGCTTAACTTAACGAAGAACCCAACTTTTAGGGGATGACATGACCGAGAAGGTCAAGCTGCTTAGCCACGTCGAGGCGATCAACTGGAACCGCATCCAGGATGAGAAGGACGTGGATGTCTGGAACCGCCTGGTCAACAACTTTTGGCTGCCGGAGAAGATTCCGCTGTCCAACGACGTCCAGTCGTGGGCTACGCTGACCCCGGACGAGCAGCAGCTCACCATGCGCGTCTTCACCGGTCTGACCCTGCTGGACACCATCCAGGGCACCGTCGGAGCTGTCTCGCTGATTCCGGATGCGCTCACCCCGCACGAAGAGGCCGTCTACACGAACATCGCCTTTATGGAGTCCGTGCACGCCAAGAGCTACTCCTCCATCTTCTCCACGTTGGCCTCCACCAAGGAGATCGACGAGGCATTCCGCTGGTCCACCGAGAACGTGAACCTGCAGAAGAAGGCGCAGATCGTCATGGACTACTATCAGGGCGACGATCCCCTCAAGCGCAAGGTGGCCTCCACGCTGCTGGAGAGCTTCCTGTTCTACTCCGGCTTCTACCTGCCGATGTACTGGTCCTCCCGGGCCAAGCTGACGAACACGGCCGACCTGATCCGCCTGATCATCCGCGACGAGGCCGTACACGGCTACTACATCGGCTACAAGTTCCAGAAGGGCCTCGAGGGCCTGTCCGAGGAACGCAAGCAGGAAATCAAGGACTACACCTTCGAGCTGCTCTTCGAGCTGTACGAAAACGAAGTCCAGTACACGCACGACCTCTACGACTCCGTCGGCCTGGCCGAGGACGTCAAGAAGTTCCTGCACTACAACGCCAACAAGGCGCTCATGAACCTGGGCTACGAGGCCATGTTCCCGGCTTCCGTCACCGACGTGAACCCGGCCATCCTCTCGGCCCTGTCGCCGAACGCTGACGAGAACCACGACTTCTTCTCGGGTTCGGGTTCGAGCTATGTGATTGGCAAGGCTGTTAATACTGAGGATGACGACTGGGACTTCTAGTTAATTGTGAGATGTCGACCTAGTTGGAAGAACCTCTACCTAGTTGGAAGAAACGCATCGTCTAGTTGGATGTCTTCCAAATGGACGGCTGGTCGACCAGAGGTTTAGATCGCCAAACGCATGGTCCTTCTGCCAATTACTTAGTCTTTGACAAACGTATTTGGGCTTTTGGTCCTTTGGCTGCCACCAAAGCGGGCCCTGCACGGGAAGTCGTGCAGGGCCCGCTTTGTGAGCTTCCAGCCATGTAGCCATCTTCCTGCTCGTGTTGCCTGACCGAATCGGCATCCGCGTCGAGCTCCCTCAGCTGATGCTTCGAGGATAGCGATCGGAGCAGCCGTGTCGTTCATATGGACAGCCTAGCCGCGGGGATTGACTAACGAGCTTCAGACTGGTTATTGCGCCTCGGGTGCCGGGGATTCCTCGCCGACCCGGGCGGTGTCGATCTACTAGCACGGCGTTGGCACGAGCTCCAGCCCATGTCCACCAGCGAAGCCTCCCGTTCGGCTCACGGATCATGACAGTGGAATTACCGGAAACCCGGTGTGCACATTCTTCCCGCAGCTCGCCCAACTTGGTCACGGCCCTTTTGGACGGCAGCACGCCGGCGGGAGTGGCCCCGAGCAGCACCCGCCGCGTTGCATCGCTCAGGGCATAGGACGCGGGCTGCGGCATGCTTGACCATTTGGCGTCGGCGGACTTTGCAGACGGTTCAACGCAGGCGCGGTGGCGCTTTCAATCGACGTAGTTCACCTGCCAGGCCATGCGTCCGAGCGGAAGAAGCCGCGGACCGTCAACTTTGCGCTGGAGCACCATTGGGTCAACGGAGCCGATTTCCTCGCGACCGTGCAGTATTGCTACCTGTGGGTCCGCAGTGAAAACGGCCATGAGGTCCCGGTAGTGGATGCCGCCGTACTTTCGCTCAGCTTCGGGCCCCATGAAGAGCATCCCTTGGTCGGAATCGAGGTGTCCAGTTTCCACCAGCCAGGCTGCGATCTCTTGCCACTCGCCCGGCGACGCGAGTTCGAGCCCGGAGAACCACTCGTGCCAGGTACTGGCCCCTACTCGACGCTCCTGCAGGGTCAAGCCCAGGAGTTGCTGTGCTGCCACGTGGAAGGTCTTCCAAATCGCTGTGTGTGGCGATGCGGCGAAAGTGTCGGGACACGGCAACACCCCCTTCCCGAAGGCCACCTGCTAGCGGCCGGTGCATCGGAAGGGGGTGTTACCAGTGGTATACGAATCAGGCGTCGGCGGACTCCTCCACCGGCTCGACAGAGGTCTCTGCCGCGGCTTCTGCCGCCTTTTCGGCAGCTTCCGCGTCAGCCTCGGCGGCGGCCTCCGCAGCTTCGGCGGCGGCTTCCTCTGCAGCCTTCGCGTCAGCGGCTGCCTTTGCGGCTGCCGACTTCGCTGCTGCGGTTTCACGCTTCTGCGCCTGGGTGGCCTTCTTGGTGATCTTCTTGGCCTCCTGGGCGGCGCGCTTCTGCGCGGCATCCGCAACGGTGGCAGCCTTCTTCGCCTCGGCGGCAGCCTTCAGGGCGGTGACCTTGGCCTTCACCGCGGCAAGCTTCGCGGCGGCCGCCTGCTTCTTCAACTCCGCCTTGGCCTTCGCCTCGATGGCCTTTGCGGACGCCTTCGCGGAGACCGAGTGTGCGGACTTGGTCGGGGCCGCGTTGGCCACACCGGCACCTGCTCCGGTGAGAACGGCGGCGGTCAGGACGACAGCGCCCAGCTTCTTTGCAATCGACATGCGTAATGCTCCAATCATGTGTGGCCCGGGCAGTGCGGGCGGGGATCCGGCTCGCCGGTTGCCGTCAGCCTAAAGTGGAAGCAGAGCGCTGTTCAACCGGAAGCGCCGATGCTTGGCAGAACCTTGGCGAATGTTGAGGCTTCAGTCATCCAGGCCCCCATATTGTGCCGGACGCTTTCGCGATGGACGCCTGCCAGTCTTCGCCGCCGTCCCCGGGCCGCCAACTCTTGCTGATCCACTTCAGTCGTCATGGGATCCATGGTTCCGCTCACGATCAGTCCTTCCTGCCAGGCACCGGCCGGCGTGTCAGGCCACTCTGGATCCACCGTTAGACACTCCCGCGGCCGGTGACCTTCGGCGGCCAGTGGGTCCGGGAATGTAGCGCTTGCTGACTCGACAGCAGTTGGCGCAGGACTCCCGCGCGGCTCGGAGACGGCGGTAGTAATCCCGGTCTTCCCGACAGGCGGGGAGGCTGGCGAGGTCGGGTCGCCGGGGCTGAATCGTCGTTCAGCGCGGGTAGGTCAGGGCGTGGAAGCATACGGGATCGGTGCATCGTCGTGGGCCCGGATACAACCTTCTTCCAAGCTGTTGCGCTCGGACAGGTTTTGACGCTATGAGAACGCCAAGTTCGAAGCCTATGGTTCGTCGTGCCGCGAGTAGGAGGAGCCGGAGGGCGTCCGTTCCAATAGTCCGAAGTCGATCATGTAGCGGCGCAGCATAATGACATCATCGGTATAACTGAGGAGCCGTTGATTTACCTGCTTTTCCGTTAGGTGTTCGCCCGGCTCGATGGCTTCGCTGACAATCCAGGCCAGGAGCTCCCGCCGTTCCGCCATGTCGGCTGGATACCTCTCGATCCTGCCCAGGCGCATGAAGCGAGCCAATCCGGTCTGCGCCTGTCGGCGGGGTTGCTGCGTGAGCAGGTCGCGGAAGATCGACTCAGACGCCTCCAGTTCGTTGGCAGCATTCCGTTCGACGAGCCCTGACTCAAGCAGAGCGGCGATGGCCCGGTTTCGCCGTTGGTCATTCAGATCAGCAACCACGTCGGGGGGCTTGGCGCCCAGCACGATTTGCGCGTAGGCGGTCCGCGCGTCGTTGTTGGCGAGGGCTGCCACCACTCGCCGCCCGTGCGGTCCGCTCAGCCTCGTCCCTCCGGTCACTCCCGCAGATTCTTCTCGGATGCCTTGATCCGCGCGACCTCGATCTCTCGATACGTCTTGAGTTTCTCGCGCTTCGTGCTCTCCGTCTGGTGGATCTGGATCGACTCTCGCACAACATCCACGATCTGGTTGAGTGCGCTGAGTGCATCGGCCGAGCTGAGCTTCCCCACCGCCAGGATCAGCGGGCCGTTCGAAGAGCTCGTGGCGGCGACGTTCGGAAAGCACCACCAGTACCCGGACGGGTTCGCGCTGTTCACAGGCACCCTTTTCGCTCCGACCCAGGACAGGGACGAGCCGGGGCAGGGGTTCACGCAGCAGTTGGGCGACGTTGTGACCATCCGCAGCAGCCATCTCGGGGCTCTCGTCAACTGGGTGGGCTCTGCGGAAGAGCTGCCGGAATGGTCGTTCGGCCTGCGGCAGCTGTTCGATTATCTGCATGACCAGCGCTTGGTCCAGGAATCCGCGCTCACCGCTTGATAACCGACACGGGGTAAGGCGGCCCGACTGGCCGCGGAAGGCTGCAACTGATGAGGACGACGGCGGGAAGCTCCCGCCGTCGTCCTTAGCGGGTTGGCATTGGTTCCGGGACCGAAAATGCACCGCTGGTTTTAGGCCCGTATACATACTTTCCGGGCGTTGCTCTGGATAGCATTGGGTGTACGGACAGAGCCGTCCGGACGGGTGTCAAATGTCAGAAGGATGCACATGGCCGCAGCTACAGTGGACGACATCCTGTCGGATCTCCCTCTGGGTTTCGCCAGTCTCATTCTTCGACCGTCCCGCGCCGATTCTCCGATCGAGCGCTTCCTGATCGTTGACGCCGACGACGTGACTTCCGACGGCGGGGCTGCGTTCGTCCTGCTTATCGGGGTTCGCGGACGCTCTGCGTTGCCGGCGCTGCGGCGTCTTCTGACGAATCCTCCCCTGGTGCTGGCCGTCAAGGGCAGTCCCGAGGAATTAGGGGAAGCTGAAGAGCTGCTCCGGGCTGCCGGAACGGGTCTCTTTCTGGTGGACCCGGCCGCGGACTGGGACCGGCTCCTGTCAATTGCCAAGGACCGGATTCAGCCACGCAGCTACCAGAGCGAAGTGCTGACGCTGTTGGAAGAAGACCTGTTCGCCATTGCTCAGACGACGGCCCGCCTGACGTCGAGCCACGTTGTCATAGAGGACGCTGCCAACAAGGTCCTGGCCTACTCCACGGTGTCGAACGACATCGACGAGCTGCGTAAGGCATCGATTCTGGCCCGGCGTGGTCCGCGCAAATACGAACTTCTCCTCAAGGACCTTGGTGCCTACCGCGAACTGCATCGAACCCGCCTGCCTGTCAGGGTTCCGGCCAGGCCCCAGGACGGTCTGAGGGAGCGCGTCGCGACGGCCTTGTTCGCAGGCGATCGCGTTATGGGATACATCTGGCTCCAGGAAACAGGGGATGGCTTCGGCGCGGACGTTGACTATGTATTGACCGGATCAGCTGCGCGAGTGTCAGCCGAGCTCATCCGCTACCGCAACCAGCAGTCGGTGCACATGCGCGAGGACAGGATTGTCCGTATCCTTTCGGGTCCGGCAGAAGCCGCGGCGAGCGCCCACAGCGAGAAAATCCCCGCGGACCGCCCAACAGCGCTGATGCTGATAGGAATGTCAGCCGCTGAAGCGCAGGCAGACGATGCAGCCCTCAAACATGGGGAGCTCGCCAACCTCGCGTCCATACATGCGGCAGCCTACAAACCGTCAGCCATAGTGGGACAGTTCAACGGCGACACCGCCGTGATCATCCCGGCGCTCCAGTCCACCAACGCCGAGGCCGGACTTCGAAGCGTTGCCGAGGCCATCGTCAGGGACGCCAGCAAGCATCTTGGCATCACTCCATTCGCAGCAGTGGGACCAATCGCCCCCGATCTGCTGTCGATTCATTCGGTGACCCGCAAAACGGAGGCATTGCTCGGCTGCATGCGGCGGTCCGGGGACGTCTCTGTGGCCACTGTGGACGATTTCGAAACGGACATCCTTTTCCACGAAGCAGTTGAGAACTTCACGGCCTCGGCCTTCCGTCATCGCAGCCTCTGGGCTCTCCTCCGCGACGATGGCGAGCTGGCCGAAACCCTTCGGGCTTATTTCGAGGCGTCGCTGGATGTGGCCGCATGCGCCCAGCGGATGAAGCTGCACAAGAATACCGTCTACTACAGGATCAGCAAGGTCAGCCGGGTTACCGGCCTGAACTTCAGCGATCCCCGCCATTCATTGGTCGCCCTCCTTCACATACAGGAGTGGGCCGGCACGCATAAGGAGCATCTGGGCAAGAAATGATGACAGCACTCGATTCGCCGCCTCTTGGCCTGGTCCTGGATGACATTGTCCGCAGCCACCGGCCCCGGAGTGAAGCAGGGTCGGTTCCCGCCAGCATCCCCCACCTGTCATCGCCGCCGTTCGACGGTTTCGGAATTGCGGTGGCCACCACGTCCGGGGACGTGTTCAGCTCCGGTGACGCCGATCTTCCCTTCTCCATCCAGAGCATCTCGAAAGTCTTCACCCTGGCCATGGCGCTCAGCGCCAATGACCCCGATGCGCTCTGGTCACGGGTGCTCCGCGAACCGTCAGGAACGTCCTTCAACTCCCTTGTGCAGCTTGAAGTGGAGCACGGGATTCCGCGGAACCCGTTCATCAATTCGGGCGCTCTGGTGGTCACGGACCACCTGATGGAAAGATTTCCCGACGCCGCCGGCCAGGTCCTGCGCTTCCTCGCCGGTCAGGTGGGTCACCAGAATGGAAGACAGAGTCCGTTCATCGACGAGGTGGCCGCAAAGAGTGAGCTCGCCAACAGCAGCCGCAACCTGGCCCTCGCCCACTTCCTGAAGGACTTCGGCAACCTGCGGCGGCCCGCCGAATCGGTCGTGGAGAACTACGTCAGGCAGTGCTCCATCATGATGACCTGCGTGGAGATGGCCAAGGCCGGCCTCTTCCTCGCACAGGACGGCCTCGGAGCACAGGGAACCGTCGTCTCCAGGAGCGAGGCGAAACGCATCAGCTCCATCATGCTGACCTGCGGCATGTATGACGCGGCCGGCGAGTTTGCCTACCGCGTCGGCCTTCCGGGGAAAAGCGGTGTGGGCGGCGGCATCCTGGCCATCGTCCCCGGCGAGTGCGCCGTCTGCGTCTGGAGCCCCCGGCTGGATTCCAAAGGCAATTCCCTGGCCGGGACAGCGGCCCTCGCTGATCTGTCCGACCGCACCGGGTGGTCAGTCTTCTGACCTGACCCCAGCTGTCCCCACAATTTCCCGCTAGTACCCCCATTTAGATCTTTGACAGGTCGAAAGGAACACCCATGCCCAGCAATCCCAATGACGAGGTTGGTTTGTACGAGGCCGACGGCGGCCACGCCCATGCCCCGGATGCCCTGATCCATGCCGAAGACGCCGGCTACCACAAGGGCCTCAAGGCGCGGCAGATCCAGATGATCGCCATCGGCGGCGCGATCGGCACCGGCCTGTTCCTCGGTGCCGGCGCCCGGCTCAACGCCGCCGGGCCGTCCCTGGTGATCGCCTATGCCGTCTGCGGCTTTTTCGCTTTCCTGATCCTCCGCGCGCTGGGCGAACTGGTGCTGCACCGCCCGTCGTCGGGCTCGTTCGTGTCCTACGCCCGTGAGTTCTTCGGGGAGAAGGCGGCTTTTATCTCCGGCTGGTTCTACTGGATCAACTGGGCCACCACCACCATTGTGGACATCACGGCCGCCGCGCTCTACATGAACTTCTTCGGCAAGTACGTCCCCTGGATGGGGGCGGTGCCGCAGTGGGCCTGGGCCCTGATCGCGCTGGTGGTGGTTCTTTGCCTCAACCTCGTCTCGGTCAAGGTCTTCGGCGAACTCGAGTTCTGGTTCGCCCTGATCAAGGTGGCGGCGCTGGGGGCGTTCCTCATCATCGGCACGTACTTTGTCATCTTCGGCACGCCGGTGGACGGCCAGGATGTCGGGCTGAGCCTGCTCTCCGACAACGGCGGCATCTTCCCCAACGGCCTGCTTCCGATGATCATCCTGATGCAGGGTGTGCTGTTCGCCTACGCCTCGATTGAGCTGGTGGGCACGGCCGCGGGTGAGACCGAGAACCCGGAAAAGATCATGCCCAAGGCCATCAACTCGGTGGTGTTCCGCATCGCCGTGTTCTACGTGGGCTCCGTCATCCTGCTGGCGCTGCTGCTGCCGTACACGTCCTACGAGAAGGGTGTGAGTCCCTTCGTGACGTTCTTCGGCTCGCTGGGGATCCAGGGCGTGGACGTCATCATGAACCTGGTGGTCCTCACCGCCGCCCTGTCTTCGCTCAACGCGGGCCTCTACTCCACGGGCCGGATCCTCCGCTCCATGTCCATGGCCGGCTCGGCGCCGAAGTTCGCCCAGCGCATGAACAGGGCAGGCGTCCCTTACGGCGGCATCGCCCTCACGGCGGTGGTCTCGCTGCTGGGTGTGCCGCTGAACTATCTGGTGCCCGCGCAGGCCTTCGAGATCGTGCTAAACGTGGCCTCGGTGGGAATTATCGTCACGTGGGCCACCATCGTGGTGTGCCAGATCCAGCTCAAGCGCTGGGCGGACAGGGGCTGGGTGGAACGCCCCTCCTTCCGGATGTTCGGTGCGCCCTACACCGGCTATCTGTCGCTTCTGTTCCTGCTCGGCGTGCTGATCATGGTCTTCATCGATTCGCCGCTCACGCTGCTGGTGACCCTCGTGGCCTCTGCCCTGATGGTGGCCGGCTGGTATGCCTGTCGGAAGCGGATCCACGAGATCGCCGAGACCCGGAAGGGCTATACGGGCGCCGCCCCCGTGGTGGCCAACCGGACTCCAATCCGCTAAGCGATTACCCTGCCACCGCCCCCGGTTCGGCTGCCCAATCCCCTCACCAAAGGACTGAAAGCCCCCATGAAGCTACTAAATCCGCTGAGTCCCAACACTTCGCCTACGGAAAGCCAGGCGACAGACAGTTGCGAGGACGGCTGCTTCTTCTGCACCGGACCGGAAACAGACTAGGCACCACCAATCGTTCCGCTGGTTCCAGCGGAACTGCCCTGCACCCTCACCCAACGCAACCAACCCAACCCAATCCGAGAAGACAAGAAGTGATGACAACGGAGTCCGCAGCAACCATGACCGCAACCGACACGCAGCCGTTCGAAGGCGACACCATCAACCAAGGCCCCATACAGCCCGTCCCATCGACTATCCCGGCGAACCTGGATGGCGGCGGTACCCTGAAATCCGCCGGGCACGTAATTGTTGACTCCCTCGTGGCCCACGGCGTCGAACGCACCTTCGTTGTTCCCGGCGAGAGCTTCCTGGACGTCCTCGACGGGATGCACGGTTCCGACATCGAGACCGTGGTCTGCCGCCATGAGGGCGGCGCCGCCTACATGGCCGAAGCGGACGGCAAGATGAACCAGCGTCCGGGCGTGGCCATGGTCACCCGCGGGCCTGGCGCGGCAAACGCCCACGTTGGCCTGCACACGGCCTGGCAGGACTCCACCCCGATGCTGCTCTTCGTCGGGCTGATCCCGTTTGCGCACCGGGACCGGGAAGCGTTCCAGGAATTTGATATCAAGGCTTGGTTCGACACAGGAGCCAAGCGCGTCATGGTCCTCGATCACGCGGAGCGGGCGTCCGAGATCGTTGCCGAAGCCATGTTCGCGGCAATGAGCGGTCGGCCCGGCCCGGTTGTGGTGGGCTTGCCGGAAGACATCATCCGCCAACTGGTGGATCCTGCCCTGCACCCCACCATCCCGGTGGCCACGGGCGGCATGAGCACCACCGATGCCGCAGCACTGGCCGCAGCCCTTGCAAAGTCCTCGAAGCCCCTTTTTGTCACGGGCGGCAACGACTGGACCCAGGACGCGGCCGATCAGCTCACCGGATGGCTCGAAAAGCACCATATCCCGGCCGCCGCGGAATGGCGCACGCAGGGAACAGTACCCTTCGACTCCCCGTCCTATGTGGGCCCGATCGGCTACGGCCGCCCCCGCCCCACGTACGACCTGCTTGAGGAAACCGACCTGCTCGTTTTCGTCGGAACGGTCCCGGGCGATGTGATCACGGACGGTTTTGTCTGCAGGCAGGACTGGAACAAGCAGAACTTCCTGGTCACCATAGATCCCTCTTTGCGCGGCCGCTCCGGCCCGGTCTCACGGCAGATTGTGGCAAAACCGGACGCCTTCGTCCGGGATCTCCTTGAAATCGACCTGCCCGTGAAAGACGAGTGGAAAGCATGGACGGCCCGGATGCGCGCCGAGCAGACGTCCTTCGCAAGCCTGCCCCCGGCCACACCGGGCGTAGGGCCCGCAAAGATGGACACCCTGATGGCGAACCTCGTCCCGCGGCTGCCCGAGGACGCCATGGTGACGTTCGGGGCCGGCGAGCACACCAACTGGGCGCACCGGTACTTCCCCACCCGGCGCTACGCCTCCATGATCAGCGCCAGAAACGGATCCATGGGCTACTCCGTGCCCTCCGCCATCGCCTCCTCGCTGGCCAGCCCGCAGCGCCGGGTGGTCACCATCGCCGGCGACGGGGAATTCCTCATGAACGGCCAGGAGCTGGCCACCGCCGCCCAGTACGGAGCCACGCCGCTCATCATCGTGATGGACAACCAGGAGTACGGCACCATCCGCACCCACCAGGAACGCCACTACCCGTCCCGGGTTTCGGGTACGCAGCTGAAGAACCCTGATTTCGGCCTCATGGCCCAGGCCTTCGGCGGTTTCGGCATCACGGTCACCCGGGACAAGGATGTGCCGGCCGCCCTCGACGCAGCGCTTCAGGCCATCGACCAGGACGGGGTGTTTGCCCTCATCCACCTCATCGTCGAACAGCGCGTCAAAGCCTACTGACTAGACTAGCGGCCGTCGGCGCGCTGATTTCGCAGTTGGCTTTCGTCAAGCCGCGGGTGCTGGATGTCAGGACGGGATGAAGAGGGCGGGCCTCCACAAGGGCCTCGACCCGGCTCAGGACCTTCGCCCGTGCCTCATGGATACCGGCCAGTATTCCCGCCAGCCCTCATACACACGCCGCCAGACCCGGCCGCATGCCCGACTCTTCGTACTCGTCCCTGAAGGGATCACCAAGATCTGCGCAGTAAGGATTACGGGGTCTCTAGCCCCGCCGCTGCGCCGTGCCGGAGTTTGTGCGCCGAAATAGGCCAGAAAGTTGGCACAGCAGGCCAACTCGGCGAACTACGAAGCGGCGCTACAAACTATCAACTAAACGGCCCACTATGACCAGACCATCGGGCAAGCGCCCCGCGGCATTCCGCGGATTCGTTGTTGCAAGTGCTTCCAATTAGATCTACATCTCACATTAATCTATTACTTAGTAGTCATGTGAGAGCGAAGGCAAGTTGGCCGAGCCAGGCCTAATTGGCGGTTGGTGCTGCTGGACTACCAACCGGGTCCTTTGGTTCTTTTGCTGGCAACGTCCACGGGCACCGTGCGTAACGTGCGGGGCCCGTTTTCGTTGCCGCCTATTTGCCCGCGGATGTCGCGTTCGACTGGGTTAAGGAGCGGGGGTTCCTCACCGGCACACCGTAAAAGTCGGTGCCGCAGGGCTCCTGTTGCCCTCACACTGAGTGTAGGAAGCGGGATTCGCTGAAGAAGCTTGAAGCTTGAAGCTTCAAGTAAAGGCGGATAGAATGATGTCATGACACAGACACTCGACCGCCCTCCGGTTCTCTTCCTCAGCCATGGTGCGCCGCCGCTGGCTGACGACGCCACCTGGACCAGCGAACTCAACGACTGGTCCGGCACCTTTGACAAGCCCAAAGACATCCTCATGGTGTCCGCCCATTGGGAAAATGCCCCCGTCACGCTCAGTGCCACCGGGCGCAATCCGGGATTGGTCTACGATTTCGGCGGTTTCCCCCAGAAGTACTACGACGTCACCTACGACGCCCCGCAGGCCCCCGGGCTGGCCACCGAGGTGGAGAAGCTCGTGGCCGGCCACGGCCACCATGTCGAGCGCGACGAGACCCGCGGCCTGGACCACGGCGCGTACGTCCCGCTCAAGGAGATGTTCCCGGACGCGGATGTACCGGTGGTGCAAATGTCCATGCCCACCCTCGATCCGCAGGGCCTCTTCGATCTGGGCAAGTCGCTGGCGCCGCTGCGCGACCGCGGCACGCTGATCGTCGGTTCGGGGTTCACTACGCACAATCTGCGCTGGTTCAACCCCGCCGCCGGACCCGACAGTGCCCCGCCCTCGGTCTCCCGTGAGTTCGATCAATGGGCAGAGGAAGCCATGGCGCGCGGCGACGTCGACTCCATCCTGGACTTCCTCCACAAGGCACCGGCCGCCCGCGAGGCGCACCCGCGCAGCGAACACTGGGCCCCGCTGTACGTGGCGCTCGGGGCAGCCTACGGGTCCGGCGATCTGCATGCCAAAACCGCCATCGAAGGATTCTGGTTCGGGCTGTCAAAACGCTCCTGGACCCTGACCTAAGCCAAACATCCCGAACGCAATGCCCTCGCGGGGTGAATTCGCCAGCTTGCCGGCGGCTCGGCAACGGGTGGCGTTCAGAAAAATCCGCGGATTCAAGGGGGGGTGCGAATCTGGCGGTTTCCGCCCTTTGGCTTCCGATCCCGCACTGAGTCTTCAATGAACGACGGCTGCAGTCGCCACAGAAACTCCCGGTACCTATGCAGGTGCCGGGAGCCTCTGTGTTCCAGAAGCCAGCATGTACATCTAGCACGACGAGATGTACATTTGACGTATGTCCAACATCAACATCACGGACGCCCGGGCGCGCCTGCCGGAACTTGTCACCCTTGCTGAGACTGAGCCTGTCTTCATTGAGCGCCGCGGGCAACGCGCCGCTGTTCTCGTGTCGCCCGAGCGCTACGAACAGATGCTTGACGCCCTTGAGGAAGTCGAAGACGTTGCGGCGTTCGACGCTGCCATGGCCGAGGAAGGGGACAGTATTCCCTGGACCCAAGTTAAGGCCGACCTCGGCTGGGCATGACCAACTATCGGATCGGGCTCCGTCCCGCGGCCATCCGCGCACTCAAGAGGGTCCATCCGGAAGATCGCGACAGAATTCAAGGCGCCATTGCCCTCCTTGGCCAGGATCCTCGGCCGCCCAAAGCCATAGCCCTGAGCGGCCGTCCCGCCTTCCGGGTGCGTGTTGGCAACTACCGGATCATTTATACAGTCCAGGATGATGTTCTTCTGGTGGTCGTGGTCAATCTTGGCCACCGGCGCGACATTTACGCCAAGTAGTGCGGCTTCCTCAACTCTTAAGCCGTCCTGGTTGACCGTTGGCGGGCCCGCTCTACTCCATGGATAATCAGTTCGCCCGCGATTCCCAGACCAATGAGAACTAGAAGATTGCCGTTCCGGACGGAACTGGCGGCGATGTATGTATTCTGGGACGCCTCAATGAGTGCGATGTCGTTTGCATACCAGCCATTCCTGGCCGGCCCCGGGCTGCCAGAGAAGCGGCTCTGCCAGCCGGTCCAGCGCGACGCCCTCCCGGTCGGCCTCGGAAAAGCCGAGCGCGGGTGTCTTGACGGGTGCGGTGCTCACGGTTGTTCCCCCAAAGCCGTTTGGTGATCAGCTTAGCCAACCGGCGGGTTGATCCCCGGTGTTAGCCACGCTCGGTAGGCTGGAGAAAAGTCTCTCCGACGGCGGCGATGCGCCGCCCCGCCCAATCCGTCAGCAGGCAGGCACACCATGACCAAGAACAGCAGGAACAAGCGCACGGGCAATCCCGCAGGGATGGGTGGGAGCGGTTCGCGGGCCTCCCAGGCTCCTTCCCTGAGTGCTTTCCGGGCCGGACGGGCTGTCGATGCGTTGACGCCGGCCTTTGTCCGGTGGCTCGACGACGGCAAACCGGGCGCCGCCGCTTCCGCGCTGGAGTGCTTGGCGCAGGTCAAGAACGTCATGGGCCGTTACATGGAACGCACGGCCGCGGCAGACGTGACGAGCCTTGACCCCGTCCCGCTGGCGCTTGCTGTCTCGGACGAGATCTCAGCCGTGGCCGCGGCTGCCATGGCTGACTCCGCATACGGAGTGACGGACGACGTCGATGAGGCTGTTTACACGGTCAATGCCGTTCACGCGTTTGTCGAGTTTCTCGCGGAAACGGGCCGGTGGTCAGGTTCCGAGGGGCAGCTCTCTGAGCTCAGGGACTTCTTCGACACACTCGGCGGGGACGACGGGTACAGCGACGGCGGCCGGGGTTTCATCGACGTGCCGGATATTCCGGATAAAGACGCCCTGCAGTACTTGTCGGAGCTCGCCCTTATCCAACGGGCCGCAGCGCTGCTGGAGTGGATCGGAGACGGTAAGCCGGTCACTGCAACCGGTGCGCTCCGATTGCGGGATATCGAAGCGGCTGCCGCCTGCGTCGGGGTAACCGTCAGGGGCTCCACCAAGCGGGCTGCCTCGCAGCCGGGAGCCTTGCTGCCGGGATTCGACGAAGCGCCGGGATTCGGCGAAGTGGCGGAGCCGGTGCCGACGGTCCGGAGCATGTATGAGGTGCCGCTGCTGGCCCAGCTGTGGAACGCGCTGGCGGACTCGGAGCTGATCGAGGTCCAGTCAACCAAGGCGGTGCGTTCGGCCGCCTCCGACGTGTTCGTGGCGGGCGGGACCGCGGAGCGGCTGGAGGAGCTGGAGTTTTTCGTCGAGCAGTTCCTGGAGTCTGCGGTGCTCGGCTTCGATCGGGAGCAGCCGTGGGAACGGCTGATCGCTGGAATGCAGGCATCGATCCTGCTTGCGGCGGCAACGCCCGACCCGCCGCTGAAGGAACGCGTTCTGGCCGCCCCCGAGTCTGCGCCGGAAGCGGAAAAGATGATGTTCGGCGTGCTGACCGGCGTGGCCGTGAGCCGGCTGGAAGCCTTCGCCGAGCTGGGGCTTCTGACCATCGACACTCATTTCCGGGTGCCGCCGGCCCTGGTCGGCTGCGTTGCTGGCGTCTTCGACGACGAGTGGGTGCTCTCCGACCTCGGTCTCCAGCCCGCCCCGGATGAGGACGTTGACCTGACGACGCCGAGCCTGGCTGCGTCCGGAGCTGCTCCGGACGCAGCCCCTACGCCTACGGCGCCTCCCGCCGACGGGTCCATTCTGCAGCTGAAGATCATGCTGAACGGTTCCAAGCCGCCCATCTGGCGCCGCGTCCTGGTTCCGTCCGGCATGCCCCTTTCGCAGCTGCACCGTGTGATCCAGGCCCTGTTCGGCTGGCTGGATTGCCACCTGCACCACTTCCAGACCGCAGGATACCGAGGCCCCACATACGCGCCGCTGGACCCGGACGGCGAGGACGACTTCTACGGCGAATCGTCCCTGGACGAGGCCAAGGTGAGCGTCGGCGAACTACTCCCCGCCGTGGGCAGCGGCATGACGTACACGTACGACTTCGGCGATAACTGGGTGCACGCCGTGAAGGTAGAGAAAGTTTTGCCGGCCGACGGCGGTGGCCAGCTCCCGCGGTGCACCGCCGGCCGCGGTGCCGCGCCGGCGGAGGACAGCGGGGGCACCTGGGGATGGGCGGACATTGTCGAGGCCGTCAACGATCCCCGCCACGAGGAGCACAAGGAGTACCGGGAGTGGCTGGGCATGAAACCGGGCGACACACTGGACCCCAAAGCCTTTGATCCGGACGAGGTCAACCAGGAGCTTGCCGACCACTTCTGACCGCGCCCGCAGCTGCTGCCTCCACCGGTGATGTCACTCCGGCGTGTCGTCTGAAAGTTCGGCTTCAAGTTCACTGATGCTGGGCAGGGTTGCGGCGAATTCTTCCGGCAGCGATTTGACGATCCCGGATTCCCATTCAGCAACGCCGATCGGCTGGGCGAATCCACGCAGCGAGTATTCGGCCACCACGTTGTTCTTGGTCTTGCACAGCAGGAGACCGATGGTGGGCTTGTCGTCCGGATGGGCCATGAGATCGTCCACCGCGGACATGTACATGTTGATCTGGCCCACATACTCCGGTTTGAACGCGGTGGCTTTCAGCTCCACCACCACAAATGAGCGCAGCCTGAAGTTGTAAAACAGCAGGTCCGCAAAGAATTCGTCCTCGCCGATGGTCAGCCGGACCTGCCGGCCAACGAAGGCAAACCCTTGGCCCAGTTCCAGGAGGAACTTTTCGACGTGCTCCACCAGTTGTCCCTCGAGCTCGCGTTCATTCCGTTTACCGGTCATGGACACGAAGTCGAAGACGTAGGGATCTTTGAACGCCTGTTGGGCGAGGTCCGAGTCCGACGGCGGCAGGGTCGCCTTGAAGTTGTTGACCGCCTTTCCCGACCGTTCGTGAAGCTTCGTGTCGATGTGATGGGCCAGGACATTCCGGGACCACCCGCTTTCGACGGCGGCCGCGGCGTACCAGAGCCGGGTTTCCGGGTCGCCGAGCTTCTCCAGCAACGCAATCTGGTGATACCAAGGCAATGTTGCAAGCGGCGCTTGCAACATTGGGAAGTCAGGCCAAGCTTCGGCGAACGACTTCATGTACCGCAGGTTCCGCGGTGAGAATCCTCTTGCGTCCGGAAAAGCCGAGCGGACGTCGGCCGAGAGCCGTGTTACTACCTTGCTGCCCCACCCTTGCGCCGACTCCCGTTTGGCCAGTTCGCTGCCAATCGACCAGTAGGACAGCAGCATCTCCCGGTTGGCGGCCGAAATTGCCTTGGAACGACCGGAATTGACCTCCCTGGCGACGGACGCCAACAACTCCGGATACCACTCCGGCATGCCGGACTTCGCGGGCGTTGATTCAAACGATGCTGGCGTCGACATGCTGGGCGGTCCCTTCTAGGCGGTCATTTCACCACGAATGTATCGGCGGGCACCGACAGTGACAGCCGTCCTCAAACGGCCGTGGCCACTTGCGCTTCGGCTTCCTTGACCCGGAGCTTGCCGGACATGAGCTGCGGGAGGAGGGCGTCGCGGGTGGCGGCCAGCCTCGCGTTTTCAACCACGGCTGCCGACACAGAGTCGAGCAGCGGTCCAATTCTGGCTTCGGTTGAAGAAATTGCGGCTGGATCAAATGCCGCACCGCTCCTGGAATGAACCCATAACACGACTGATTGAAAGAGGAGGGCATGGCTAGGCGAGCTACAGCACCTACCGTTCCCCTCGCCGTAAGAATCACACTCCCGGTCGGTAGGGGTTTGGCCTTTGTGCCGGTGACAGCCAGTTTTGTGATCGTCTCAGCTGTATTAGTTACCACGCCGAACTGAGCCCCGGTGATGTCCTTCGCAGAGGCCCAGAACCGATCCCCATTCCAGAAGTCTGTTCGGGCTCGGGCGGGCGTACTCCCAAGGATGGGATCCAAGACGTCGCTCATTGGGTGCGTTGCCAATTCTGCTACGACGCTGTCGTAGATCAGACCACCGAGAGGCGATACTGCTGACCGGGATGGGGAACAGGTACTTGCCCCCCAGGAAGCCCCCGAGCAAAACACCCAAGACAGCCCAGTCCGGCATGCCTGCTGAGCCTGCCGACCCGGCAACAAAAAGGCACTCAAGTTGGCTATGGCCTGGCCTGTGGTGAATGTCAGGCGGGTCTTTCCGAGGCGCCTCACCCTGCGGTGCCTGGTGAGCTGGTGGTGAAATGAACGGGCCGTCGCGATCCAATAAGCAGGGGCAGGAGAATCGGATCGCCGAGATGATCCTGACCACCACCCTCGGCCGGCGACGCTGATCACGGGCAAGGTCGTCTCCCTGTTCACGGTCGGGCTGGTCGGCAGGGTCATCGATCGATCCGCCAACGTTGCCGGGCAGGCATCAAAGACTGAATCATCGGACTCCTTCGGCTACGAGGGCTTGGGCCGTGCGCGGACGTGCATCCGCTCTCCCTGCTGTCCAAACAGACTGATGAACTCGACGGGTCCGCCGTCGGCGCTGGCGAACCAGTGCGGTGTGTGGGTGTCGAATTCCGCGGCTTCGCCGGGGCGAAGTTCAAAGTCCTTGTCGCCCAGCACCAGACGCAGCCGTCCGTTGAGGATGTAAAGCCATTCGTAGCCTTCGTGAACGCGCGGGTCGGGCTCTGCCCCGCGGGTCTCGCCGGCGAGCACCATCTTGAAGGCCTGTAATCCGCCTGGGCGGCGCGTGAGCGGAACGGCAGTCATGCCGCCATGGGTGATGGGCCGCAGGTGAATTCTCGGATCCCCGGTGGGCGGCGCGCCGACCAGATCATCGAGGGGAACACCGTACAACCTCGCGAGGGGCAGCAGGATTTCGAGGTTTGGCCTGCGCTGGCCCGCTTCAAGCCGGGACAGCGTACTAACCGATATCCCGGAAGCGGTAGAAACATCTCCGAGTGTCAGGTTCCGTTCCGTACGAAGTGCCCGAAGCCGGGGGCCGACTGCCCCGAGGACAATGTCAAGGTCATTTGCCATTCCCCAAGTTTGCCATATCGGCAAGATAGTTTGTCAAACCGCGTGCATGCGATACAAGCTGTTGTAACCGCAGGCGGACGCTGGCGGCGAACTTTCAGGACGCGACGAAGGGCAAATCAGTATGGACACCACACGGTATGACGTTGTGATCGTTGGCGGCGGCGCGGCGGGGCTCAGCGCGGCCACCACGCTGGGCCGGGCGCTGCGCTCGGTGCTGGTCATCGATTCCGGAACTCCCCGCAATGCCCCGGCAGCGGGTGTGCACGGCTATCTCTCCAGGGACGGTATGAACCCCGCGGAACTCCTGTCCGTCGGACGCAGTGAAGTGCTCAACTATGGGGGAACCATCACGGACGGTGAAGCCGTTTCGGCACGGCGAACCCCCGATGGGTTCGAGGTGATTCTCGGAGATGCCCGCCGGTTCTCCGGCAGGCGCCTCCTCGTCACCACCGGATTGACAGACGAACTGCCTCCCATCGACGGGCTGCAGGAGCAATGGGGAAAGGGTGTTGTGCACTGTCCTTACTGCCATGGCTGGGAAATCCGCGGGCAACGGATTGGAGTCCTGGGCACAGGCCCGCTGTCCGTCCATCAAGCGTTGTTGTTCAGGCAGTGGTCCCGGGATATCACACTGTTCCTCAATGACACCGTGGAACCCACCGACGAGGAGTGGGAAAAGCTCGCCGCCCGGTCCGTAACGGTCGTTGACGGCGCCGTGGCCTCTGTTAACGCTGTCGACGGCGTCCTCACGGGGCTCACGCTCCGCCAGGGTTCCTCGTTCGACCTGCAGGCCCTGGCGGTCGGAACGCGGATGGAGGCCAGATCCGCGCTGCTGGAATCACTCGGGCTAAATCCCCAGGTGCACCCGTCGGGGGCCGGACGGTTCATCGAGGCCGGCGGTATGGGTGGTGCGACGGCCGCCCGCGGCGTGTATGCGGCGGGCAATGTCTCCAACTTGACGGCCCAGGTGATCACCGCGGCGGCCGAGGGTGTTATGGCCGGCGCAAGGATCAACGCCGACCTCATCGAAGAGGAAACCCGATGGGCCGTTGAGGGGCACTTCGGCCCCTTCTCCGCTGCCTCGGAGGCGGCCGTCGCCAAGATCGTGCTCGGCCACCGACGCCATGGCCTTGATGATGGGCCGAAAGCCGCCGACATGTGCCCTGCGGCCACAGTAGAAGGATAATCAGCATGGATCACCAGCCCCACCCGACGCGGCACCGCGATCACCAGCCCCACCAGCAACCTGGCAGTCATGACCAGCACCGCGTCCTCGACCTCGACGCCGAAGTGTTCGGCGATCACCTCGCAGCCGTCCTGGACTTGGCCGGGGTGTCAAATGCGCGCAGCGTCGTTGACCTCGGTGCCGGCACCGGCGCAGGTAGCCGGCTACTGCGCGAGCGGTACCCCGACGCCACGGTGACGTGCATCGACAACGACCCGCAGATGCTTGAGCTGCTTCGCAGGCAGGGCTTCGCCGTTATCGAGGCCGACCTCGACGACGGCTTCCCTGCGCTTGCCGGATCCTCCATGACGGCGGATGCATCCGAGGCGCTGGTTGACCTTGTGTGGGCATCGTCCTCATTCCACCACGTCACCCACCCCGCCCGGCTCCTCTCGGGAGTCCGCCAGGCACTGTCGCCGGGTGGGGTCCTGGTCGTCGTCGAGCTCGCCGCTCTGCCCCGCTTCCTAAGCCTTCCGCGCGAAGCTCTTTTGGAGCAACGCTGCCATGCCGCTGCGGCAGCCGAGGGGTGGAACCACCACCCGAACTGGGCGCCGGTCATCGAGGCCGCCGGGTTCAGTGTCACCCAGTCCGAAGTGACAACCATTGTACCCGTGACCCCGGCCGCACGGGAGTACGCCAAGCAGTGGTTCACGCGCTTCTCACACCTGGCAGCCCTGACCGCGGACGACCGCGATGCCGTGGCAAACCTGCTGGAGCGATTCCCGGACGACATCGAGCTGGAACCCCGCACCACCCGGACCATCTGGGTGGCCGCCCCCGGAAAGCGGGCGGAGCTGCCAAGGCAAGCATGATTCCAGCGATTTTCTGCCGCTTCAATGGACGGAACCCAGTGACTCTGCAAGTCCGGAAGTCTGTCGGGGGATAGTGCCCATGGCTGCTCGCGCGGGCCTGGCGGTGGTACGACTGGGGCGGCGCGGCTTGGGCTGTCGTGCCGATCGCCTGGATCGCGGTCGCTGTCGGTGCCGCCTTCCTCCTGCGCGCCTTCGCGCTGTTCGCCCTCCACCGCTACGAGGAGCCGACCCTCACCCGCACCTACGGCGAGGAGTACCTCGACTACCGGCGCAACGTCCCGGGGTGGTGGCCGCGGCTCACGCCGTGGCGGGCGTAGGTGAGCAGCAGCAGTTCGGGTAGGACTTCCTCGGCCGAGCCAAACACCAGCGGATGTGCTTCCGCCGAGGCTGGTGTGACGCGCTGCTGAGTCAGCCGCCGTTGAATGAGCTTCTGCAGGCCGGGGAGGACCGGCAGTCCGGCACTCGTCGCCAGCCCAGCCGATATCGCGGCGGCCGCCTTTGCTCGAAGGCCGTCCTTCCGCGGTTCACGCACTTCAACTTCGGCACGTAGCTCGGCCATCTTCTTCGCCAATTCGGGGTTGGACTTGCCAACGGGATCGTCCTCGAGCTCGCCAAGGGCCATGAGAGAGCACAGCGTGTATTTTGCCTTTCAAAGCGCACAGTTGATCGACACCGCCCTGCGCGGGCCAGGTCTTAGGGACTGGACTTGCCGACACATCCGGGACCGGCGCCGTGTAAAGCAAGCGTCGTTTTTTGCGGTCTCTCGTCTCTCGGTGGCGATCGCAAACTTCGCATTACCGGCTGAACGGCCATCGTGCCTTGGCCGGCACGGCGGCGGTCCGCGGGGCATTTCTCTCTGAATGGGAGGCGAAGCGGGCCGTCGAGGGCCAACCTCAAAAGGGATGTGGGACCATCCTCGAACAGCAATTTACCACTCCCATAACCGCTTTGGGGTTAACCTCTGTTGGTGGACACCTGAAGTAGCGGGATCCTTGGATTCTGCGGGAAGGTGTTCTTGTGAGCACGACAAGACGTAAATTCACTCCGGAGTATCGA